>NZ_LR877185.1:2284499-2595992 GCF_903995135.1 Pseudoalteromonas sp. 3J6 | reverse complement strand
TAGCTTTACAGCTTGTGCAGCAATTGGTGTACGCAGTGTAATTTCAAGTGCTTTTAAGCCACCGTTATACAACGCTCTTGCAAGTGGTGCAGCATCTTCTAATTTTTCGATTACCACCACTGGCACAACGGGTGCCGATGCTAAGATTTTTTCAATACTCATTACTTGTTCCTCATTACCCAATATGGCTAATTATTATTCAAGTCCAAAAGCACTTGCACCTAAATCGGCACTGCTTACGATATTTCTAAATCCAGTAAATAATTCACGGCCTGTACCAAATGTTTGGCTTGCTTGGCTAATTTGTAGCTCACGCTGTGCAAGCTCTTCGTCGCTTACATGCACTTTTAAAATACCATTTGGCGCATCTAAAGTAACAATATCGCCTTCATGGATTTTAGCTATAATGCCACCTTCTACCGCTTCAGGTGCTAAGTGGATTGCCGCTGGTACTTTGCCTGATGCACCCGACATACGTCCGTCGGTAACTATGGCCACTTTATAACCCTGATCTTGTAATGTTGCCATTACCGGCGTGAGCTTATGAAGCTCTGGCATGCCTTTAGCCTTAGGGCCTTGCTCTTTAAGAACAGCAATAAAATCTTGGTTAAGTTCACCACGGCTATAAGCATCTTGTAACTCACCTTGAGAGCTAAATACTTTAGCTGGCGCCGACACCACTTGATGAGATTCTGCAACAGCAGAGACTTTAATAACGGCTTTACCTAAGTTGCCCGTTAATAACTGTAAACCACCTTGCTTACTAAATGGATTATTTACAGGGCGAAGTACTTCTTCATCATGTGAGTTTTCTGGACACGCAACCCATTTAACTTTACTAGGGCCATTGGCATCACTCATAATCAAGTTATCGTCTTTATCAAGCAGTGGCTCACACATGTAAGGTGCAAGGCCTTCGCCTAAAATAGTGGTTACATCTGTGTGAAGATAACCAGCACCTGCTAATTCACGCATTAAGAAGCCCATACCGCCAGCTGCTTGGAAATGGTTTACATCAGCTGAGCCATTAGGGTAAATACGCGTCAGTAATGGTACAACTGCTGATAAATCAGACATGTCTTTCCACGTAACCTGAATACCAGCCGCTTTTGCAATTGCCACAATGTGGATTGCATGATTGGTTGAGCCACCGGTTGATAGCAAACCAACCAGGCCATTAATAATGGTTTTTTCGCTGATCACATCCGCTAAACACGGGCCATCTTTGTTTTCTGTAAGCTGCTTAAGCATGGTCTCAACGGCATTACCCGTTAAGCCATCACGCAATTCTGTGTATGGATTTATAAACGAGCTACCTGGTAGGTGTAAGCCCATAATTTCCATAAGCATTTGGTTTGAATTTGCAGTGCCATAAAACGTACACGTACCGGCACTGTGATAAGAAGCACTTTCTGCTTCTAATAGCTCTTCACGTGACACTAAGCCTTGTGCAAACTTTTGGCGAATACGTGCTTTGTCTTTGTTTGGAATACCTGACTGCATTGGTCCTGCTGGTAAAAAATACACAGGCAAATGGCCAAATGATAAAGCACCAATTAATAAGCCAGGAACAATTTTGTCACACACACCTAAACAAAACACACCATCAAACACGTCATGCGATAAAGAAACCGCAGTAGACATAGCAATAACATCACGAGAGAAAAGCGATAGTTCCATGCCGTCACGACCTTGGGTAACGCCATCACACATCGCAGGTACACCGCCAGCAACTTGCGCGGTCGCGTCAAATTTAGTGGCAATGCTTTTAATTAAATCTGGGTATTCTTTGTAAGGCACATGCGCAGATAACATGTCGTTGTATGAATTAATAATTGCAAGGTTTGGCACCTCATCTGCTTTTAAACGCGCTTTGTCATCGCTACTGCACGCAGCCATAACATGGGCAATATTGCCACAGCCTAAACCAGCACGAACTCTTGTTTGTTTTTTTGCGTGCGAAATACGATCTAAATAGGCTTGACGGGTTTGTTTACTGCGCTCAATAACGCGTTCTGTGACTTCTTGAATTCGAGGGTGCAACATAATTTTACTCATCTCTATTCGTTAGAGGATAAAGGCTCAGTAACAATTATAGACTCCACGAAAATAACTGTACTGAGCATCTTTGACTTACCCGTTCAAAGGTACGCTACCAGGGAGCCTCTCACAACAACCCTGACACCGGTGTCAGGGTATTAACGCATGACAATGACACCGGTGTCAACCCTGAGTAATAAAAATAGTCATTTTTTTTAACATGTGCAATAAATAAACGTGAATTTTTAGTGAAATATTAGCGGCAAATAATGAAGGTTAAAAATGCAGATAAAAAAAGCCCGAGTAAGCGTCACTCATACTCGGGCTACTGTGAAAAAGCGGTTTTATTTTACGGCTGCGGTTGACTCTCGCGTGATTAATTTTGCTTCTAAAATCACCTTATAAGGCGACTCTTGCGGCTCAATAATATGGGTAATTAACTGGGTAACAGCCTGTTTAGTCATCTCTTCTACGGGTTGCGCTATAGTCGTTAGCCCAGGCCAAATATGACGCGCTATGGGAGCGTTATCAAAGCCAGCAATAGAAATGTCATCTGGTACACGTAAATTACGCTGTGTAGCTAATTTAAGCACGGCGGCTGCCATGTAATCATTCGATGCAAATACAGCAGTAGGTCGTGGCGATAAATCTAAAATACTACGCGCACTGTCTACCCCTGAGTGATAACTAAAGTTCCCCTCTTCAACTAAGCGTTCATTAAATTCAATACCATGGCTTGCTAATGCGCGCCTGTAGCCTTTAAAACGCTGCTGTGTAGCACTGTGATCTGGGTGACCTTTAATAAACGCGATAGACGTATGCCCTAGGTTTATTAAATGTTCGGTAATTTCAAATGCGCCCTGCTCGTCATTACTGGTAACAGAAATAGAGTCATCTTCTAAAATAGCAGAAGCCACTCGAGCATAAGGAATTTTTTTCGACTTTAAAAAGTCAACCAGTTCTGAAAAGTCACAAAATGGTGGCGTAAGTACTAAACCATCAAGGCGTGATGACTGTAATAGCTGCTCTATATTATTAATAAGTGCATCACCTCTGAGCTCACAAGGGTGAATCAGCAAGTTATAGTTGTTTTCTTGGCAAGCAGCTAATGCGCCTGTTTGCACTCGAGTAATATAACTTTTACTTGGGTTATCGTATAAACAACCAATAATAAAACTACGGTTTTGTGCAAGCCCTCGAGCAATGGGATTAGGTGTGTAATCAAGCTCTTTAAATACCGCTAATACTTTCTCGCGGGTGGCCGCGCTCACATTTGGTTCGTTATTCAGTACGCGCGATACCGTTTTTTTAGATACACCGGCATAACTAGCAACGCTATTTATAGTGACTTTTTTCATCTATTTATTTCCAAATGTATGCAACGTAATTAAACCTGTTGACTCGTATGCAAACACGCGGCAGCACCAATTAAAGGAATGTTGTCTTGTGTTACTAATGTGACCGGAATTTGACCTGTATATTGCGACATAATACCCTTTTGTGAAAAGCGCTCAATGAAGCGGCTTTCTAGTAAACGAGCCTGCATTCTTGGTAATATCCCACCGCCAATATAAAGGCCACCAAGAGCACCATAAGCAAGCGCTAAATCGCCTGCTACACTGCCAATCCAATCGCAAAACTGATTAAGCGTTGCGTCACACACTTCACATTCACCGCTATTGGCTAAGCTGCTAATTTGCGCCGCATCTAAATTTTTTGCAGCCCCCCCTTTAACTGCAGCCATTGCTTTATATAGATGAGCAATGCCTGGTCCAGAAAACACCGTTTCTACCGATACATGTGGGTGGTCTTTCTTAAGTGCTTGAATAAGCTGAGCGTCAAGTTCATTTACTGGCGCTAGAGAAATATGACCACCTTCTGAACTCATTACCGCACACGAATGTGCAGTTCTTACTAAACACGCTGCACCAAAGCCTGTACCTGGGCCCATTACACCAATATTTGCTGTGTCGTCTGCTTGGCCAGGTTTAACGGTTACGTTTTGAGAAGGATCTAAATACGGAGCGGCGTAAGCGAATGCAGCAAAGTCGTTTATTACGCTTAATTGTTCTAAGTCAAAATGCTGTTTGAAATCATTAACGCTAAAGTGCCAACCTAAGTTAGTTAAGTGAACTTGGCCTGCGTTAATTGGGCCTGCCACTGCTAGGCATGCGCGTTTAGGATTTATATGAGACACTGTTGATAAGTAATACTCGGTAGCACTTTCGAGCGATCCATAATTAGCACTTGGAAACGTATGATTATGCTCAATGGTAAATTGATTACTTAATTCATCAAACCCCGTGATCAACGCAAAGCGAGCATTTGTGCCACCAATATCGGCAACCAGAATTGGATCAAAGTGTGTGCTAGAGTGTAAACCCATAGTGTTATCTCTTTTGTTTAAGTAATGAGTACTTATTATTTTAATGGGGTATCCATTGATACTTATTTACTTTGAGCTATCACCTCAAAGCAGCTATCACTATAAAAAAAGGCTACCTTTAATAATAAAGGTAGCTAATACGTTTTGACAACAAAATGATAAAACACCCTCATTGTGACACCGGTGTCATGTTAAAATCAATAAAAAAATGCCTTTATTGACAAATAAGCTTGAAAAAAATCATTAATAAACGAGAATAGCCCCTTATTGTCCTCTTAAGTAAGTAATCGTGATGAAAGGTAAAGCCACCTCATTTGATATAGCCCATTATGCTGGGGTGTCTCAATCTACAGTTTCTCGTGCTTTACGAAATAGTCCTTTGGTAAATGATGAAACCCGAAGACGAGTTCATGACATTGCCAAAAAGCTTAATTACAAAGTTGATAAAAACGCCAGTAACCTGCGCACTCAACAAAGCAGCACCCTAGCGTTATTGTTGTTTGAAGATCCTACCTCTGACGAATCGCAAATAAATCCGTTTTTTTTAGCTATGCTGGGCAGTATTACTCGGGCCTGCGCTAAAGAGGGTTATGATTTACTTGTGTCATTTCAATCGGCCAGTGCTGATTGGCAGGCAGACTATGAAGACAGTCACCGTGCAGATGGCATCATTTTATTAGGTTATGGCGACTATATAGACTTTCAGCCTAAATTTAATACTTTGCTTGAACAAAACACCAAGTTTGTTTGCTGGGGAGCAAGTGTTGATAACCGCCCCGACTTAACCATAAGCTGCGACAACTATGGAGGCGGAAAGCTAGCCGCTGAGCATTTGTTGGCACATAATCGCAAAGATTGCGCGTTTATAGGTGATGCCTCTGATCATAGCCCCGAATTTTTTGCCCGCTTTAATGGCTTTAAAGACGCGTTACAACAAAATGGCATTACACTTAATGAGCGTAAAATTGCCAATGCTATCTCTACCGAAGAATCAGGCTATCATGCCACTCGTTCGTTAATTGCTAATAACATTACCTTTAATGCACTTTTTGCAGCCAGCGACCTTATAGCAATTGGCGCAATACGGGCATTAAAAGAAGCCAATATTAACGTACCAAAAGATGTAGCCGTAATCGGCTTTGATAATATATCTATTGCCAGTTATATTAACCCGCCGCTAACAACCATAGAACAAAATACCACTATTGCTGGGCAAATGTTGGTTGAGAACTTACTAAAACTCATCCGTGGCGAGCAAGTGCAAAGCACCCTACTACCACCGCGTTTAATTGCACGTGGCTCAAGTTAATTCATTGAGTTAAACCATTTTTTAAAAGTAGTAAAATTAAGGGCAATAACGCCCTGACGCCCTTAAATTTATTCAGGTTTTATTGCTTATTTACGGTCATTTGTCCTTTTTGTTTTTATTAGTAAAGTAACCGCTTTCGTTGCATTAACAGGCTATTCACACCTCGCTATCACATTAGTTTTTTTAATCTGAAACTGGCTGTTTTTGATGTAATTTTTCACTCGTCAATGCACGCTTTTATCACTACAATCCTGCTTTTATTTTCATGTTAAATTTTCAAGTGATCATCTCATGCTATTAACCATCGTTTATATTATAGGTATTACAGCAGAAGCCATGACTGGGGCTCTTAGCGCTGGACGCAGAAATATGGATTGGTTTGGTGTTATGTTGGTAGCCAGTGCCACAGCCATTGGTGGTGGTAGCGTGCGAGACATTTTATTAGGTAACTACCCACTGACTTGGGTAAAACACCCAGAATATTTACTGATCACTTGCCTAGCCGGTATTGTTACCACTTGGTTGGCAAAATGGGTGGTTAAATTTAAAGGCATATTTATGCGCCTAGATGCACTAGGGCTTGCTGCGTTTAGTATTATTGGCTGCCAAGTTGGACTTAATATGGGTTTGCATTATGGAATTTGTGTGGTCGCAGCTATAGTAACAGGTGTATTTGGTGGATTATTACGAGATTTAATTTGTCGCCAAGCACCATTAGTACTTCATCATGAACTTTACGCAAGCGTAGCACTTATAGTCGCGTGTTTATACTTAGCACTGCACCACTACAACATTGATGACAATATCAGCGTGGTTGCAAGTTTAGTAGTAGGCTATTTAATTCGTATGGCGTCGGTACG
Source organism: Pseudoalteromonas sp. 3J6 (assembly GCF_903995135.1). Taxonomy (GTDB): domain Bacteria; phylum Pseudomonadota; class Gammaproteobacteria; order Enterobacterales; family Alteromonadaceae; genus Pseudoalteromonas. The sequence goes on along the minus strand of NZ_LR877185.1, from coordinate 2,589,397 downwards.
CTTTAAATGGCGCTTACCAACATTTAATTTATTAGAGCCCGCTAATTTAAATAATGAGCAATAACAGCAGCGGTTAATGCCCACCTGCCCTAGCACTTTTAAATGGCCCGAATACTTTTCGGGCTAACAAACTAACCACAATAAGAACTCCCAAAGCAAAACACAGTATGCTCAAGGGCATAAACACGCTTTCATGTAGAACACCATTATGATCAACATATTGATACACACTGTTTTCTATCAGCATAAAACCCGTGCCAAGCAATAAAAAGCAAACACTCAATGTGGCTGTTTTGTTTGAAAAAAAGCGCATAATCTATCCATAACTATTTTATTAAATTGTCGGGATAGCAGTTTGAATGAGCGAATATTAATCTACAGTGACTGAGCAACATTAATTTTTTAAAATAAAAGTCACAGCCATTAAACTAAGCTTTTAGACATATAATAAAATCTGTCGTCTTCTTTATCTATGCTGAAACCTGAACGTGTGTAAAGCTTGTGCGCAGGGCTTATTTTAAAAACGCGAAGCCTAAGTTGCATAGCACCTTGGAGCACAGCTAAACGAGCACCCTCATTAATTACTGCAGCACCAATACCCATATTTTGAAACGCAGCATCTACTTGTAAGTCACGTATATAGCACCCCTCATCATCAAAAGCCAAGCGCATTGCACCCACTACATCGCCATTTAACAAAACATCCCAATTTTCAAGGTCTGAAATTTGCTCACATATTTTAAGTTGCTGCCAATCAACACCATAATGCTCATAATATCCACGCATATTGGTGTAGGTTAACAGTGCCGATGCCATTAAATCAGCTGTGGGTTGATAACACATATTCATTATTGTCATTCCTTTGTTTAGCGACCTTTACAAAACTTGTTGTGTTTGCTGGTTTTTAAAATATTTATTTACTAATAATGACTGCAACAAGCTAGTACTACTGGATGTAGCCCAGTACAAAGCAATTGCAGAAGGAAAATTAACGAGAGTAACCACACAAATAATTGCGGGAATTAGGAACAATAAGGTGCTGGTTTGCTCTGCGCTACCAGGCATCATCATCATAGATAAATATGTAATAGCCCCCACTAGTAACGAAAGCGCAATATCAGGCTTTGCAATACTGGCAATCCAAGCAAACTTACTATTAAATACAATTTGTTGCAGAGCCTGAAAAGTTCCAAGGCCAAATACCCCTTGGCTTGCCATATTAGTCACACTTTTTTTATCGATAAACTTAATGTTGTGCTTTTTATACAGCGCCATAGTTAATTTTGCGATTTCGCTGGGCTGGTCTTTATAGTTGTTTTTTATGCTATCTAGCTCAGGTTTTAGTGCGGCAATTGCTTTTTTATTTCTAACCATATTAGCCATAGCAACAAGGTTAATCGGCATTAAAACTAATCGTCCAATAACGGTAAACAAAATAATTGCAACCGCTTGGCTTACGCCCACATCTTGAGTAAAAAAGGTGATTGATTGCACAATAAAATCAGTAAATAAATTCCAAATTTCCATTTTAGTTTTCCTTTTAATATTATGTATTAAAAGTAACCATCACGACATATTATGTCAACAGTTTATTTTAAACTGAAAATGGGTTGCTATGATCTAGAGTCAACTTAAACGGGTAAAAGAGCAAAAATCGACTCTAAAACTTTATTAGGCGTTTTGCTTTTTAATCCACCAGTTTGTAAATACTAAAACTAAAAAAAAGCCTAAAAAGAAAAAATGCACTGCAACAAGAAAATAGTATGTCTGCGGACTTTGTTGGACAAAATAGTCAGTATTTCCTTTCCAAGAAATATACCCCTCCGAGAAAGCATAATATAATTTGCTAGCTAAAATTATGCTGAGCAAAGATGTGATGACTTTTACGAAAACGAGCCTAGAAAAAAAGTCACGGTCTTTGAGAACTTGTCGTTCTTGAGGCTTGTTGGCCGCAACCTCAATCTGTTGGCAAATTTTAAAATACCGAAGTGGGTAAGCTTGCTGATCAATTGAGCTGCGCGCCTCCAATAACTCTTGGAGGCTATAGTTTTGGTAATCTGGCTCCATTAAGTATCCTACGTAGATGCCTATAGATAATGACTCCCGCACGGTGTTAGCTTAATTCAAAGCCAGAGCCATAATTAGTTTGTCAATTAACTAAACGACAAACGCTAACATGAATAAACATTCACAGAAAGAATTCAATGAAGCCGCCTATATTGAAGAACATAGGGGTGCTCAACCTGTTCATCTTGGTCGAATTTCGTCTTCCATAGCATACAATGACGCCCATCCTAACTGCCAGCTATAAACTTAATCATAATTAAGTTCCTAAATACATTCTTACTTCTGTATATGTAAGAAATCCAATTATCTTATAAGTTTATTTTATTGAGCATACACTTAAGTGATAACAGCAGATATTACTATTAATGCCCCACTAAACATCAACCAAAAAAAAGCAAAAACAAACCACTTTTGAATGTGTTTAGGTACACTCTGCCTTTTTTCAAACATTCCGTAACGCTTAGCATGAAAGGACCAAATAAAAACTGTAGCGTATTGTAGAATTCCGCTAGCGGATAAAAAGATGTTAAGGCTATAAAACTTAACACCATCATCAAGGGTTTCTTCGAGTAATGGTAACCACTTACTCTTTAAGTAAATAACCAAACCAACCCAAATAAAAACACCTATACAACCACCGAAAAAAAAGTATGCTGAAATGACTTGAATGGAAGATGGATCAATTAATTGCATTACTTTATACCATTCGCTTCATATAAAACTTCCCCTTTTGACTCACCATACTTGTTATGTGAATTATTTTCCGTATCTGCGAATTACAGATACTTTACCATTTTCTAACTCTAAAACATCGAGTACCACTTTACTGTAACTAAACTCAGAGCCATCGGAGCGTAAGCCTTTAGCAGAGAAAGTATGTTTAAGTGCAATAGAATTATAACCGACAATATACTCAAGAATTTTAGCTTCATACTCTGTATGAACACCTAAATAACGTGACATACCTTCACGCATTAGTTTTTTACCATTAGCCTCTCTGGAATCATCTGGAGCATTCGGGAAATGCTGATTGCCCACATCTTCAGTTAATAATGATAGATAACTCTCTAAATCTTCTTTGGATGCTCCAGGCCTTTGAGTATTAGTCATTGCTTGATGATATTGATTAACGAATTGCTCGTAATCAAATTGCTCTTCATTTGCAAACGCATCGGATGAAATTAAAATGATTAAAATAGCTAGAATTGAAATATATTTCTTCATTGGTACTCCTTACCGTGAGATTCACATAACGCCCTGTTAAGGGGCAAATTGTAGTTGGCTAAAATAAGCGAGGAACGAGCAAAAGCCAACTGTTATTTGTTGATCTTCACCCGATAAAGTGGACACCGTCCACGCTTCAATTAACTGCCAATTCAAACTCGGCAGGTGATTTATATCCTAAACTCGAATGCAATCTCTGTCTATTGTAAAAATAATTTAGGTAAACCTTTAATTTTGATAATAGTTTACCGCTGCTCTCAAATTTATTTCCTCGAATTAAATCTGCTTTAAGCGAATGAAAGAACGACTCGACTTCTGCGTTGTCAGTACAGCACCCAGGCCTATTCATACTGGCTTTGATGTTTTTGCTAGCCAAATACTTTTGTACAACGTGAGCACGGTATTCTGCGCCTCGGTCAGTGTGAAATAATACACTCTCTGTTGGCTGTCGTTTCTTTATCGCAAGCCTTAGCGCCTTTAACGTAAGGTCTGTTGTTTTGTTTTTACCAAACGCCCAGCCGATTACTCGACGTGAATATAAGTCGATAACCACAGCAAGGTAATGCCAACGAGCGCCGACTTTTAAATACGTAATATCGCCAGACCATTGCTGATTGATCCCCGTGGCCTTTTCACTATCTTTGCGTTTGTTTTCTATCTCTTTATAAAAGAACTTCACCTTCGCCGGTTTGCTGTAAGTCTTAAGGGCTCTGGCTCTTAAACCGTTTTCTTGCATTAAGCGGGCAACACGTTTTTGGCTTGTGTTTATACCTTCTTTTTTTAGCGCATGAAATACGCGTGGGCTACCATAGGTTTGATGATTTACATTGAAAACGTGCTTTATCTTCAACAACAAATTAGCATCTGACAGCGCTCTAGCTGACACTGTTCTGTCACGCCAAGCATAAAACCCACTACGCGAAACATTAAGCCAAGAACACAAGTATTTTACACCTAAGGCTTGTCCGAATTTTTGGATGAATCCAAATCGTTCTGATGTACTTCCGCCAGATACCGTTGCCACTTTTTTAGCAGGTCATTCTCCTGCTTAAGACGCTCATTTTCTTTCTTAAGCTTTTGAATGTTATCCAGCTCTTTTTTTGTTGGGAATTTACTCATTGTTTCATTGTTGCTTTGATAGCGCGGTACGTTTTTAAACTTACCTTCTCGATACTCTTTTCGCCAACGACTAAGCATTAACGGATGAATATCTAGCGCCTCAGCAACGTCCTTTGACATGACATCGTCTCGTAAGCTTAGTTCGACTGCTTTGATTTTAAAATTAACTGGGTAAAACCATGTCTTTCTAGGTTGGGTATATCTAGGCATTTTAGCCTCCTCAAAGTGATGAGGAGGTGTCCACTAAAACGGGTGAGGAGCATTGTCTTTGTTTAACAGCTTGTTAGCTATACATTGCTCACAACTTTGTATGTTTCTAATTCGACATGGTTACAAACAATACTTTCAAAGTGATCAACCAAGCTATTTACTCGAGTATATATTTCATTAAACTCATCTTCATCAATTGAAAGATCAGGATTATTTTCTGTTCTCTCGCCGTGAGCGATGGCATTTCTGTACTTAAGTAATTTACTGTCAATGTACTGCTGATTATTCGTAAAATGCTCGGTATTAATGCCAAGCATATTCAATAATTCAACTAAAACCTCAGTGGTTAAATTGCTTTTTGTATCAACCCTAGAGCCAACATCAATTCTAAACTTTAAATTACTCGCATCGTTCAAAACAAAGTTTACCGATTTAAGGTAAGAGCCAAACCTTTTTTGTGGAAAGTTTCCATTAAATTGATTAGCTATACCTACAGCCAAAAAATTCGGTTGTAATTCAGAGTACTTATGAGCCTTAAAGTTTAGGTAATGAAAAAATGCCTCACATACTTTTTTTACATAGCCTTCCCAGTGAGAATAAAGTAACAAAACTCCAGCACGCACAAGTGTTTTATTGTGAGCATCTCTAGATTGATGAATTAATGATTTTAAATTAGTTAACTCTTTCCTTCTCCATGCTCTTTCTAGTTGAATAGCATCTAGAAAGCATTCCTTGCTTTTAATCTTCATCAATAAATAAACTCACAGCCAATGGGACAAATTTAGGCCAGCGATAATTTGCCTTAGAACCCGAACCACTATAACGAGTGAAAATTTCGTTACTTCCAAGGTTATTAGAAACACTTCTTAATAGGGCTGGTAATTCTGCTTCATCTTTACCTGCTTTAAGATATAAATAAGTTCCTGTTGCAATAACTTCAAATATGGTTAATTGGAATCCACCTTTGAAGTCATCACCTACTTTACGTTTAAATGAATTATCGGATAAGGTGGCATTTATAATTCTAAAAGTTTTAGCAAGTAGCTCTTTCTCATCAACCCAATTCAAACCACTATCAGCAAAGTATTTTAATTTTTCAGTAAGAAAATCTGATACATCCGGTATATTTTTTAGCCCATCTTCTTCAGAGTTAGCGAGAGATAGCAATCTAAGGATTAACTCCATTTCATATCGCTCTTCATACAATCGTTCTGTAATGCTGATCGTTTCATTGAAGTTTTGGTCTTTTGACAGGTCTACGAGTATTTTATAGAAATCTTCATTCAACATTATAAGTAGACAGTTTCTTACTTCCTGATCTGAAAGTTGTGATCCTCCCGTATTTAACCTTTGAAAAAGTTCAAATTTGGTACTTGTATCACTTTCTTTTTTTATGATCTTTATTTCAATTTTTTCTCTTTTAAATAAGCGTTTCAATGATGAATCAAGTTCCTTATCATCACCTTTCCATACAACACCATCAAGAAGAGGAAGATATTCCGTTGCTGATAGTTTCAAAGAACTATCTACAACACCTTCTTCATTTTTAAGTTCATTCATGAAATATAAGATTGTTGAAATTCTTTGTAGACCATCAACTAGATCCCAAACTCCATCTTCTCTTTGCGCTACAAAAATTGATGGTAAAGGAATTCCTAACAAAATAGATTCAATTAATCTTACTTTTTGAGTTTCTGACCATCTAAAAAACCGTTGGAATGCAGGGTTTATTTCTAAGTCACCATCTTTGTACAAATTAACTAACTCACCAATAGACATTGGATATGAGTCAGTAAAAATTTCCTTACGTTTTTCTTCTACTTGCTGAAGTAAATTCATGATTTTTCCATTAAATATTTAAAAATGATGCCAAAATTTGATTGTATAGCTAACGCCGCATTAAGCGGATAAAAATAGTTGGTTAAAATTGTTGAGGCACGAAACATAACCAACTGTTTTTATTCCGTTTAAATGCCTTGTTAGGAATATTCACTCGCAAGTGCACTCAAACTTTTTTTCGGAACACTCATCGCAATAATCACAAGTACATTCATCTTCTTTTTCTTCACACCCTTTACATCGAATGCATGAGCATTGCTCCTCTTTTTCCTCACAAAATTCACAATGCGGACAGGTACAATCATGCTCTTTTTCATCGCAGTCCTCACAGTAAGAGCAAGTGCAATTACTCATCGGGTGTGCACACCCATCACAAATTTTATCCATAGGATCCATACTACAACTCCTTTTTTAATTTAATTTTAAAGTACTCAATATTTCAAATTCAGTAATAATAATTGTATAAGCAAATTATATTCCTAACGCTAAGCTAAGCGGAAAAATACAGTTTGGCTATAATGCGCGAAGCGCGAGCCAACTGTAATTTTTCCGATTAAGCGCCTTGTTAGTTCACTTTCCACACAAATGCTCTGCAAATAATTCTGACCATTTGTATTTCTGTACGTTTTTACCATATTCTGTTACGTTTTCTACTAGACCATGTGACTCAAGGATTTTTACCTGTTGATCTAGATTATTGTGGTCTTCTACGTAATAAGCTAGGTACTTGCCACTATGGTTAAAAATGCCACTTTTATTTAAGATAAAAAACTCTCTGTGAAACTCATAATCAGGATTAAGCAAATCTTGCTTCATTTCAGTTAACAAAGTTTGGTGTTTTGCCCATAAAGCATCAAAAAATCGCGTAGTCTCATTTACTTGCTCTTTTTGTTTGCGCTTATCCGTATATTTATTGCCAAAATAAGTTCCCGCAGCACCAGTAGCACTTCCTACGAGAAATCCAACGGCTAGACTAAAGTAATCCATACTTTCCTCAGTGAACTAACAGCTTATTCAAAGGATCTAAACCCGCAAGTTGTAGACATAAAATCCTTTGATTTTTTAATACTTTAAGTTTAACTCTGTATCTAAATGTAAATCAAGGGATTTATATTTGTTGTTTTTTTGTTGTTGTAAAATACAAGAAATAATCCCGCGAGTTGTTGAAAAAAAACCAAATACAACTACTGCTTGTATATACAGTACCAGCTAGAGCAGATTATGGCTTCTATATTTTTAGAATCAATCCGTGACTTTATGATAACGCGTCGTTATGCCAAGCGTACTATAGACACTTATCAATATTGGATAAAATTTTACATTTTATACCATGGTAAAAAACATCCGGCGCAATTGGCAGAGTCGGAGGTTGAGCAATTCTTATCTTATTTAAGTAATCAGCGTAATGTTGCAATGAAAACTCAGGCAACGGCTTTAAATGCTTTGGTATTTTTATACCGTCATATTATTAGTCGACCGTTATCACTTGAAATGAATTTTAATAAATCACTCGTGTCACCTAAATTACCTGTAGTACTGACCCGTGAAGAAATACAGCGTTTATTATTGGCAATGGATCCAAAGTATAAACTTATCGCTCAGATACTTTACGGTAGTGGTCTACGTTTAATGGAAGCTTTAAGGCTACGGGTAAAAGATGTCGATTATGACTATGTCTCATTAATGATTTGGCAGGGCAAAGGCAATAAAAACCGCAGAGTAACATTAGCACTCGAACTACTGCCGTTGTTACGCAGCCAAAGTCACTTGGTAAATGACTACTGGCATCGAGATAAACAAGCAACAGACTATGCCGGTGTCTGGCTTGCGAATGCATTAGCTAGAAAATACCCAGCGGCTCCTTATGAAATGAGCTGGCAATATTTGTTTCCTTCAGCCCAGTTAAGCATGGACCCAGAAAGTAAAAAGCTGCGTCGCCACCATATTGATGAAACAACGGTTCGTAAAGCAATTAAACAGGCAGCAAAGCTGGCAAAAATTCAAAAAAATGTTACCTGCCATACACTACGGCACTCGTTCGCTACCCACTTACTTGAATCTGGTGCAGATATACGCACTGTGCAAGAACAACTCGGCCATAGCGATGTTCGCACTACGCAAATATATACGCATGTTTTACAACAAGGCGCGAACGGGGTAATTAGCCCACTAAGTAAAATATTATAAAGTTTGAATTTAAAAGACTTTTATCTAATCTAATAAACTTTAAAAATGAGCTATAACTTGGGGGAATGCAATAAAAGCACTTTTACCAAAAGGGGCTAACGTATGTTAGCCCTTTTGTGTGTTTTTTATTTATAGTGTGTTGTTTAGTAACAATAAACCATAGCCAGCGAGTTGCTCGCCATTGAGGTCGTGTTGCCAGTTAGGCGTTAACCCATCGCGTTTAATACTATTGATGCTTTGCGGGTTAGCGGTTAAGTTAAGCACAAACATACTTTTACTGCCGTTTAACTCGCGGGTTATTTCAACAAGCCCGTTGTTGTGTTGCGTTAATTCATAACTGCCTTTAATACCCAGCTCTGGGCGCTGTTTTTTTAGTGCTATTAAATGCTGATATAAACGCCACAGTGAATTAGATTGTGATTGTTGCGTTTTTACATTGCGATCAGCAGCATTAATTTGCTGTGCTAAATATTCAGGCCACCACTGGGTGTAGTTATCACCAAACAGTTCAGCCTGCTCAACCCAACTTGTTTGAGCTTGAGTAAAGCCAGCTTGATTGCTGTTATCCCACTGCATTGGCGCGCGTTTATACACATCGTGACCTGTGCCACCTTGTGTCAGGCCAATTTCTTCACCGTAATAAATATACGGCGTGCCAGGAGAGCTAAATAACATGGCGGCGGCAAGTTTTGCTTTATCGTCGTGCTCTGCAAGTTGATAAGCCACTCGTTCTTGGTCGTGATTAGTTAAAAACGGTGCAAAAAAATCAAGTGGTGCAGTTGAATCAATACGCTGCTGTAAATTTTGTTTGAGCACATTGGCATCAACGGTGCTCACTTGTTGATTAGATTGCATGGTGCCAAATTGCGCTTCACCACTGGCATCGGGTTTTAATAGGCCCAGTATTTTATAGCCCACTTCAAAATCAAAGCCTTGATCGAGGCCTTTACCTTCGCCAAAGTATTTTGCTGCAACGGGAATGTCAGCCCAAGCTTCACCTACTAAATACGCCTCTGGATCAACGCTTTTTACGTATTGGTTAAAGTGCTGCCAATATGCAATGGTTTCGTCGGTATCGGCTTGCGCATCTGCGCCACCTTCCATTGCAAAACGTACTGCGTCTAATCTAAACCCTGCAACGCCTTTATCAAGCCAAAACTTAGCCATTTTTTCCATTTCGGAAACAACATCAGGATGGCGTAAATTCAAGTCAGGTTGGCTGGCACCAAACGCACCATAGTAATACTGCTGGCGAGTTTCATTCCAATGCCATACGGCATCGGGTTGGTCGTTATTACTCCATGCGTGGCCCCAGCCACTTCCGGCTTTTGGCATATCGTCGCGCCAAATAAAGTAATCTGCATAAGGGGCTTCTTGTTTTGCTGAACGCTGAAACCATTCATGGTTACTTGATATATGATTTATAACTAAATCAAGTATGACTTTCATGCCTTTGTCTTCAGCAGCTTTTATAAAGGCTTCAAACTCGGCCATGCTGCCGTAGTCGTTTTCTACTTGGTAAAATTCAGTAAAATCATAGCCATGATAAGAAGGTGCTTCAAACATTGGGGTTAACCACAGTGCATTTACACCGAGGTCTTGTAGATACGGGAGCTTTTGGGTCATACCATTAAAATCGCCATGACCATCAGCATCGCTGTCGTAAAAACTGCGGGGCCAAATTTGGTAAAAAATGGCGCTTTCCCACCAAGGGCTTGCTTGTTGTTCAGTATTTAGTGGCGATGTTTCGGTGTTATTCGTGTAGTTATTTAATGATGGTGCGCTTTGGCAGCCTGTTAGCATGATTGCTAATGCTAATGCGCTCAAGGTAAATGTTTTCATTTCAGTCTCGTTATTATTGTAATAACTAACATAGCCGTATTTTACTACGGCTATGTTAGTTAGTTTGCGGTTATTTTAGTGCTTTAGTTACCACTGGGTAATGATCCCATACCTGCTTGTCGCTTAGTGAGCGCACTAGCTTAACGTATTCCGCATGTGTCCACGCCAATGGTGTGGCCGAGTTAGTACCCTCGCCTAACGTGTAACCCGCTTTATTAATGCCTACACCATCCCATACTTGTTCAGGTAGCATCATGCCTTGGTTAGCAAATTGCTCTAGGCCTTTTACATAACTATTTTTAATAGCCTGCTGTTTTGTTGCATCTAAACTGTTATTGGCATTTGCGGCGGCAATTTCGTAATGACCACGTTCACCGGTAAAAAATGGCCAAACTCGCCCACGTTGACCTGGGCTATTTTTTCCACCTTGCGCATAGTTAGCGCCCGTTACTTCGTCTTCACCGTATCCGTCATTACCATAGCGGCGGTAGCCTGCAAATGTGCCGCTGCCGTCAGTAAACTTAAAGCTGTATTTAACTTGTAGGTTATCTGTTAGGGTTTCGTCATCATATTCTGGCAATGTTTTTACTATGCTAGGCGATAGTGCATCACGTACGCCATAGCGAACAAGTTCTAAAAATCCACCATCGAGTATTTGCTTTTTATTAAAGCCTTCACGGCCGTTGTTGGCGTTAATTTTAGTATTTGAATTGGCGTCTTTATCTTGGCCAATGCGAATAAAGTATTCACCATCAGAAGCGCTCGACTCTAAATTACCAGCCGTTGTAAACATTAATTTTTCAATATCATTGTTATAACGCTTAGCTGTATTTAGGTAACGTGTTGCATTGGCTTCATCACCTGCTAGTTTAGCGATATCGGCTGCAGTAATTAAACCAGTAACAACAGCGGCGGTGGTTGATGGCGAATACCCTTCTTGCTCTTCCCAGCGTTCTTGCTGAGTGGCTGGCGGCGTTATTTGTGTATCGTTCCATAGAATGTTTGCACGACCACCCTCAACTAAAAAGTCTGCCGCAGGTTTTAACATACGACTATACCAATCAGTGAGCTCTGCATCACTTAATACACCTGCCTGATGGAGTTTCCATGCAAGCATGAGTGGCATTGCTGTTTGGTCTAGCTGTACGCCTACCCATTCTAGTTCACCATCAACATGTGTTTTTTGTAAAAACCACCCTGTATCGCCTTTATTGCCTGGGGTTTTGCTGTTTACTTGAACTTTTTCAAGGTATTCGAATGCGGTTTTAGCGGTCGCATTATCGCCCATGGCCATAAACGCCATGGCAACTTGATAAAAGTCGCGCACCCATACCGCTTTGTAACCAGTAGAGCCTGTTTTAGCCGATACGGTTTCGCCCCATGGGTTAGATAGTGAGGCAATAAGCGCACCTGCATGAGTTTTATCTTCTTGCGCTTTAAGTACCATGGCACTGGTGTAAAGTAACTTGCCGTTATCTGCGGTTTGTTCGCTCATGTTATTTAGCGGTGCAAGGCTTTGCAGGTAGTCTTGCCAACCGAGCGCTTCACCTTTACCGTTGTAATTATCAAGCACCGCTTGGTAACCTTTGGCTAACGTAGCTTGCCCTTGTTTAAAGCTAGTTTGTTCGCTATTACCAAAGCTTAGGGTTAAATCGAACTGGCTGTTTTCACCAATTTCACCCAGCTCTGCAAGTAAGCTAACATTACCTGATTGTTCACCGGTATTGTTATAAACCTGTGTAAGCTGCTGAGTTGTTTTCAGCTGATTTAAACCGTCGCTCTCACCTGTAAAACCAACACTTGTTTGTTTAAATGGCTGCGCACCTTGTAATGAAAGGTAGCTGTTGTCTTGCCATGCAAGCAGCCCTCGTTCTGTGGTTTTAGCAAAATCATCAAGGCCGTTATTATCAACATACGGGTTAACGCTTACGTATGCCTTAACGCCTTCAAGCTGGGTATTAAAAATACTGCGTACAAATAAGCTTTGCCCATCAGGATCGGTAAATATATGTTTTTCGAGGCTAAAGCGGCCTTGCTTATCTTTGCTTACTACTTTGTAAGCTAATGATAACGGGCGGCCTTTATCGTCTTTGTATAAGTAGTCAATGGTAACGTCTAAATCGTCAGCTTCGGTAACTGTAAAATCCTTTCCTACTACCACAAATTGCATGTCTTTAATTTGCGCTTGGTGAATAAGCCCAAACATTGTTTCGGTGATCATACCTTTAGCAATTGAAAACCATACTTTTGACACCGTTCCTGTAGGGGCTTCATCACTGTAATGGCCATTTTGATATTGCTCAAAAGATGTGCCAATACCGGTTTTGCCTGCATAGGCCCAAAATGGCTCTGCCCCAGGGGCACCTGGTGCCGATACCTGTATTACAGCGCTGTTTGATGGCTCTTGCTGCGCGCCACAAGCTGTTAAACCAAGCATTAATAAACTGGTGGTAATTGTATTTAATTTTTTCATTTTAAAGCCTTAATTAATTTCAGTTTACTCGTTACTTTACTGAGTGTGCTTAACACGCAATACCGCAACCGCTGCAAGTACAAACGACACAGCGCCCAGTACTAATGCGTAAATAGGTTGGTTTTCAAAAAAGTGGCGTAATATTAATCCCAGTACGCTGGCGGCTAATAATTGTGGGATCACAATGAAAAAGTTGAAAATGCCCATGTAAACGCCCATTTTATGGCTCGGTACTGAAGTACTTAACATTGCATAAGGCAGTGATAAAATAGACGCCCACGCAAAACCTACGCCTATCATTGGCCAAATAAGTAAGCTTGGATCTTTTATAAACATAAAGCTCGCTAGGCCCAGCGCACCTAAAATAAGGTTAAGTGCATGTGCTACTTTTAATCCCACGCGTTTAACGATGATCGGGATGCATAGAGCAGCAATCGCGGCAAAGCCGTTGTAAGCGGCGAATAATATGCCCACCCAATCTGCACCGTTGTTGTACGCTAACGAGCTGGTATCTGTACTCCCGTAATGAAAGCTAGTAACCGCTGACGTGCTGTAAATCCACATAGCAAATAACGCAAACCAACTAAAAAATTGTACCCATGCCAATTGCTTCATCGCCTCAGGCATAGTGAATACATCATTCACTACATTATAAAAACCGCCGCTAGTGTGCTGTTTAGCTTTTAATGCCGCTGCAATAAATTGAATAACACCAAAACTAACTAACCCAGCAGCCAGCAAGTAAAGTTCTTTTTCCAGATCCAGCCCTAATACCGTAGCTAAAACAAGCAAACCTAAGCCGCTAAAAATAACGCCGCCTTTGGTAAAGTTAACGCTATTAGTAATATTGGTTTGTGTTGTTTGTGATTCTTGTTGATTAAATTGTGCAAGCTGCTCGGGTGAGTACTCTTTTGTAGTGACAATAGTCCAGCCAACTGCAATAAATAAAATAACCCCACCAAAGTAAAACGAATACTTTACAGAATCAGGAATTTGACCAATCGGTGCGGTATTAGCAATATCAAACCAGTTGGTCATCATCCAAGGGAGTGCTGATGCAACCACTGCTCCCACACCAATAAAAAAGCTTTGCATGGCATAGCCTGTGGCGCGCTGCTTGTTTGGCAAGTTATCGCCCACTAAAGCACGAAACGGTTCCATGGTAACGTTAATTGAGGCATCCATAATCCACAGCATACCCGCAGCAATCCAAAGCGTGGGGGAATTTGGCATAATAAAAAGCGATAATGTGGTTAATATAGCGCCGTATAAAAAGAAAGGACGACGGCGGCCTAATTTGCCCCAAGTTTTATCACTCCAATAACCAATAATTGGTTGCACAATTAAGCCCGTGAGCGGCGCTGCAACCCATAAAATAGGAATATCGTCGACATTAGCGCCAAGTGTTTGAAATATACGGCTTACGTTACCGTTTTGCAGTGCAAAGCCAAATTGAATGCCTAAAAAGCCAAAGCACATATTCCATATTTGCCAAAAGCTTAAGGTTGGTTTGTTGTTATAATTCATGATCAGCCTTATTTGTTAAAACGGCACTGCTGAGTGCATCAAGGGTCAGCGTAAAGGTTGTATTTTGTTTCTCATCGCTCACCAAAATACTGCTATGCGACTCTAGTAGGTCGTATAGCGTTGAGTTTGGTTTGAGCATTGTTGCTTGATTTGGCGTGAGCGTAATAGTGACTGTTTGCGCTTGCTGGCTAAAGTTGCTCAGCACCCATAATGATTGCTGGCCTAAGGTGCGTACAAAACCCACCACTCTATCACTGCCTGTTACCATCAAGGGTGCCATATCACCGGCAACAACAGCAGGTAAGCCATTAAGTTCCATAATTGCGATATAGTATTGACGTAACTGTGCTTGCTCAGGAGTTAAATTTGCGCCATCAAACTTGCCATTATTCATCCATGCTTGGTGCGCTGGTACGCCAATGTAATCAAAAATACTGGTGCGTGTAGGCGAACCAAAGCCTGCGTTTTCTGATCCATCTTCACCTACGTCTTGGCCAAAATAAAGCAAGGTTGGCGAACGACTAATTAAGTTAGAAACCACCATAGCCGGTTTACCCCATGCAGCGTCGCCAGCAAAGTCAGGACTTGCGATACGTTGTTCGTCATGGTTTTCTAAAAAGTGCAGCATGTGCTGTTCAATATCTGCCACTTCAGCTTGTGCTTTAAATAACGTGTTAGCGGGTTGCTTACCTTGCATAATCCCTTTTAGGGTGTCGTAAAAACCGACCTTGTCATACAAGTAGTCCATTTTACCTTGGTGAATATAGGTGCGGTACATCAATGGGTTATATACTTCGGCGAGTAAAAACGCATCGGGTTTATGTGTTTTTATTGATGAATTTAAAAAGCTCCAAAATTCAACGGGTACCATTTCAGCCATATCATAGCGAAAGCCATCAACCCCTTTATCAAGCCAATAAAGGGCAATATTTCTAAATTTATACCAACTATTTGGCAGTTCTTTATCTTGCCAAAATTCATAATGTGCACGGTAATCTTGGTTTTCAAGCGATTTAGGTAAAGTTGGAAAGTCTAGGCTGCCATCGGGTTTAACACCGTAGTTAACTTTTACCGTTTCGTACCAGTCGTTTATATCAGGCTTTGGAGCACGTGCACCATTGCCAGTCCATTTTGCTGGGATTTCACTAAATTGACCATCGGCTAAAGGGTGTTTGTTGCCACCTAATACTTGGTAGCTGTCGCTTGTTGGTACTTTAAATGATTCACCCGGTACATAGTAAAAATTATTATTTTTAGCATACGCCTTGCTAGTATCATCGTCCTCACCAAAGTCTTTCACGCCGTTAGGCTTTGCGATTGAGTGATAATCTCGAGCCACATGATTAGGAACAATATCAATAATTACTTTCATGTCATGCTCGTGAGTACGCTCAATTAGCGCGCTGAACTCTTCGAGTCTATTGGTAACATTAATAGCTAAATCTGGATTTACATCGTAATAATCTTTTATTGCATAAGGCGAACCTGCACGCCCTTTTACCACATCAGGATCGTCTTGTTTTATACCGTACTCAGTGTAATCACCCACCAAGGCATGATGCAAAACGCCGGTGTACCACACATGCGTGGTACCTAG
The DNA here is from genome assembly GCF_903995135.1 of Pseudoalteromonas sp. 3J6. GTDB lineage: Bacteria > Pseudomonadota > Gammaproteobacteria > Enterobacterales > Alteromonadaceae > Pseudoalteromonas. Next base: position 2,573,312 of record NZ_LR877185.1, on the reverse strand, counting down.
CTCTTTAATGCCTTTTAGTGCCTCGTCGTTAAAATCAGCAAACTTACCAACTCCATTTTGCTCTTTGGTTCCCCATGGCACATTAGCGGTTTGGGTGTTACCAAATAAACGAGTAAATACTTGATATACCACTGGCTTAACTGGGTCTGTTTGCTTAACTAACAAATCTGTTTTTGTCTCTTTGTCATCACTGCAACCGTGCACCAGCAATGCGCTGCATATAAGCAACGGCGTGTAAAATCTTTTTTTCATTGTGTGTGTCATTTTTATTTCAGTGTTGTTATAGGTTTATACTAAAGCTAAGTAAGGCTTGGTTACAGTTGCTGCATACGTATTCACAGCCATATTCAGTGACAATTAACCCGCAACTAAAGCATCACGTCACGTCACTTAGTTTGTTTTTAACTTAGCTAAAAACTCTTTATGAGTAGGCAGCTTATCTACCGTTGAATTTATTAGGGTTTTTAACGTTGCGAATAAATCCGTTAGTTGTTCACTGCTTAATGAATCAACAATACTGTTATAGTCATCTGGTATTAGGCCTTGACCTATAAATACTTGCTGCCAAGCTACTTCTGCAAATAACTCGTCGTTTTCGCGCACTACTTTGCCCGTTTGTTTAAATAAATCCATTTTATGCGCTAACGATTGAGGAATTTCCATTTGCTTACATTGACGCCAAAATGGGGTGTCCTCTCGCTCAGTTAATTTATAGTGCAAAATAATGAAGTCACGAATATGCTCGATTTCGGTGATGCTTTGCTTATTAAATTCAGTTACTAACGCATCACTAACCCCATTATGAGGAAACAACTTAATTAAACGTATGACCGCACTTTGTATTAAGTGAATACTAGTAGACTCTAAGGGCTCTAAAAATCCACTAGAGAGCCCTACTGCGACTACATTTTTATGCCACTGCTTTAAACGACGACCTGTTTTGAATTTTATTAAACGCGGGCTTGTTGTTGGCTCACCAGGTAAGTTATTTAATAAAAGCGCTGTTGCTGACTTATCTGATAAATAACGGCTGCAATACACTAAGCCATTTCCTGTTCGGTTTTGTAGCGGAATTTGCCACTGCCAACCTGCGTCATGTGCTATGGAGCGCGTATATGGCTTTAATTCGTTGCTACCTGTTGATTGCACTGCAACAGCCCTATCGCATGGTAAATAATGCGACCAATCAACAAACCCCGTATTGAGAGTTTGTTCAATTAAAAGTGCGCGCTGGCCAGTGCAATCTATAAATAAATCGCCTTGGATTTGGCTATTATCGTCAAGCATTAAGTTGGTGATATTACCTGTGTCTGGGCATTGCTCGACGTGTTCTATTTTTGCATCAATGTGTTTAACGCCGCGAGATAATGCAAGATTTTTTAAATATTCAGCATATAAAGTAGCGTCAAAATGAAAAGCATAACTAAGCCCTGGTAATTGAGTATTAGGAATAGTATTTAGTAGCGTAAATTTGTGCTGTTTAGCGGCTTGATAGTTAAGAGAAAAATCCCATAAAGAATCCTCGCTGCCATTAATGTGTCCTTTTACCCAAAAATTATAAAAGTCACAAAAGGGAAAATCTTTACCAAACGAGCCAAATGCATGCATGTAGCTATGCCCTGGTGTTTTCCAATTTTCGAACTCTATACCCAGTTTAATAGACGCATTGGTGGCATTTATAAAATCTTGCTCATTAATACCGAGCGCATTATTAAGCCCAATAATAGGAGGAATAGTGGCCTCTCCCACACCTATAGTGCCAATGCTACTTGATTCAATAAGGGTAATATTAATTACTTTACCTAACACTTTATTAAGTAGTGCTGCGGTTATCCAACCAGCTGTTCCACCGCCTGCAATGACGACATGTTTTATTGGCTTCATATTATTGCTCACTTTTTTAAATCAGAATTTAAAAAGTTTGATAAAACTTAGGTAAAGTAGCTATAAAAAAACCCTTGTAAAACTAATTACAAGGGCTTCTTAATACAAAACTTATTATAGCTTGTAACTTACACCGAGTAAGTAAGTACGGCCATAGTCTTGATAGTCACGCACTTGCAGCGCATTATCGCCTTGCAATGATGTAAACGCTTCTTCGGTAATGTTTTGAATTTGGAACGTCATTGATAAGTTCTCAAAACCAGCAATACCAGAATCAGCAAAGTCATAGCCTACTTGCGCATCCCAAATAGTCTCGCCAAGTATATCAACTTGTTGTGTTGCAAAACCTGAACCGTAGATATCACCTTTAAAGTCACTACGTTTACGCATGCTGGTACGTGCTTGGAAACCATTGCGTTCGAAGTACACAGTTAAGCTATCAATTTTATCTGACAAACCTGGTAGTTCGTAATCGTTTCCGTTTTGATCTTGCAAGTCTTGCTCAACGCTGGTGTGGCTCGCAATTAAACCAAAACCTTCTAATGACTCATGTAATACACTGAAAGGGAATGATAATGAAAGCTCATAGCCCCATAAATTGCCATCGCCACCATTCACTTTACTTGAACGGGTAGCTGTATTTCTATCCGCTGGAGGAACTTCGCCGGTTGCTGGGTCTTCTTTACCTGTTACATCAACATCGTAACGCTCATCAAAAATCCATTGGTCAATGTCTTTATAAAATAACGCTGCTGAAAAGTAACCTTCCGCATCAAAGTAGTTTTCGTATGTTAAATCAAAGCCTGTTGCTTCTTTTGGTTCAAGCTCTGCATTACCACCAGATATAGACCAGTAGTTACCATTTTCGTCAGGCTTTTCGCTGTTATAGCTTGTCTCAATCGATGCATGCATTTCATCAAGGCGAGCACGAGAAATTGTTTTAGCCGCGCCAAAACGAATTGTTTGCTCTTGGTCAATTGCAAAAGATAAGTTTAAGCTTGGTAATACATTTGAATAGTCGTGGCTAATATCAGTAGGTGATGCAACAACTAAACCATTAACATTTGATGCTTCGAAGCCTTGTGATGACTGCTCAGTGCGTACATAACGTATACCTACATTACCTGTTACCGGTATGCCACCAATCTCAGCGTTAATGTCTGCTTGAATAAATGCAGCGGTAACTTCTTCTTGTACCGTCCACGAACGCGTCAAGTGTTTTTGATCCGTTAAGCTTTCTTGTAATAGATCGTAATAACCATCATTTACTAGGCCGTTAGTGTCATAAGCAATCATGTCACCCATGCCAATAAAGTCTAAACTTGCCGAACCTAAACGGTATTGCTCTGGTACTGATACCATGCCTGGATTATCTAAAGAAAAATCTTTTAAAGTCATGAAGTAGCCTTCAGACTGTTTTACTTTCTCACGGTCGCGGTAAGATAAACCAAAGTTAATACGGCTAAAGTATTCGTTTTCAAGTACTTTACTGGCCGCTAACTTAAGCGTTGAAAGCTCATCGCTAATTTCTGGGGCATTAATAAAGCCATCTTGTGCGGTATTTTGATAAGCCGTATCATTTAAGCCGTACTTATTATTAAGCGCAGCACTGCTTCCCCAAGATAAAGGACCGCCTAATTGAATTAAGTCGTAGTCGCTGTAATCAAGCTCATGAGTGAATTGTGCGCCCGTATTTCCACCATCAAATGCATACCCTATGTTATCGGCAACACCATTTGAATCACCACGGCCAGTACCTGAATAACTCTCAATACTCCAAATCGTACGATCTACTTTTGAGCGGCTTGCATCAAACTCAACTGACCAATCATCGTTAATATCGTATTTTGCATTAAAACCAAATTGTGTGAGCTCTGCTTTTCGCTCTTCGTAGTCATTTCGTACAACAACGCGTTGCCCTTCAGTGACTGCACTGGTAATAAAGCCAGACTGTTCATCTACAGTAACACTATTTGGGTCGATGCTACCTTGACCCCAGGCGAAAGGAACTTCAATACCACGTAAGATTTTTTCATCATTAAAATCTACATATAGCGCATCAAACGTCATGTTTAAACGATCATTTGGTGCAGCTTCCACTACTAGCATCGCTGAATCACGTTCAAGTGTTGATGAGCGTACGAAAGGTTTAGCGCCGCCTAAAATTGAATAGTTTTGGCCATCATTCCCTGTAAACTCAGGGTAACCCCAAGAATTCCAGCGTTTTTCTTGGTTTGGAGAACTCATTGTGTTGTAAGCAAATGCTACACCTATAGTGTCATCTGCAAACTGGTCTATGTATGAAACGGTGCCACGAAAGCCTTTGTCATCGCCATCCGGGTTTAGTTTATCAAAGCTAGTTTGCTCATACTGACCATTAAACATGATCACTTGTTCACCTTTACTTAAAGGCTTTACCGTTTGCATGTCGATAACACCAGCAATACCTTCAGCTTCAATGCTAGCACTTGGCGTTTTATAAACAGTAACACCGCTCATTATTTCTGATGGGTAAAGGTCAAACTCAACACCACGGTTGTCACCAATAGATACCTGCTCACGGCCATTAAATGTTGTTGCGCTTTCGTTTTCGCTAAAACCACGAACACTTACACGGCTAGCACGACCATCAAGACGCTGGGCTGTTAAACCTGGTAAACGTGCGATTGACTCTGCAATAGATGAGTCTGGAAGTTTACCAATGTCTTCTGCAGAAATTGACTCAACAACCTGTGTTGAAAAACGCTTAGTATTAATTGATTCAACAACACTACCGCGAAAACCTTTTACTTCGATGATTTCTACATCATCATTTTTTATTGTTTCTTCTTGTGCCGCGGTGGTGGCAAAGCTTGATAGTCCGGCAGCAGTTAATGCTAGCGTTAATATACTTGGTTTGAACATAGCCATAATGTTTTCCCGTTACCCATAATGTGATACCCGCTTACTTGTTTAAGTGATAGTTAAACATGCGAGCTTATTTTGTTGTCAGGATGAATATTAACGCTCGTATTATTTTATTAACAACTTTATGCATACGTATTCAAAATAGCATTACACAGCCAAAGTTAACATTAAATTTACAACCAAACATGTAAGCAACTGTTTTGCAATGGATTATTTTGGTGCAATTATACTTTATGAGCTTGACGTTAACCTGTATTTATTTTTTTATGAAATAAGCCATTCATAAAACGACAATAAAGTGAAACAAAGTGATTTTATTTTTTAATTTATTATTAAACACACTATCTATTCAAATTAAATTGGTAAGACCAATACTAAAAAACACCAACTCAGTGCACACCTTTGTTTTTACGCACCTACATGGCGCAAACAATAAATTAACAACTCAATATTAGAATTGGTAAAGTAAAATAAGAATAATCCACGACCCAAAACGCTTGCCTTAATGATTTGTACATCTTGTTTTAATGCCTTGAAATAGGTGCATACGTATGCAGGATTTTTACAGCATGACAGGCTTCAAGTATGCTTTTTCAAATAAACGAGGATTATTACCTCTAAAAAAGAACAACACAAAGACAGTGTGAAAACGGAGAAAAGCATGGCCCAAAAGCAATGGTATAAAGGTGCGGTTATTTATCAGGTTTATCCGCGTAGCTTTCAAGATAGCAACAACGATGGCATTGGTGATTTAAAAGGAATAATAAATCGTATTGATTACATTAAAAGCTTAGGGGTAGATGCTATTTGGATCTCACCTTTCTTTAAATCGCCTATGAAAGATTTTGGTTATGATATTAGTGACTACCGTGATATTGACCCGCTTTTTGGTAATTTAGCTGATTTTGATGAGTTAATTGCACAAGCACATCAACGCGACATTAAAATTATTATTGACCAAGTGCTAAGCCACACCTCAGATCAACATCAATGGTTTATTGATAGCCGTGAAGACTTATCTAACGATAAAGCCGACTGGTATGTATGGGCCGATGCTAAAGAAGATGGCACAGCACCTAATAATTGGTTGTCTATTTTTGGTGGTGGTGCATGGCAATGGGAGCCGCGTCGTGGACAATACTACTTGCATAACTTTTTTACTGAACAGCCTGATCTTAACTTTCATAACCCCGATGTTCGCCAAGCCGTTCTAGATAATGTTGAATTCTGGCTTAAAAAAGGCGTGGATGGCTTTAGGTTAGACGCAATTAACTTTTGCTACCATGACGCTTTGCTTCGTGATAACCCAGCTAAACCAAAAGAAAAACGTCAAGGCCGTGGATTTAGCGAAGATAATCCGTATGCATTTCAGTACCATTACTACAATAATACCCAGCCTGAAAACATAGAGTTTATGCGTGATATTCGTACTTTACTCAACAAGTACCCTGGTACCGTATCACTGGGTGAAATTTCATCTGAAGATTCATTAGCCACAATGGCAGAATACACCCAAGGCGGCGATAAACTGCATATGGGTTATAGCTTTGAGCTATTAACGGATGATTACTCGAGCGAGTATATAAGAAATACCGTTACTACACTTGAGCAACGCATGACTGAAGGCTGGCCTTGCTGGGCATTTAGTAACCATGACGTAGAACGTGTTGCTAGCCGTTGGAGTGAAACGGGAGAGGTAAACCCAGCGCAATGTAAAATGTTGACCGCCCTACTCGCTTCACTGCGTGGCAGCGTGTGTATGTATCAAGGTGAAGAACTCGGACTCGGTGAAGCCAGCGTTGCTTTTGAAGATTTACAAGACCCATACGGCATAACTTTTTGGCCAAACTTTAAAGGTCGTGATGGATGTCGTACCCCAATGCCTTGGGAAAACCTTGATAACTCACAAAGCAATGCACACAATGCAGGATTTAGTGAGGTAAAACCGTGGTTACCTGTTGATCAACAACACAGGCTACAAGCAGTTGCTGAACAAGAGAATGATGCAAACTCAATATTAAACGCGTACCGTGAATTTATGGCTTGGCGTAAAAACCAGCCGGTACTACTTGAAGGTGATATTGAGTTTATACAAACCGCCGAGCCAATTTTGGCGTTTTACCGCACATTAAACGAAGAAAAGATGTTGTGTGCATTCAATTTAAGCGGTGCAAAAGCAGAGCTTGTTATTGATGTTAGTGTTGAAAAAGAACATAACACGCTTTCTCATCACAATGCACAGCTTAACAATGCAACACTAACTATTGAACCTTTTGGCTGCTACTACGCCCGCTGCAGTTAATTGTTAGCATTTATACGTAAAAAACCCGAGCATTGCTCGGGTTTTTTATAACAAATTTTTAGTGGTTAATTGTTTTACTATTTAAATAATCAGTAAAAGCAAATAGTACACCTGATACCACAAACGTTACGTGGATCAGCACTTTCCAGAGTAGTTCATCATTAGAATGAGACGCAGAACTTATAAAGACCTTTAACAGCTCAACGGCTGAAATGGCCACTATTGCACTGATCAGCTTCATTTTTAAACCAGAAAACCCGACCTTACCCATCCATACTGGGCGGTCTTCATGATTCTCGATATTAAGCTTAGAGACAAAGTTTTCGTAGCCGCTAAAAATAATAATCAACAGCAAACCTGCTAACAAAGCAGTATCAACTAACGTTAATATACCAACCAACAACTCTTGATTACTAGCAGTAAACGTCGCTATCCCCATCAAATATAGCTGTTTAAAAAACTTTATAAGTAATAAAACCACAGCAAATAATAAGCCTACAAAAAATGGAGCGAGTAACCAGCGTCCTTTAAATATAAACGACTCAAGCGCATGCTCTACTTTATGAACAGGATGTATTTTTTTATTTGTATTATTTGTGTGTGGCTCTGACATAAGGGCACCTAAAAATTAAAACGCGACATTAGCTTAAATTAAACGCTAACACAATCACTTAAAATAAAAGATAGGTACACAATATACTTATCCTGACGATAAAAATATTTCGTTTTCCTTTGTGTGAATTGTGATTAAAAATCAGTTTACCAACAGAGATGTTCTGGCTTGGTTACACTTGTTTTATGCAGACATTATTTGAATGCATAATTCGATTGTTACTCCATTTTTAGGAATAAAAAAATGAATAAAGCATTACTCGCGTTAATCGTTGCACCATTTTTCGTTTTATCAGCTGCAAATGCAGTTGCAAGCGATACTACAGACGCTTCAGCCGAAACGATTCAAGAGTTCACAGAAATGTGTATTAGCTGGGCTAAAGAAGACGACGTAAGCGATGAAGCAATTTATAACTATGTTTTAAAGTGTGTGAATGATGAGCTAACATCTGAAGGCTATAACAAAGTCACTGCTGTTAAGATTTAATGAATAATTGAGCGGTTAAACCTAAATTGGTTACATTTTAACTCTGTAAAATAAAAAATCAGGTTAAAAATGCCATTGCGATAGGTTTGATAATGCAAAAAAAACCGGAACTGTCACAGGCTGTGCGTTCCGGTTTTTATTATTCAAGCGATGAATAATTAATTATTCATCGTCTTTTTTTGGTTTGGCTTTAGCTTTACTTTTAGCTGGTGTTTTTTTAGCTGCAGCTTTCTTTTTAGGCGCAGCTTTTTTCTTAGCCTCTTCTACCCATTTACCACCCTCGTAATGAGCCGTCCAACCAGTGGCTTTACCATCAACCTCAGTCATCACATATTGAACTTTGTTTTTACGACTGTAACGCACAACAGCAAGGTTGCCATCAGGATCTTTGGCTGGTGCATCAGCTAGGTAGTAAAACTTAGGCGAAATACGATCTCTAAAGCGTTGTAACTCTTCTACTTTAGGTGCACGTGTTTCTCGTGATTTAGGGAACGTATTTGCTGCTAAGAAAATACCGGCCGCGCCATCACGTAATACAAAATAGGCTTCAGACTTTTCACATTCTAATTCAGGGATATGAACTGGATCTTCTTTTGGTGGCGCAGCTTCGCCATTTTTTAACAACTTGCGTGTGTTTTTACATTCATCGTTGTTACAACCAAAATACTTACCAAATCGACCTGATTTTAATTCCATATCAGCGCCACATTTATCACATTCGATAATAGGGCCGTCGTAGCCTTTAATTTTAAAGGTACCCTCTTCAACAACATGCCCCTGACATGCTGGGTTATTACCACACACATGTAGTTTACGGGTCTCGTCGATAAGGTATGAATCCATCGCTGTTTCACAAATTGGACAGCGCTTCATTTGCATTAATGTTTCTGTTTCAACGTCTTCAACATCAGCTGCAACCGCTTCATCACCCGACACTAAGTTCATAGTGGTAGTACAGCGCTCTTTAGGTGGCAGGTTATAACCTGTACAGCCTAAAAATACGCCCGTTGAAGCAGTACGAATGCCCATTTTTCTGCCACAGGTTGGACAGTCAATATCGGTTTCTACCATTTGATTCAGACGCATCCCGCCTTCATCTGGTTCGCCTTTAGCAATGTTTAACTGGGTTGAGAAATCAGCATAAAACTTATCGAGAACTTGCGTCCAAACACGCTCGCCTTCGGCGATATCATCTAAACGACCTTCCATTTTAGCGGTAAAGTCAAAGTTCATTAAATCTGTAAAGTTTTCAACTAGGCGATCGGTAACAATTTCACCCATTTTTTCAGCGAAAAAGCGACGATTTTCTACTCGAACATAGCCACGATCTTGGATAGTCGAAATAATAGACGCGTAAGTTGAAGGACGACCAATACCACGTTTTTCAAGTTCTTTAACTAAGCTCGCTTCACTAAAACGTGCTGGCGGCTTGGTAAAATGCTGCTTAGGATCAAGCTCAACTAAGGTGAGAACTTCACCTTGCTTAACAGCAGGAAGTGATTGATCTTCTTCGTTCTTTTTACGCACTGCTGGCTGTACTTTTGTCCAACCATCAAAGCGAAGCACACGCCCTTTTGCCTTTAATGTAAAATCGTTGGCTGCAACAGTTAATGTAGTTAAGTCGTATTCAGCAGGCACCATTTGACAAGCCACAAACTGACGCCAGATAAGCTCATAAAGCTTTTTAGCATCGGCATCAACACCTTCAACATGCCCTGAAAGTACCGATACGCTAGAAGGACGAATCGCTTCGTGCGCCTCTTGTGCATTGCCTTTTGAGCTATAGTTGATTGGATCAGCAGGTAAATATTTTGCACCAAACTCATTGGTCACATACTCACGACACATCTCAACCGCATCTTTTGATAGATTAGTTGAATCGGTACGCATATAGGTAATGTAACCACCTTCATATAGGCGCTGCGCAAGCATCATGGTCTTTTTAACGCCATAACCGAGTCGAGTACTGGCGGCTTGTTGCATGGTTGAAGTAATAAATGGCGCACTTGGGCGACTCTTACTTGGTTTTTCTTCAACGCTTACAACTTTGTATTCGGCATTCTCAAGGCTTTTAACTGCTGCTGTAGCTTGTGCTTCATTTACAGGCTTAAATGGCTTGTCTGCTTGTTTAGTGACTTCTAAACGTAAGTCAGACTCGCTATTTTTAACGTCTGCATGAATATCCCAGAACTCTTCAGGAATAAATGCTTTAATTTCACGTTCGCGTTCTACCAATAAACGCACTGCAACAGATTGAACTCGTCCTGCAGACAAACCTCGTGCAACTTTAGCCCACAATAAAGGCGAGACCATAAAACCAACAACGCGGTCTAGGAAACGACGAGTCTGCTGTGCAAAAACCATATCGGTGTTCAATTCACCCGGAGTTTCAAACGCTTGTTGTATTGCATTTTTAGTGATTTCGTTAAACACGACGCGCTTATACTTTTCAGGTTCGCCACCAATGATTTCTTGAAGATGCCAAGCAATTGCTTCCCCTTCTCTATCCAAATCCGTTGCGAGATAGATTTGATCAGCATTTTGGGCAAGTTTTTGTAATTCTTGAACAACCTTTTCTTTACCCGGTAATACTTCGTAATGTGGCTCCCACCCTTTTTCAGGATCAATGCCCATACGCGCGACTAAGTTAGAATAGTCACGTTGCTGTTTATACGCTGCTTTCTCATCAGGTGGCATTTTACGAACCTCAGCAGGTGTCTTGCTTGCTGGTACTTTGTTTTTGCCTGATCCTGATGTAGGTAAATCTCGTACGTGCCCAATACTGGACTTAACGATAAAATCATTACCTAAGTATTTATTAATTGTTTTAGCCTTAGCAGGTGACTCTACAATTACTAGCGATTTGCCCATAGTTGCCTATTTCTAACCTAGTTTTTTAAATGTGTTTAGCCGACTCATGCGGCGCGAATATTTATAGGTATATCTACAAACACTAGTTCTTACAAGCTTTTAATACAAACTTTTCAGTATTTACTGAATAAACAAACAATTTCTGTTGTTAATTTAAACAAACCAGCGTTTTTTGAATAATTGATGTGGAATATATAGAATAGAAGCAAAAATGCCAACCTTATTGGTTGGCATTTTTTATGCTTTACATATTTTAAACCTTAGGTTCGTCTAAAATCGACATCACGGTATATTGTGTTTTCACACCACCAGGCGTTTCAAACTCAATGTATAAAAACCCAGAATCAACATCATTTGGCTCAGCCTCTTTAGTAATATTAACTGAGACAGAGATTGGCGTTTTTTGTGCAGTATTAACCACGGTGTAATCTGTTAACCCTCTTAATACACCATTGTCGGCAGTAACGCTCACTGTAGTACCCGCAGGCAGTGGATTATTATGAATGTCACTGAAGAAAATAGTCACTGAAATCGCGCTGTAAGGTGTTGAATTGCTAATATCAATAAGGTTTATGTCGCACATACCTGCCATATCAGAAGCTTCTAAGCGAATACCATCGCTTAAACTACAGTTATTTAAAGCCGTTACAGCTCTAATGTAAGGTGTACTACCTGACATAACTAACTCTGAACGAGCGCGCACATTAACTGTTTCACGGGTACATGCATTTGCAGCTAGGGCTTCATCACTACATAGTAAGCCATTGTATATACCATCACCACTGTCATACTGGCCATTATCTTGTGCACCTGAGCGTTCCACATACCACTCATCTTCACCACCATTAGAATCCACAGGATTTGTTGGGGCTGGTAAATTCCCATCAAACACCCCATTTTCATTAAAATCTATAAAGGCTTCAGGTAAATCTTGTAAAGTTGAGTCAAACTCGTTTTGATTAAATTCACCGTTGGCAGATACATCATTAAATGACTCTTCACCCACAGAATAAGCAAGTAAGCTAACACGCCCACCAAGTGGATAATCAATTGGCGCGTTATTAGGCGCATCAGTTAGCGCAATTGGATCGCCATTGCTATCTAAATAATTAATTAAGTTACCATTTGCGTCGAGTTGTGATTCTCTGATACCTAAAGTACAAGGTGCAGATTGTCCAAAATAACGGTCGCATTTATCTGCAACAGAATTATTGTAAATGCTGTAATGGTATGGAATTGGGTTTTGACTACGCCACTGCGCTTTACACACACCGTCTATGGTGCGACAAAGTAATAAAGGTGTAAATTGTTCATCATCAATAGTGCCAACTGCACCACCTTCACTGGCAATATAAATTGCCGTGTTATCTGGTACAAAATTATTAAAATGATCGGCTGCAAATACGGTTAAGTCTGTAGTCACCCCAGCTTCGTTTAATGACTCGGTATTAAAGGTTTGCACTGCAAGCGTGAAACTATCCTGATCTGGAACACCAGTCGTAATAGTAATGTCATTAGAGACAATAGAGATCACACTATTTTGTGAGGTATCGCTACTGTCAATCTGATGTGAGGCAATCACAGATAAAATACCAGCAGCTTTTCCTGAGCGAACGTTTACAGTCACTAAACCTTCATTGTTAGTAAATTGAAATGCGCTATCTAATAAAGCACCACCGGGGTTTTGTGAAAGTGCAAAATCAATTTGCTTTTGACCCACTGGATTTCCATTTACATCTAAGAGCTTAAAGGTGAGCTCTGAATTTTCAGTCAAGGTTTGACCGCCCGCTCCTTTAATAGCTAATACTTGATTAGTCACCCCCATAAACGCAATTGAACCTGTTTGAGCCGCAGCTACATTGATGTTTATGGTTTTTGTTGCAACATTACCACCAGTAACTACGGTCGCGGTAATCGTATCTATACCATTACAGCCATCAGCTTTGTATGTTGCACTTGCCGTACCACCGATACTCGTTACCACATTATCGATAGTGGCTCTGGGGGTAGATTCTTCTGCGCAAGCAGAAGTAAATTGCACTTCCAGCGGGGTAGTAAATACATTATTACTACCGTCTACAATCTGAGCCGTAATAATCGTGGTAGAGCCGGCAGATAGTACATCACCGGTAGCAATACCTGCGCTTAGATTTACATTTACTTGAACAGCGTTAATTTCAAATAAAGCACTCGCAACTCCGCCCTGTGCGGTTAATTCAACTTGGCCAACACCTGAGCTACTGCCAGGCAATAAATTCAAAATAGCCACACCAAACGCATCAGTTTTAGCCGTTAAGCTTTCAGGTAATAAAATGCCTAGCGTGGTTGTCGCTTGAACTAACACATTGCTGGCTGGCGTATTACTACCAGGTTTTGTGATTTTTGCATAAACAATCGCTTGCTGGCCCAGTAAATTACTATTTTGCGAACAATCTGATGGATCAAGTTCAAAAGAATCTCTATCTATACTTAACCAACTATCAGGACAGTTTTGTAAGATTTTAATGTCAATATTTGCAGCATCGTCGTTAGATTGCGGCTCGTCACCGGCGGTATAAAAACCGAGCTTGCTTGTTGAGCCTTCGTAGCTTGCAACAATGGTTCCTGCTCCTTCAACACTGCCTGCACTGAGCTCTATAGTTGCAACACCACTTGTATTTGTTAATGCGCTTGCTGTAGCAGGTATGAAAGAACCAAGTGTTGTAGTAAAACTAACTTCTTGACGAACAACGGGTTGTCCATCACTGTCAGTTACAGTCGCAACGACCTCAAGCGAATTGTTAGCGGTAACGATACGATCTTCAAAATTAAGTTCAACTTGGGTATCTAGTACGGCATTGTCGCCTCCAGTATCCCCACCAACGGTTCCTGTCTTCTCAAGTGAGCCACCACCGCCACAAGCGATGAGTAATGAGCTGAGCAATATAATGCTAAGCAAACGGGTTAAAGGCATATGTTTCTCCAATGCGCTATTACTAAGTTAAACTTATTTACTTAATGTTAACCTATAACTTAGTCTAAAATCTCAGTTTTTTACTTCTTTTTGCGATAAAAATTTTTAAAAAAGTTGACGTTTTTTCTGTAAAAAAAATTACATGCTGTTAGTCTATGCCAAATTTATAAAAAATAGATTGGAAATATGTCTAAAATCCGTTCGATGAGTTTAACTACTCGCATCATGATTGGTATGGTTCTTGGTGTTGCAGTAGGCTTTATATTTCAGGCTATATTAGCTGGTGAAGACGATTACCTAATCCCTCTTGGGTTATTCTCTTTGCCAATTAAAGCCTTTTTTGTTGATGGCCTTTTCCATGTAGGTGGACAAATATTTATAGCTAGCTTAAAAATGCTAGTTGTTCCCCTCGTCTTTGTGTCGCTTGTGTGCGGTACTTGTAGTTTAAGCGATCCTAAAAAATTAGGTCGTTTAGGTGGAAAATCGATTGGTCTATATTTGGTTACCACAGCGATCGCAATCACAGTAGCAATTTCACTGGCGTTACTATTTAACCCAGGTGAAGGGATTGGGCTACCTTCGCAAGCAAGCTACGACGCAAAAGAAGCGCCTACTTTAGCTCGCGTTATTATTGATATGTTCCCAACCAATCCATTTGAAGCAATGGCCAAAGGAAATATGCTACAAGTTATTGTGTTTGCTTTATTATTTGGTATTGCAATGGCACTTAGCGGTAAAGCAGGCAAACGTGTAGCAACAGTATTTGAAGACTTGAACACCGTTATCTTAAAACTAGTTACTTTATTAATGAATATTGCTCCTTACGGCGTATTTTTCTTAATGGCTAAGTTATTTACTACCATCGAACTTAACTTAATTGTGAGCTTAGCTAAGTACTTTGGCGTGGTTGTTTTAGCCCTGTTATTACATGCATTCGTAAACTACACTCTTCTGCTAAAAATACTTACAGGCCTAAACCCGCTTACTTTCTTAGCTAAAATGAAACACACCTGTTTATTTGCTTTTAGTACCTCAAGTTCCAGCGCAACTATGCCTATCACCCTTGAGACTGCAACGAAGAAGCTAGGGGCTAATAACTCTGTCGCTTCATTTACTATACCTTTAGGCGCAACCATTAATATGGATGGCACTGCAATTATGCAAGGTGTGGCTACGGTATTTATTGCTCAAGTATTTAGTGTTGATTTAACTATTTCTGATTACTTAATGGTAATACTAACAGCAACGCTTGCCTCGGTTGGCACAGCGGGTGTTCCTGGCGTTGGTTTAATTATGCTGGCCATGGTACTTAACCAAGTAGGCCTACCTGTTGAAGGAATCGCAATTATAATAGGTGTTGATAGACTACTTGATATGACCCGCACCGCAGTAAATGTAACAGGCGACTGTATGGTAACCTGTGTTGTGGCTAAAAGTGAGGGTGAACTAGATGAAAGTATTTTCAACGACCCTAATGCAGCTAAAGATTTAGAAGACTATCACAAATCAATTGATTAACAGCTTCTAGCTTAAGTTATAAAAAAAGCCTTGCTACTTCATTAAGTAACAAGGCTTTTTTATTATGTATAAGCTATAAAATTATTAAGGGTTTAACGCCTTAAATTTTGACATTAAACTCACCCCTGCCTTATTCACACCATGACTGAGCCCTATTGCAAGCTTATCACTTAGCCCTTTTTTAATTTTATATTGCACCTTGTATATTTGATGCTGATGTTGCTGCTCTAGTAAGGCATCATCACTGGTTTTAATGGTATCAACTAAGCCTTTTTCAATCGCTTGGGTTGCAAACCAATGTTCACCCGTTGCCACTAAGTCCATATTCAAACTAGGACGCTGTGTGCTCACAAAGGTTTTAAATAACACATGGGTTTGCTCTATCTCTTCGCGAAATTTTTCACGGGCTTTATCGGTATTTTCACCAAAAAGTGTTAGCGTACGTTTAAATTCGCCCGCCGTAATTTGTTCAAAATCAACATCATTTTTCTTCAAGATTTTATTAAAGTTTGGAATTTGTGCAATCACACCAATAGAGCCAACAATTGCAAACGGCGCGGCAATAATATGATCTGCTACACAGGCCATCATGTAGCCACCACTAGCAGCAACTTTGTCTATTGATACGGTTAACTCAATACCAGCTGACTTAAAACGTTGTAGTTGTGATGCAGCTAACCCGTAGCCATGTACCACGCCACCACCACTTTCAAGACGAACTAGCACTTTATCTTTTTTAGGGTCCGCGATTGAAATAATCGCAGTCACTTCTTCGCGCAAACTTTCTACTTCATGCGCATCCATACTACCATTAAAATCAATAACGTAGAGTCGTGATTTAGGCTCATCTTTTTCAGCTTTTTTTTGCTCTAGTTTTTGTTGCTTTTGATAGGCTTTTAACTCTTTTTTACCTAGCGTATTATTTAAAAAACTTTCTTTTATATTGGTAAGTTGCTCCGATAAATCATCAATTTCAATCTCACCTTTTTTTGCTTTTGGCTTAACAGCCGAGCTTACAATTAAGGTTAAAATGACAGCGATAGCAATAACAAAGGTAATGGTTTTAGCAAAAAACAAACCGTACTCGTATAAAAATTCCAACTGTATTCTCCGTTTATAAATTTCAGTCAATTTAGCATGCTTTAAAGCAAAAAAAAGCCACTTAACAGTGGCTTTTTAGACTTAATTGAGTGGTTGGCTACTAATTAGTCACAATATCAGTATCTGATACAGATAATAAACGTCCACGTGATACTAGGTAAGTTGCAATTTGCAATTGCATTTCTGCATTTGCTGCTGCGCTACCCGCTACTGTAGTCGACTGTCTTTCATCTTGCGCCGGTGTTAACACAGAGCCATGATGACCTGTGTTAAATTTAACTAAATAGCTAGAGCCCATCTCTGTTGGCGCTTGAGTTGTACTCACCGTTTCTAACCCCATAAAGTTAGCTAGAGGAACAGTACCTGCAATTGGATTGCTGGCAGTCATCGGCGGAATAACTTGGTCTGGCTTGTTATTCTCTGTGCCATCACCTACCACAACATTCATGTAAACAGGTGTTTCTAGTGCTTTAACCGTTGCAGCATAGTTAGTAGGATCGCCACTATCTAATGCTGTTTGTGCTGCAAATACAAACTGCGTCATTACGCCCTTTATATTAGCTAGTTTATCAGTTTCACCCGCCATAGTTAGCGATGCTGCAAACTCATTAAAGCCACAGCTCAAGAAGTCCTGCATGTCTGGTAACAAAGCACCACAGTTTGATAAAGCATCAGCGTTTAAGAATGCATTAAACTCATCAGCTTCAGCAGTTCCTGCTTGAGAAAGCACAGAACCTTGAATAAATGGTCCAAATGCTGCTGATTCTAACAAGAAGCTAGCAATACCACCGCCGCCGCTTGCTAATGCTACAGCGTTAACCTTAAATAATGGATCTACTTGTTCGGCTAATGGGCTATTCGTTTGTGCAATAAATGCAGGTGCTACAATTGAGCCTAGTGAATGGCCAATGTAAGATACATCAGTAGAATTTAGTGAACTGTCACCACTGAAATTTAAGCCTAAACGTAGACCAAGTAAGTCAGCACTTGACTGGCGTAAACTATCTCTGGCGACCAGTAAAGAGCTCAAGTTCATGTAGCTAAGTACAGAGCCAGTTGTTGCGTTAAAATCATCGTTACCGTCTACATCAACATCTACACCACGCTCACCATGACGAGGATGATCAATTGCAACTGTGGCAAAACCCTGTAATGAAAGCTGCGCTGTTAGTGTCAACATGCTTTCTTTTTGCGTGGTAATACCATGTTGCATAATAACTACAGGCCAACCACCTGCTGGCATAGCAGTAAATGGCTCTAAACCTAAACCTGAACGGTATGCATTAACAACCGGTAAAATTGGCTTGGTAATTTGTACTGGCACATTCGCCATGCTTTGCATTTTAGGAAGTGAGTTATATTTAGTTAAGTGTTTAGTGCTATCAAGCCCTAAATCACGAAGCTGTCCATCACTCAAAGCAGCACACATCGCATCGTTAGTGCTAATGGGATCGGTTGGGAACGCTTCACCAGCTTGCGCTTTGTAACCTAAAATAGCAACGGCACTGTCACACATACCTTGCCAGTAAGTATCATTTAGATCACTGATCTCTTTACCCGTAGGTGTACCTAAATACATAGGTAGCTGGATGCTGCCTTTTTGATATTGTGCAACTTGGAATATATCGGGCACGGTAACACCCTGCAATGCAAAAGCTTGTTGTACGTTAGCCATTGGCTGAGTTGGAATTTGCAAAGCAGGGGTTGGAATTGTTGGCTCTGTTAGGCTTGCTGCTAAAACCTTTTTAATCGTGCCAAGCACTGGTCCTGCTGATTGCATTGTCATGGCAGCAGAAAAAATAATATCGTCTTTGGTAATATCACCAGAGCTAACCACTACGTTTTCGTAGCTATTAACAGCCCCTTGCAGCGCAAGTTGTGATGGCGTTACTAAAGGCGCTTCTTGTTTAACAGTGGCATAAGTTGAAGATGGTTCAATCGAGCGACCTTCTGAATCTTTCAGTCCAGTCGTTAACACATTAATGTATGAACTACCGGCTTTAAAAGGCTTAAGTGGGACAATAGCTACTGCGTCACCAGAAGCTTGGGTTACAAAGTCCACGCCAAAGGTCAATTCGCCTACTAATTTACATGCTGCACCGGCTGGTGCTTGCGAACATTCGGCATCAGTTAGGCTTGCACCCATGATAACTTCAAAAATACGTACAGAGCCTGGTGAAGCTGCAGACGTTTCATCAAGGCTAATGCCCGGTGGAAAGGTTAGATCAATTTTGAATGGCACTTGAGTAGACCAGCCATCAAGTGCTCCTATTGCTAGTTGCGGATCTGCATAGGCAGTTCTAGGGATAGAAACATTTTCGCTATTTAACTCCCCTGGAATATTTATAGTACCATCTAGGGTGCCACTCATTAATAAATCATTAGGAACCGAAATAACACCATTTGCAGGGTCAAATTTTACCGTCGCTTTGGGAATAACTGTAACTGAATTGTTTTTAACATCTTCTAACGTTTCTCCGCCGCCACAGCCTGCTAATGCAGCTGCAACTGAGAGCGAGAGTAGCATTTTTTTCATAGTGTTCTCCGCACAAATCTTATTTTTATAGTGTGTTTATAGTCAGTGTAATTAAGTTAATTTAATGTAGCTAGTATATTAATGAGACATTAGACCAGTTAAATCTAACTTAAAGTTTCTGGTTTCGCCACCTAAATTTGCAATAAATTCGATTACTTGTCGATTTGCTATGTTAAAATCAATAAAAATTTAAACATTGGTACTTTTATGCATACCTATCAAGCAACTGAAAACGCACTTAAAGACAAAATAATTTTGATCACAGGCGCAGGTGATGGGATTGGCCGTGTCGCAGCTATTACCTATGCAAAACATGGTGCAACCGTTATTTTATTAGGAAAAACAACTAATAAATTAGAATGTGTGTATGACGAAATCATTAATGCTGGCTACCCGCAGCCCGCTATTGTGCCTATGGACATAAAAGGTGCAACTAAACAAAACTATCGTGATTTAGCTGCAACTATCGAGAGCCAATTTGGCCGCTTAGATGGACTATTAAATAACGCAGGTATTTTAGGTACTTTAGGGCCGTTAGAACATTTTTGTTCATCAACATTTGAAAATGTGATGAAAGTAAACGTCACCGCACAAGCGATGATCACTAAAGCACTATTCCCTGTAATGCGAAAGTCAAAGAATGCCTCTGTAGTATTTACTTCTTCGGGTGTGGGTCGCAAAGGAAGAGAGTTTTGGGGACCTTATGCAATTTCTAAATTTGCAGTAGAAGGTATGATGCAAACATGGGCGTGTGAAGTTGAAAAAACGCCAATCCGTGTTAACTGTATTAACCCAGGCGCAACCCGTACATCAATGCGTGCAAGTGCATTCCCGGGCGAAGATCGAGATTTACTGGCGACACCTGAAGATCTGATGCCAACTTATCTGTACTTAATGAGCGATGACTCAAAAGATATCAATGGCCAATCGTTAGACGCACAAGTTAAAAAGTAATATTTAGTTTTAAACGTAAAAAAGCCGCTATAAAAAGCGGCTTTTTTGTTTTATGATTTGATTACTTACGTTTAGTCGGTTTCACACGTTGATTGTGCTTTTTAACCGCCTTACGAATTTGATTTATTTTAGCGCGCTTATCTTTACGTTTTTCAGGGATAACCGACAGCTTAGTTTGCGTTTCTTTACCAAGTTTAACTGTTTTACGTAAATAGTTAACTGTGTCTAAATCGTACTCAATCCAACCACCTTGTGGTACACGCTTATCAAGCTCTAATTTACCGTAGCGTATACGAATTAGGCGTGATACTTCCACATCTTGTGATTGCCATAGACGACGAACTTCGCGATTACGACCTTCATTAAGTGTTACGTTGTACCAGCGGTTAATTCCTTCACCGCCCATAGGCTTTATGCCGGTAAATTTAGCCGGACCATCTTCAAGCTCTACACCGCGAAGTAAGTTTTTCATCGTTTCGTCAGTCACTTCACCAAATACACGAGCGGAGTATTCGCGCTCAACTTCGTAACTCGGGTGCATTAAGCGATTCGCTAATTCACCGTCATTGGTAAAAAGCATTAGCCCTGACGTATTCACATCTAATCGCCCTACCGCTATCCAGCGGTCACCATCAATACGGGGTAAACGATCAAATACAGTTCTACGCCCTTCAGGATCTTTACGGGTGCTTAGTTCACCTTCAGGCTTGTTATACATAATCACACGACAAATTCTGTCAGCTTTTTCTTCAATTTTAACAGTGTGACCGTCCACACGAATTAAATCGGTTTCTTCAACCCTGTCACCTAATTTCGCCACTTTACCATTTACACTCACGCGGTTAGCGTCGATGTATTTTTCCATTTCACGGCGTGAACCTACCCCTGCACGGGCTAGGACTTTTTGTAACTTTTCACCTTGTATACTCATTTGGATGGTTCTCTCACAGAAGGATCACTTAATAACTGGGTAATTTTACTTTGCTGTTGCTCTGGCAATGCGGGTAAATCATGAAGTCCCGTTATCGAAAAATAATCTAAAAATTGTTTAGTCGTTGCATAAAGTGCCGGTTTACCGGGTACTTCTTTATGCCCAACTACTTTAACCCACTCTCTTTCAAGCAGGGTTTTAATAATATTTGAGCCAGTTGCTACACCCCGTACTTGCTCAATTTCACCACGGGTAATGGGTTGCTTATAGGCAATTAGCGACAGGGTTTCGAGTAAAGCTCTCGAGTACTTAGGCGCACGTTCTTGCCATAAATTACTCAACCATGGGCTTAAACTACTGCACGCTTGAAAACGATAGCCACTCCCTACCTCAACTAAACGTATTCCACGCGTCTGATAGTGAATTTGAATGGCCTCTACAGCATCATTAATGCGCGCCATAGAAATTGCTAAGTCGTTTAAAACCGTGTCCTTAAGATGACGTTTTGATACGGGCTTGTCTGCCACGAAAATCGCCGCTTCAATGATTTCAATTAATTGTTCATCACTAATTCGCCGACCAACCATAATCACTCTAAAGTTAATAAAAACACACAGCCATCTATTATGACAGAACAACGGCAAACTAGGAAAACATATTAATAAAATAACATTTAATAGGTATAAAAAAGCCAGTGAAAAACACTGGCTTGGTATCAAGTGTATTTAATAATGTAATTTAGCTATTCTTAAATTGCTCAAGTGCATCGTCTTCTGCAACAGAATCACCATGCTTTTGGATATAGCTATTAAACTCATTTTTACTTACTCGTTTATCTTTATTGCTGTCCATGTAGCCAAAGTGATTTGAAATATCATCATCGTCAGCTTCAGTAACTGAAATAAAGCCGTTGCTGTCATTATCTAAGCTTTTAAAGTCATTTTCTATTTTATCAAACTTCGCAATATCAGCCTTAAATGCAGACTCACTTACTTCACTATCAGTTGCAACTTTACCAGCATTTAGCTGCATATAAGCGTCATATTCAGTACGACTTATTTGATTATCTATATTTGTATCTATATTTGAAAAGTGTTGCCAAATACTATCATCGTCAGCTTCAGTTTTTGAGATAAAACCATCGCTATCGTTATCTAAGCTTGCAAAATCACTGTCGATTTTTTCTAGACCCTGATTTGAAGAACATGCAGCTAAGCTCAATGCGGCTAAAATAGTAGAAGCTATCGTTAATTTTTTCATAAGACGTATCCTTGTAAATTAATAAATTTCAATTTAAATAATACAAATACGATGCCAGAATTATAATTCAATAAAAACAATAACTTAAAAACAACGCTCTTGTGCAGCGATATTCGACAATGCAATTTTTGCAAACTACTGTGGTAATTTTTGCAAAAAAAAGCTCGGTAAGAACCGAGCTGTTTATATCAAATACGGCAATTTAGATTGCAGCGTCTTGGTAACGCTTTACAAAATCAGTTACGTTTTGGCCATTACACTTTAATGTGTTTAAGTTGCCAATTTGCTTACGTACTGGTTGTAAGCCTTGCTTTAATGCAGTCATACATAACTGTGTTTCTTGATGTGAGTCTTTTGCAAATACTTCAACTTTAGATGAAGCAACTTGAACCGCTGATTCTTTTTTAGCTATATCGCGGATATCTTGACCATTACATAGGATACTTTTTGAATAACGCGATAAGTACATACCATGCTTTGCAGCCATTTTACGTGCAGCTGAAAAACCTTCATTGGCGCTTACTACACACAAGTTAGACTCTAATTTGTTGTCTTTGCTAAAGTATGTATTGCTTTGTGCAGAAGCAGTAACAGAAACAAAAAGAGAGGCAGCTAAAAGTAATTGAGTTTTCATCAGGGGTAGTCCTATTTGAACGAGTTAAACAAACGATTTCTGCGCATTATATAGACAACTTTTAACATATCAATTGAATATTTTATTTATTTTGTTATTTAATAATGCATTTACAATGTTTAAACATTAAGCAGTAATTGAGCAACAATTGTGCAGTTATTTTCTCATTTGGGTCATGTTATGTCGCTCTAAATGCTGATACAATTTAGCTAACAATGAAAATAAATTTGAAGGTTAACTTTATGAAAGTGATTTCTTTTAATATCAATGGCCTGCGCGCTCGTCTACACCAGTTACAAGCTATTATTGATAAACACCAGCCAGATATTATCGGTCTTCAAGAGATCAAGGTACACGATGAAGCGTTTCCGCTAGATGATGTACAAAATATGGGTTACCACGTTTATTTTCATGGGCAAAAAGCCCATTACGGTGTGGCAATGTTATGCAAAAAAGAGCCTAAATCGGTATTAAAAGGCTTCACTACTGACACCGATGAGTCGCAAAAGCGGATGATTAGCGTCACTGTAGAGCAAGAGAATGGCCGTGACTTACATGTAATGAATGGCTATTTCCCACAAGGCGATAACATTAATCACGAAACTAAGTTCCCGTATAAACGTCAATTTTATCAAGATTTAATGACCCATCTAAATAGCCATTTCACTCCTGACCAAGATGTAATTGTTATGGGTGATATTAATATCTCCCCTACCGATTTAGATATTGGTATTGGTGAAGTAAACGCAAAACGGTGGTTAAAAACGGGTAAATGTTCATTTCAACCAGTTGAACGTGAGTGGCTTGCTACCTTATTAAATTGGGGCTTTAAAGACACCTTTAGAGAACAAAACCCAGAAATTAACGACCAATATTCTTGGTTTGACTATCGTTCAAAAGGATTTGTTGATAACCGCGGCCTGCGAATTGATGTGGTACTAGCAACGCATGATTTAGCAGCTCGCTGTATCGACACAGGCATAGATTATGAATTGCGCGCTATCGATAAACCATCAGATCATGCGCCTATTTGGTCAGAGTTTAGTTAATAGTTATGTTGAGCGCGCAATTACAAGGGTTACTGTGGATTGTTGTCATCGTTATCGGCTTTTTAAGCGTTAACAAATCAACATACAGTAATTTATTTAATACCCCAGCAAGACAAACAGGTGTGTTTGCCTGTGCACTGGTACTCGCTTTGTTATGGCGTATAAAGGCCGGTATTTTACCCGGTCTCGATCTGCATATTTTAGGCATTACCGCAGTTACCCTAACATTAGGTTGGCGTCTTGCTATATTAAGTTGTGTACTCGCAACAGCGCTTTTAACTGCTTTTGGACAAATAACACCTGAATTAGTCGCATTAAAACTCATCATTAGTGCCTTTATACCGGTGTTATTCAGCTATTTAGTTTTTATCGTGTGTTATCACTATTTAGCACGGCATTTTTTTATCTATATATTTGTTTGTAGCTTTTTAACAGCGGGTGTCGTTGCCTGTATTAACATTATACTCGGTGGAGCTTTTTATTACGCAATAGGTGAATATAGTTGGCATCAGCTGAGCGAGAATTATATTTATCTAAGTCCTATTTTGGCCTTTCCTGAAGCTATGCTAAACGGTATGGCAATCACTGTACTGATCACCTATCGCCCACATTGGGTAAAAACTTTTTTTGATAAGGACTATTTAGGCTCATGAGTCTTCATTACCATTGCCCTATTTGTAAACAGCCACTAGCACTCAATGATAAAACATTACGATGCGATAATAATCACAGCTTCGATTTTGCCAAAGAAGGCTATGTAAACTTACTCCCTGTACAAAACAAAAATTCTAAACAGCCTGGCGACTCGTTGGAAATGGTACAAGCTAGGCGTTCATTTTTAGAACAAGGTTATTATGGCTTTTTACAAACGGCTTTAGCCAATATTGTTAAGCCACTTAATGCCGACATAGTGATTGATTTGGGGTGTGGTGAAGGATTTTATACTCACGCTATTGCTAACAACAGCCAGGCTAACGTATACGGTGTTGATATATCAAAGTCGGCAGTAAAGTATGCGGCAAAACGTTACAAACAATGCCACTTTAGCGTTGCTTCAATTAGCCAAGCGCCTTTTGATGATCACCTTGCTGACGTTTTGGTTAGTGTATTTGCGCCTTTATTTGACAGTGAACTTGCACGTCTGGTCAAAGATAATGGTTGCTTAATTGTGGCAAGCCCAGGCCCAACTCATTTGAAAGAACTAAAAGATTATATTTATAGCAACGTAAAAGAACATACCGAAATAGCAGCACCTGCGGGCTTTGAAAATACATCGCAACAATTAATCACAGAGCAGGTATCGCTTACATTTAACGATGTTAAGAACTTAATTATGATGACGCCATTTGCGTGGAAGTTTAGACCAGAACATTGGCAAGCTCTTGAGCAAAAACAAAATCATAGCGTCACCTTGTCATTTTATATTACGCAATTTACTAAAATTGCTCTTTAGTAAACGTTTTATCCATTTTATCGAACATATCTTTTAGTAATTCGGCAAGCTCCAAATAGCGGGGCTTGTTTTTTCCCATTTGCGCGTCGTAACCGTTAGCAACCATTTTTGCAAATAACTCGTTATACCATTGCTGCATAGCAGGCTCTAATTCAGTTTGCGCACGTTTACCCAACCATAAAAGCCCTTGTAATGGCAACGAGATAAAAAACAGACTACTGGCAATCGCTTGGGGCAGAAAATCTGAGCCTAAATAATTAATCTGAAAAAACAGGGTCAGCATGGCTAATATTGGCATTACTGTGATTGCAAGCTCAGTGGCTCTGATCACTTTAAATTCTGCAAATAATGGCGCGACCTCTTTACGCATTGGCCATGTTTTAGCATAAGAACGCCCTAATTGAACTTGCGATATCACACTTTTTTGCATTAATAAATCCTCATAGTCTCGGTTTGTAACATTTCAACAAACGTAATACTTATAAAAGTGTAACACAATTATAGCTGCTTTCACTTTATCGGTAAAAATGCTCAATTTCATTAGTAAAACTCACAAAAAGCATAAATTATCGAAAGAATTTCACAAAGCCCTTTTAATAAAGTCTACTACACTTTAGTCTACACTTATTTAAGCCACAAAGGCTTATACATCAACCAAGTGTACTGATTAATACTTAAATGGAAAATGAATCTATGCCAACACTCCCAAATAATCCGAACCATGTTTTGGTACTCAATTGTGGAAGCTCAAGTCTAAAGTTTGCAATTATTGATGCAAACACAGGAAACGACATTATATCAGGTTTAGCGGAGCGCCTAGGTGATAATGCTCCCTCAATTAAATATAAGTTTCAGGGAGAAAAAACCACTATTAAGCTCGCTGCTAACCAAGCACATGCCCAAGCAATTGATACGCTGGTTGATTTAATAAAAGATCACAATTTAGACGATCAATTAGTAGCTGTGGGCCATCGCGTAGTACATGGTGGCGAGCACTTTACCCAATCAGTTTTAATTGACGAAAACGTCATTGCAGGTATTACCCAAGCAGCCACACTGGCCCCCTTACATGGTCACGCTAATTTACTAGGTATTTCATCAGCACAAGCATCATTTAAAGATTTACCACAAATAGCTGTGTTTGATACCGCATTTCATCAAACTATGGATGAGGTTGCTTATTTGTATGCCCTTCCTTATAAGCTTTATAACGACTTTGGGGTTAGACGCTATGGATTTCATGGCACTAGCCATTTTTATGTAGCAGGTCAAACCGCTAAAATGTTGTCTTTACCTGTTGAAGAAAGTAACTTTATTAGCGCCCACTTAGGCAATGGCTGCTCTGTGTGTGCGATCAAAAATGGTAAAAGTGTCGATACCAGCATGGGCTTAACCCCGCTTGAAGGACTTGTTATGGGTACCCGTTGTGGTGACATTGACCCAGGGCTATTTAACTTTTTAACGACCCAACTTGATTACACCGCACAGCAAATTGATGACCTGCTAAATCAAAAAAGTGGCTTATTAGGAATAAGCGAGCTATCAAACGATTGCCGTACTATTGAAGAGGCTGCCATTGCTGGCAACTCGCAAGCCATGCTGGCACTTAATATGTTTTGCTACCGCTTAGCAAAACAAATAGCCGCCTACATGGTACCGCTGCAAAAATTAGATGCGCTTATTTTTACCGGTGGGATTGGCGAGAATTCCGATATTATTCGCGAAAAAGTACTTACACAGTTAGCATTTTTGGGTATCAATTTAGACCCTCAAGCAAACCTTGATGCACGGTTTGGCCAAGCTGGATTAATTAGCGCTGCTAATTCAACAAGCAAAGCGGTGGTTATGCCTACCAACGAAGAATGGGTTATTGCACTCGACGCCGCAAACATCACCAAGGAGTTATAATATGGCTCGTCGTATTATGTTGGTTCCTATCTCTACAGGGGTAGGTTTAACCTCAGTATCAGTTGGTTTAGTAAGAGCGCTGGAACAAAAGACGGTTAAGGTTAATTTTTTCAAACCTATCGCCCAGCCACGCGCAGGTGAAACTGGCCCTGAAAAATCTACCCAAATTGTCACTCAAGGCTCACCAATTAAGCCGCCAACACCGTTTGCGCTCGATTACGCAGAGCAAATGATTGGTGATGGTAAAGGTGATGATTTATTAGAAGAAATTGTTGAGCGTTTTCAAAGTAAAATAAATGATGACGAAGTGGCTATAATCGAAGGAATGGTGCCAACTCGTCGCCAACCTTATGCAGGACGCATAAACCGTGAAATTGCACAAACCTTAGGGGCCGATATCGTATTTGTGCTTACCCCTGGGAATTACAGTATTACCCAAATTGAAGATCGCCTTGAAATTGCTGCTGGAAATTACGGTGGCATAGATCACCCTCGTGTGCTGGGTTGTATTTTCAATAAAGTAAATGCCCCTCTAGATGAAGAAGGTCGTGCTCGCGCTGATTTAGTCGATACTTACAAGCCAGAAGCGCTTGATAACGAGCTTAACCGCCTGGCCTCTTTACCTATTTTTAGAAAAAATCCTTTTATGTTACTTGGTGCCATTCCGTGGGATTTTGAGCTGGTCGCGCCGCGCGTTAAAGATTTAAGTGCCTATTTAAAAGCCACTATTATTAACGAAGGTGACATGGTACATCGTCGACTAAGACGCATTACTTTTTGCGCCCGCACGGTATCAAATATTCTAAATTATTTTACCCCAGGTGCGTTATTGGTCACCCCAGGCGATCGTTCAGATATATTGGTTGCAGCCTGCTTGTCTGCCATGAATGGTACTAAACTAGGCGCTATTTTGCTCACCGGTGGCTTTGAGCCTGAGCCGCGCATCATGGCGCTGTGCGAGCAAGCCATGCAAACAGGGCTGCCTATTTTAGCAACCGAAGGCGACACTTGGCGCACCTCGTTATTACTGCATAACTTTAACCTAGAAGTGCCAAGCGATGATGAACAGCGCATTGAAAAGGTAAAAGATCATAACGCAGAGTATATAGATTCTGATTGGTTAGATACCTTAGCTAAAAGTGTGGGGAAAACCCGAAAACTATCCCCTCCTGCCTTTAGGTATTTATTGACTGAAAAAGCTCGTAAAGCCGAAAAAACAATTGTATTGCCTGAAGGTAACGAACCTAGAACCATTAAAGCAGCCGCTATTTGTGGCCAGCGTGGCATTGCTAAAACAATTTTATTAGGTGATCGTGATGAAATATTGCGTATAGCCGAGCAGCAAGGCATTGAGCTTAACGAGCATGTAACTGTAATTGAGCCAAGCAGTATCATAAATGACTACGTAGCACCTATGGTGGAAATCCGTAAGAATAAAGGTCTTACCGAAGTAGTCGCCCAAGAGCAACTACAAGATCACGTGGTACTTGGCACCATGATGCTAGAGCAAGGTAAAGTCGATGGCCTGGTATCGGGTGCGGTAAACACCACTGCCAATACCATTCGCCCACCGTTACAGTTAATTAAAACCGCGCCAGGTTCATCATTAGTGTCTTCTGTATTCTTTATGCTATTGCCTGATCAGGTTTTGGTTTATGGTGATTGCGCTATTAATCCCGATCCTAATGCCGAACAACTAGCTGACATTGCAATTCAATCTGCCGACTCAGCAGCAGCATTTGGTATTGAACCTCGCGTAGCCATGATAAGTTACAGCACCGGTGACTCGGGCAGTGGGGCTGATGTAGAAAAAGTGCGAGCGGCAACTAAACTGGCCCAGCAAAAGCGTCCTGATCTAATTATAGATGGCCCATTACAGTATGATGCAGCGATTATGGAAAGTGTAGCAATTAAAAAGGCACCTAACAGCCCTGTTGCAGGTAAAGCAACGGTGTTTATATTCCCTGATTTAAATACTGGCAACACCACCTATAAAGCGGTACAACGAAGCGCTGATTTGATCAGTATCGGTCCGATGCTGCAAGGGATGCGTAAACCAGTTAACGACTTAAGCCGTGGCGCATTAGTTGACGACATAGTGTATACCATTGCTTTAACTGCCATTCAAGCAGCGCAAGCTGAGGCACTTAATTAACCCCTTTAACTAACATGTCCTTTTTATAGCCTAGCCATTTTTTAATTACTTATTAATAGGTTAGGCTATTTATACCTTACAACCCCCAAGCTTATCCACAGAAATTGTGGACAATTATTTTTTAATTAATAAAAACTTTAACAACGGCTCAGTTTGGGCCTTTAACTTAGATTCAATACTCTATACTATAAAGCTATTATCTTGCTGCTATGGATGGGTTTTATGTCAAAACAAACACTACAATTACACAGCACTGTTTTATCAATTCATAGTTTAGCGCTTGATGCCGACATCCCTCCTGCCCTGTTAAAGCAACCATTATTTTTTATTTCAAAAACGCACGATGAACTCTCGGTCGTTTGCCCTGATGACTTTATAATTGATAGCCAAGATACAGAATCGAATTGGCAAGCATTAGAAGTAATTGGCCCATTAGGATTCTCGTTAACCGGTATTATGGCAAATATTTCAGGAGTATTAGCAAGAGCTGGCGTGTCAATTTTTTCAATTTCAACCTATGACACCGACTATATCTTAGTAAAAAAGCAAACAGTCAACAAAGCGATGGCTGCTCTTAGAGCCGATGGCTACAATGTGGTAACTTAATTAATAATGAAATCTGAAGACGTTAGCTATTTAACTAAAAATAAAATTGGCCGAAGCGCGATACAAATAACTAGCCCATTCAGTGGCAAAGTTATGCAGATGGACGCGCATCCTGAAGCTTTTTTCCGCTTTGGAACTTTGGGGCCTGGGATTATTGTCAGCTTAACCAGCCATAAAGTGTTAGCGCCATTTAATGGCACTTTATTGCAAGTTAAAAGCGGCGGGTGCGAATTTATTCTAAAAGCTAAAAATGGCTTAAAAGTATTAATAAACTTAGCCGTACCTGATTCTCAAACTCTCACGCATACTCATATTGCTCAGCTTAATGGCAGCAAAATAACCAAAGGACAGCGCCTCGCTTACTTTGATTTGCGTGAACTCGATGCGCCTATTTTAGCTAGCCTTATCATACTCAATGGCCACGACTTAGGCACTTTTCATTATTCTCACCCGCAGGTCAATGCTGGTGTAGATACCTTATTAACTATTATCAAAAAGAAGTAGGTTTATGATCACTCTCTATGGCATTAGCAACTGCGACACAATCAAAAAAGCAAAAAAATACCTAAGCGATAATGACATCGCGTTCACTTTCCATGACTATCGTAAAGATGGCGTTAATCATAATATGGTTAGCGATTTTGCAGAGCATATTGACTGGGAACAACTTGTTAATAAACGTGGCACAACATACAGAGCCTTGCCTGATGAGCAAAAGCAAAGCTTAACTAAGCAAACTGCTATCGATATATTGGTTGAACAACCTGCAATGATTAAACGCCCTGTTCTTATTAATGATGGGCAATATCACTTAGGTTTTAAAGCAGCACAATACGATGAGATCTTTAAATAATGACCCATCCAGTAATTACCCTAGCCCAAGCTTTAATTCAGCGAGAGTCGGTTACACCTGAAGATGCAGGCTGCCAACACATGATGAATGAGCGTCTAAGTGCAATTGGCTTTGACATTGAATCACTCTTTTTTACTGACACGCTCAATACTTGGGCACGAAAAGGCACGCAATCACCACACTTTTGTTTTGCCGGTCATACCGATGTGGTGCCCACTGGGCCTGAAAAAAATTGGCAGCATCCGCCTTTTGCTGGTCTAATTGAAGACGGTTTATTACATGGGCGTGGCGCAGCCGACATGAAAGGCTCACTGGCAGCTATGGTTGTAGCCACAGAGCGCTTTGTATCTAAGCACCCAGATCATAAAGGCTCTATCTCGTTTTTAATTACCTCAGATGAAGAAGGCCCTTTTATCAACGGCACTACCCGCGTAATAGATACTTTAGAAGAGCGCGGTGAAAAAATTGATATGTGTCTTGTTGGTGAGCCTTCATCGCGCGATGTACTCGGTGATGTGGTTAAAAATGGTCGTCGTGGTTCTCTAACTGGTTTTTTAACTATCGCCGGTGTGCAAGGGCATGTGGCTTACCCACACTTAGCGCAAAACCCAATTCATTTAGCCACGCCAGCATTAACTGAATTAAGCCAAACTGTGTGGGATATGGGTAACGACTTCTTTCCTGCCACCAGCTTTCAAATCTCTAACATTAATGGCGGCACAGGTGCCGGTAATGTGATACCCGGTGAGCTTGAAGTACAATTTAACTTTAGGTTTAGCACCGAAGTTACTCATCAACAACTGCAACAAAAAGTAAATTCCATTTTACAAAAACACAATTTGAATTACGAACTAAATTGGATTGTAAATGGCCTACCGTTTTTAACCGATCACGGTCCGTTAGTTGATGCTACCGTCGCTGCGATTAAATCAGTAACTGGCTTAACCACTAATTTAGAAACAACAGGTGGGACATCAGATGGCCGCTTTATTGCTCAAACCGGCGCTAAAGTAATCGAGCTGGGGCCACGTAACGCCACAATTCATAAAGTTGATGAGTGTGTTAGCACAGATGACCTGATCGCGCTGGCCGATATTTATGAACAAATATTAGAACGACTGTTAACTTAATGACTGCAAATAAAGAACTCATACAATGCATCACCGGACAAAGTGATGCACACTTAGTCGCCATACAAAACCATTATTTGCATACCAATATTGTCAACGACTTTGTTGCACTGCAATCAGCGGCTGCATCCGCTGGCTTTGATTTATGTATTGCATCAAGCTTTCGGGATTTTAATCGTCAATCGGCTATTTGGAATGCTAAATTTTCAAATAAGCGCGTGGTGTTAAATAAAGCGCAACAAGCCGTTGAACTAAATTCACTGAGTGATATTGAAAAATGTACCGCCATAATGCTGTACTCTGCACTGCCAGGGGCAAGTCGCCATCATTTAGGCACTGACTTAGATATTTTTGATAAACGCGCAGTGAGTGACGATTATGAGTTGCAACTAACCCCCGATGAATATCAGCATGGCGGACCTTTTGCCGAACTGAGTCAATGGCTAGACACCCACCTAGCAGAATTTGGATTTTATCGGCCTTATCAGCATGATTTAGGCGGTGTTGCCCCAGAACTTTGGCATATTAGCCACATTGCGCAATCAGAGCAGCTTATGAGGCACCTGTCAGTTGAGGTATTACATAACTGCATTAAAGAAAGTGATTTATTAGGTAAAGACGCTATTTTAACCCACTTACCTGCTTTATATGAACGCTTTGTGCTTAATGTGAGCCCACCTGCTAAGCGGTGTTAGTTTTTTTATTTAAC
Source organism: Pseudoalteromonas sp. 3J6 (assembly GCF_903995135.1). Classification (GTDB taxonomy): domain Bacteria; phylum Pseudomonadota; class Gammaproteobacteria; order Enterobacterales; family Alteromonadaceae; genus Pseudoalteromonas. Next base: position 2,540,499 of record NZ_LR877185.1, on the reverse strand, counting down.
GTAAAAACCAATACAGCCAGTAAAATGATACTGCTCGGGAGCATAAATTGCACAGTTAAGGTTTCTGATAAAAACACCGCTCCTGCAATAGCTGCCAAAACGGGCACGCATAACTGCACTATAGCTGCATGCGTGCTTTTTAATAAAGGCATAGCCACATACCAAATACTATAACCTACGCCTGATGCGATGGCACCTGAGGCTATTGCAAGTAACACCCCTTCCATACGTACATTTTTAAGCTGGCTCATACCCACCACAATTAAAATAGGTAGCACTAATAAGCTGCGAATAAAGTTATAAGTGGTGGCCCTAAGTGGTGACACACACGCTTTGCCTCTAATACTGTATATTCCCCATGCCACGCCACTTATGCTCATTAATACTGCCGCCATTACCGGTGGCGCTGTTTGCGAAGGCAGCATTAAATAAACAAAAGCCACAAACGCCACAATAAATGCAAGCCATTGCACAGCGGTTAAGCGCTCTTGCTTATAGATGCCCCAGCCGATCATGGTAAATTGCACCGCGGAGAATAAAATAAGCGCGCCCATACCGGTATCTAGCTCTATATAAGCTATAGAAAAACACAGCGCATATATCAGCAAGCTCACACTGCTTCGCCAGCTTCCGATATCGTTAATAACGGGGCTACTTAATTGTGCTTTTTTATTTAATTGCTTTGTATAGAGCAGCATAATAATAGCCAAACACACTGCCCCGCTGAGAAGCCGTATAACAGTGAAATTCCACGCATCAATATAACCTTGAGCTAATGCTAAGCGACACAATAACGAATTGGCAGCAAAGGCAACTAACGCGATAATAGTAAACAGAGTGGCTTTCAAATAAATTCCTAACGTGTTGATAAATATATACCGTATTTATATACAGATTAAATTAGCGTCCATTGTTGTAAACGTTAATATGGTTATTTTTTAATAATAAAGCTTTAATGTTTATACACTACGCTTTTTTACAATCTTTCACACCTACATTTATAAGCCATGTGTTAACCTTATAAAATAGATAAAAGGAGTGCGTGTGCGTCACATTTTAATTTTCAGTTTTTGCTTTATTGTAAGTGGTTGCAGCACTATTGGCTTTAACGACTTGTTTAATGATTATGCCACAAACACCACTCCTGTTAGACAAGCTATTAGCAATAATAATATTGAAAATGCACGCGCCCTTATAAAAACCAATAGTAAAGCGCACAGTAATTATTTACTGAACCAATTAGAGCAAGGGCGCATTGCTGATTTAGCTAATAATCCAGATAGTGCGCAAACATATTTTGAAACTGTTTACCAACAGATGCAAGCAAAGCGCCAAGCAGCCAAAATACAAGTAAGTGCAGGGCTTGAACAAAGTAATGCGCTGTTAACTAACGATTCAGCAATAGGTTATATCCCACCTGCTTACGAAATGAGTATGTTGCATAGCTACAAAGCACTTAATTATGTTTATAAACGCGATATTGAGAGCGCGTTAGTTGAAATACGCCGTGCCAATAAAGTACAAGTTGATGCACTACTCGATAATCAAAGCGAGTTTAATAATGCCGTTGCTCAAGCACAGCAACACTACCCAGGCATGGATAATTTAACTCGCTCGGTAAAAAATGGCTTTCAAAATGCGTACACGTTTTACTTATCAGGGTTGTTATATGAAACGGCAAAGCAAGGCGATGATGCCTACATAGACTATAAAAAAGCGCTCGAAATACAACCTAGCAATCCGTATTTACAGCAAGATATATTGCGCCTTGCTAAGCAGCAAGGCTTTGCGGATGACTACAAACAATTTAAACGACAGTTTGGTGAAGTAAACACCATAGATAAAAATCAAGGCGAAGTAGTTATATTATTTGAACAAGGCCTTATACCAAAACAGCACGAGTTTAAATTGCGATTGCCCATTTATACTTCGCAGGGGGATGCCCGCTTTTATAGCCTAGCAATGCCAGTTTATATTAATAATGCCTACAGCAGTGCCGTTAATAATTTAAAAGTTGATGACCAAAATTTAGCATTAAGCCCTTTAGTACATTTAGAGGCACTCGCTGCTAAAACGTTAGAACAGCAAGTAGCTGGTCGTGTTTCAAGGCAAATATTACGCCTTGTCGCTAAAGAAAAAATGCGTGCAGAGCTTGCGCGCAGTGCCGGTGATGTGGGGAACATTTTGGCAAATTTGTATAATCTTGCATCTGAGCAAGCAGATACGCGTAGTTGGCTTACCCTGCCTAATCAGATCAGCCTTGCCCGCAGCGCATTAAAAGCAGGCGAGCATACTTTAAACGTTGGCTCGCAACCGCCAATAAATTTTACCGTTAGTAAGCAAGGGTTAACGTTAATCTACCTAACCTCTGTTAATAAATATTTTAACTCCCATGTAGTGCAACTTTAGGAGCCATCATGAAATACATACTTCCCGTTATTGCGTTATTTATGCTTAGCGCATGTAGCAGCCGACCTGTAACCTCAGGTATTGGGGTTGAGCAAACTGCCAACGCTTACAAAGAGCAGCTCAACGTTAATAATCCGCAATTAGCTAAAAAGCTTTTAATTAGTGATGTAAAAACGCGTCAAACAAATAACCTTACCGACGTGGTAGTTACTTTAGCGAGTACCTATAAAAAATCGCAATACTTACAGTATCAATTTAACTGGTTTGATAAAGATGGCTTTGTTATTAAAGGCAACCACTCACCGTGGCAAGCCCTAACATTATTTGGCTTTGCTAAAACTCAGCTTGCAGGACTAGCACCTAGCTCTAATGCCGTTACCTTCTCATTAGCTGTAAGAGAAGTTTCAACCGACGCACAAGAATTTAAAGATTAAAGGAAATCATGATGATCAATAAACAATTTAAATCACTGTCTAGTTATGCAATTTTAGGCTTAGCGGCACTGACACTTGCAGGCTGTGCCAACAAAGCTGTTGTCAGCTATGGTGATGCCCAAGCCGTAGAAACCACAGATATAAACTTTGGCTCTACTGACTTACAAAAAGTTGCCTCGCAAATGACCGACTCTCTGCTTAGTTCGCCTGTGGTTGGTACTATGACCGCCAATACACGCCCTGTGGTATTTGTAGAGCGTATTAAAAATAAAACCAGTGAACACATAGATACAGAATCAATCACCGACTCAATCTCTACTCAATTACTGCGTAGCGGCAAATTTAGATTTGTTGATATGACCCGTGTAGAGGCGGTTCGTGAGCAAATTACATTTCAAAACGAAGACGCCTTAGTCAACCCAAGTACTGCGGTGGCTTTTGGTAAGCAAATTGGTGCGCAATATATGCTGTACGGTAACCTATCAAGCATTGTTAAATCTAATGCAGATAAAGCCGATGTGTACTACAAATTTACAATGCGTTTAATGGATATGCAAAGCGGTCTTGTTGAATGGGCTGACGAAACTGAAATTCGTAAGACGCGTGAAAAATCAACGTTTGGTTGGTAATAACAGGAGCGAATTATGAAAACGCTTAGCTTAATTTTATGCGCTTTATTAGTAGTAAGTGCCCCAACGTTTGCCAAGTACGAACGAAATAAAGCCGTTCCTGTACAACAAGTACTATTTGGTAAAGTAAAGTCGGTGCGCACTATTACTGAGCAACAATTAGTACAAGACAAAAGTAACGGCTGGAAAACCTTTGGCGGTGCCTTACTAGGCGGTGTTATTGGTAACCAGTTTGGCGGCGGCAGTGGTCGTACTGTAGCGACTATTTTAGGATCGGTGATTGGTGGTAACGTTGCCCATAATCAGCAGCAAACACAGCGCTATGAAAATACACAGCTGGTTGAATTACTGATACAAGTAGAAAGTGGTGAGCAATTTATGGTGGTACAAGACAGCGATCCCGCTATGCGTTTTCATCAAGGGGATAATGTTCGCCTAATCTACTTAACCAATAACACAGTGCGAGTAGATAGCGCGTATTAAGCTTCTTGCAAGGCAATAGCTGAAAAAACCTAACTTAGATAACTAAGTTAGGTTTTTTTAAAGGGTAATTACGTTTATTTTTAAGCTGGTTCTTTTGCCCAAAGCTGCTCATTTTCATGCATTTCATATAAGCCGTGAGCACGATTTATAAGTAAGTTTGCAAAGTCGGCTTGGGTTTTATCACGCGGACCCGCTGTAATAATTTGGTCGGCCTTTAACTGCCACTGCAATGAAAAATAACGCATGGCATCACGTGCATCTTTTGCTGCAGACGCTTCAGCGTGATCGGTTGGTAAACGACCTGTGATCACCCAGTAACTCTTACCGTTTTGCGCTTTAAATTTCCAAAGCGCACATAAAGGCGCTAAAAAACGACTTTCTTTTTCAAGCAAGGTTTTAGGCATAATGCCTTTTTCAGCTAAATGTTGTTGTGCATTTTGAAAACACTCGCGCTGCCATTTAATTTCTTGTTGCTGAAGTTCAGCTTGCTGCTCTGGTGTTAATGGTTGTTGTTCTTGTTGCTGCATTTTAATAACCTTTTTACTTCTTTGTTTACACTTTAAGGGCATAACAAATAAGGCGCAAGCATAAATAGCGTGCTTAACACCTTATTCGCAGCTGTTTGCTGAATTTTCAAGCAAAGCACACTTACTTTATATTGTGATCAAACGAGCCTACAGCACCTGGGAATACCACTGGCGACTCAATACCCTGTTGATTCACGCTAGCAACTCCAAAATAGTAGTTATCAATAACCACATTTTTTAGGGTAAATTCACTGACATTATCAACCCATTGACTGTATTGCCATTGTGGTTCACTAGTATAGCGCCAGTATATACGATAGCCTGCTACATTTTTATCCTCTGTTGGCTGCCAAGTAAGAGTGGTACTGGCGCGTACAGCACCACTAATTCTCACTTCTTTTGGAGGCGCAGGAGCCCATGCCATTGACGCAAGACTAACCGCATTTAATGAAGTTAGCTTTGCGGCGTAATCAAAATCGACCCCATCAATGGTATCACCGTACACAACCCCATTTTCGGTGCGCAGGTCTTGATGTTGGCGGTCATAATGCTCGTTGGTTTCCATAATACGCACAGCCGCAAAGCCCGCATCATTAAACGGACGGTGATGCCCGCCTCGGGCAAAGCGGTCGAGCCTATATACCAGCATGGTATCTAAGTTTTCAATATATTTATCAGCAATGGTGTCTATGTAACGTGCTAAATTACGGCTCGCTGAGTCAACTTCGCCGCCGGTAAAACGACGAGTGCGGGCTTGTTCTTTAGTTTCAACGACGCGCGTGCCTTCAGAAAAAATGCGTGCAGTTGTGTTATCTGTTACGCCATTAATGCCGGTAATATTGCCAATCATGTCGTTATTTAAAACACCATGAACCTGCCAGTTATTTTTTTGTGCGTAAGCAGTTAAAATTTTACCACCAAATAAACCTTGCTCTTCACCTGAGAGTGCGGCGTATACCACTGAGCCATTAAACGTATATTGCGATAACACCCGTGCAGCTTCAATAACACCGGCCACCCCTGATGCATTATCGTTTGCTCCCGGTGAATCGCTAGTAAAGTCCATAACATCACTAACCCGCGAGTCTATATCTCCCGACATCATCACCATACGGTTAGGATCGGTATTACCGCGCTGAATCGCAATTATATTAACCACTTCTACAGGGTTAGGAATACGTTTTTCTCCCGAAATGGTTTGCTTTACTTCTAGTATTTCTAAACAGCCACCACACTGTGCAGAAATTGCTTCAAATTCTTTTTTTATCCAACGCCTTGCCGCGCCAATACCACGAGTATCCGATTTAGTTTCAGATAAAGTATGGCGAGTCCCAAAATCCACCAACGTTTGAATATCATCTCCAATACGCTGCGCTGAAATTTGCCCTGCAATATTATGCAATGATGCTTGTTGTGTGGTTTGTGCCGCCACACTATAAAATGATGCGCTACAAACAGATGCAACCGCACTATATTTAATAAGCCGAGTAACTAACTTTAAAGGTGAAATTGACATAGCAGTTTAATCCTCATTGTTGATGTTTTTAAAATGACAGCTCTGTAGTTATACAGCAATGCTTTTGAGATAGACGTTAAAAACCTCAGGTTAAATTACATTTAATTAACATTAGCTAGCTTGCTCGGCTTAGTTCATTTGCAACTAATAAGTACGCTAGTTTAATAAAAATAATCACTTATGCTGATTTGTACGTATACTAAAGAGAGAAACACGATTAATCAGCTATCATTTTATATACCCTGTTTAAAATAATAAGGTGCTGTAAAAATATGAAGAAACACGAAGAATTACCTGAGGATCATGTTGATCCCCTTATGCAGTATTTACATCATGCGATTCGCTTTGCTATTAAAATATTAGCGGTACTCATGGTGTTGGTTATTTTTTGGAGTATTGCTGATGTAGTATATGTTTTATATATGCGGTTGAGCTCTCCCCCTTACTTTTTATTAAACATTGAAGACATTCTGCAAACCTTTGGTGCTTTTATGGTGGTGCTTATAGCAGTAGAAATATTTACCAACATTCGTTTATATTTAGGTTCAAGCTCACTGCCGGTTGAACTGGTTATTGCCACCGCACTAATGGCTGTGGCACGTAAAATTATTGTTTTAGATTTAAAATTAGTGACCTCAGAGCAAATTGTTGGCCTTGCATTGGTAACAATAGCCTTAGGTATATCTTACTGGCTGGTAAAAAATAAAACCGGTCACACAAAACTTTAAAGCGTTAACTCAACTTAAGATAACACTTAAACATCTCATTCCCACTGCGCCTTTGTATTTTACAATGGTATAGTGGGACATCTCTATAAATACTTAATAAGCTTCTAATATGTATCGATTATTTGAACGGATGACTAAACCGTTTCCGGAGCGTTCTCCATCTCAGCCTCCTAATACCTTATTTGCCTTTTGCCGCCATTACACCAAAGGCATGGAACTGTCGTTAGTGCTTATGTCGCTCAGTGCCGCATTATTAGCTATTTTAGAAGTGTCTTTATTTAGTTACATGGGGCAACTGGTTGACTGGCTCGGTGAGTACACCCCTGAAGAGCTGTTTTCACAGCAACAATCCGAATTAATAAAGATGGGGTTAATGCTCTTGGTCGTGATGCCCATGATAGTCTTTTTCAGGTCGGCTATTTTACATCAAGCACTGTTGGGTAACTATCCGATGTCGATACGTTGGTTAGCGCACCGTTATTTATTACGCCAAAGTGTTAGCTTTTATCAAAATGAGTTTGCCGGAAGAATAGCCACTAAAGTACTGCAAACCTCATTGGCAGTGCGTGAGTCAGTCACTAAGTTACTTGATGTATTGATGTACATTGCCGTTTATTTTGGCTCAATGGTGTTTTTAGTAGCCGCCTCAGATTGGCGCTTGATGCTGCCGTTATTAGTGTGGTTAGCATTATATATTTGCGTGCAAATTTACTTTGTACCACGGTTAAAAAGCATTGCAAGCTCACAAGCTGACGCACGCTCAGAAATGACCGGCCGTATTGTTGATAGCTACACCAATATTTCAACCATTAAGCTGTTTTCTTATACCCAACGCGAAGAGCAATATGCTAAACAAAGCATGGATGTATTTTTACAGCCTGTATATAAACAAATGCGTTTGGTAACCAGCCTTAATGTGGTTATTCAAAGCTTGAACTATTTACTGGTATTTTCGGTGGCAGCGGTGTCTTTGTATTTATGGTCGTTAAGTGCCATTAGTGCGGGGGCTATTGCAGTAGCATTGAGTTTGTCGTTAAGGCTTAATGGCATGGCCCAATGGATCATGTGGGAAATTAGCAGCTTATTTGAAAACATTGGTACCGTAGCCGATGGCATGCGCACCCTTTCAAACCCGATTGCGGTTGATGACAAGCCAAAAGCCGATAGCTTAAAAGTAACTCAAGGGGCAATCGACTTTAACAATGTACACTTTAATTATGGTAAAGCCGCTAATGAAAATAACCGAGGTCCAGTAATTAACGGTTTAAACTTAAATATTAAACCGGGCGAAAAAATTGGCTTAGTGGGTCGCTCTGGCGCGGGTAAATCCACATTAGTTAACTTGTTGCTACGTTTTTACGATACAGACAGGGGTAGCATTAGTATTGACGGTCAAAATATAACCGATGTTAGCCAAGAAAGTCTGCGCCGTTATATTGCTATGGTTACCCAAGATACATCCCTACTACATCGCTCAGTAAAAGATAACATTTTATACGGCAGGCCCGATGCCACAGAAGCCGAAATGCTCGATGCGACCAAACAAGCCAAAGCGCTCGATTTTATAACCGATTTAGAAGACAGCAAAGGCAATAAAGGCTTTGATGCACAAGTGGGCGAACGAGGGGTAACCCTCTCGGGCGGGCAACGCCAGCGGATTGCTATTGCTCGGGTGTTACTCAAAAACGCGCCTATTCTTATACTTGATGAAGCTACCAGCGCTTTAGACTCAGAGGTAGAAGCGGCTATTCAAGCCAGCTTAGATGATTTAATGACAGGTAAAACAGTCATTGCTATTGCACACCGATTATCAACCATTGCACAAATGGACAGGCTTATTGTGCTTGATGAAGGTGGCGTTGTAGAGCAAGGCAGTCACGATGAGTTAATTGCCCAAGGCGGCATTTACGCTGCACTGTGGGCACATCAAACTGGCGGCTTTATTGGTATTGAATAAATACCAGTGTGTAAGGTACTACTTTCGATACCTTACACACCTAATTAAATTCTTATCTTGATAACATTTTGAATAATTATAATGTATTCGAAAAAGTATAATTAACCGCTAATTATATATTAAGTAAACTGCTCAGCTTGATTAATGCAAGGCGATTTAATACTATTTGTACCCAAAATACCGATGGACTATAAGTTAAGATTTATGGAAAAAGTTCTTACTCTACTTTTACTTAGCGCATCATTCAGTAGTTTTGCAGATACCCCTTATATTGGTGTTGACTACATGATGAGTGATATCGAAATAAGTAATGAAAACGCGACCCCTAAAGGTGCATTGATACGTGCTGGTATTAGTAACAATAACATGGCTTTTGAAGCGCATTACCTAGCATCAAACACAAGTGATAATATTTATAATACAGAGTTAAATTTAGACAAAAGCTTAGCCCTATATTTTGTTATGCAATCTGATGTAGTCAATGGCTTTGGTCTGGACGTTTCATTGGGTTATGCAAAAAATCAAGTTGTTGTGTCTAATCCTTCCACATCAATAAATGGTGATTATAAATATGATGGTTTTTCTTGGGGAGTCGCAATGCACCAGCAAATTCCTTATTTAGAAAACACTCAAATAAGACTTGGTTATCAATCCCTTTTCAAAGGTGATGATATTGAAATAACCGGTTATACCTTAGGCTTTGTTTATCACTTTTAGTTATGTATGAAAGGACGCAATAGAAATATGATTAATACACACAGTTTTTTTAAATTATCTGTAACCGCATTATTTATTATCAGCGTTACGGGTTGCGGTTCTGAAAGTGATACAACGGATCTTGCAAAAGCAATACAGTTAGACAAACTTCGTTCTGAAGGCACCATTATAGAATCTGTTAAGATAGTTGGAGATCAACAACGCTTAAAGCCAGGTGAGACATTACAATTAAGTGCTACGGGTATAGATAGTAATGGTGACACGCGCGACATTACTAGTGAGTTAACCTGGGAGTCTAACGATCCGACTATTGCAACTGTAAATAGCAATGGTGTTGTAAATGCGGTTTCGAGTACTACAGCAAACCAAGGGGCTGTATCTATCACAGGAACTACCATCAATGATATCTCAGGTGAAGGTGAGGTTTCAGTAAGTGATGTCGCAGTCACTGAAATTAACTTAAAAACAGCCGCTTCTAACATTGATTACATTAATACATGTATACCTGCGCAATTATCAGCCGATCTTACCTATGCTGATGGATATACATCTTTAAATACCATTAGAGGTTTAAGTTTTGCTGTTGATAACGGCAGTACTGCAACAATCAACTCTGACGGCTTATTGTTTACATCCGCTCCTGATGTTGAAGATACAACTATTACAGCTAAAATAGACAATGTTCTTGGTAAGCTGACAGTGAAAGCAGATCCTAAAAATTTAGAGTCTATCGATATTTTAGTTAATGATGAGCCAACTGAAGAGATCAATCTTAATATTGGCGATCGTATTCAAGTTAGTGCAATTGCCTCTTTGGTAGCTCAAGAAGCTAAGACTATTAATGACACTATTACTTGGTCGCAAGTAGGAACCCGTTATATTGGTATAACAGATGAAGGCGAAAACAAAGGAACGCTTGTTGCGCTCAAATCTGGTGAAACTCAATTAATTGGCAGCTGTGGCAACAAACAGAAAATTATTACAGTAACAGTCGATGGTTCTGATGATTTAAATGATCTTCAAATAAATGATGGCAGTTCAGTATTAACTATGACCCCTCTTGGTTCAATTAATCTCACACTGACGGCTAATGGCAGTGATGAAACTTCAAGTGTGAATGTAACTGAATTTGCTGATTGGAGCATTAATGGAAGCAGTTTGGTAACTACAAAATTAATTAGCGCAGGTACAGAGAATGCGGTTTATAGATTAACCAGTAAAACGAATAGCGCTGGTAGTTTTATTGTTTCAGCGACCTACGATAATCAAGTAAGCAGCGTTCAGGTAAATATTGAATAAATAACCCTTCTATATTTGTGGATGCTATTTAAATTATTTAACTAGGGTCTGTTGGTCTTTTAAGGTTAGATTTGTAGTAATCTGTTTGGCATTTAGGCAATAACGCTGCATCAATGCCAAACAGGCGCTGCCCATCGAGCTCTTCCCTAGGGTGGATTTACTCTTTGTTGCCCACTGAATGTAGGTAAGGAGCGTTAGCAGGACGCGAAAACTTTGCTCGGACTTACTTATTCTTACATGGATGTAAGCCAGTAGAATAACGCATGAGCAGTTATCAACTGCTCACGAGGTTACAAACCTCGCGCCACGATTAAAAAGACCCTACATGCTGCTACTACCTATCAGACTAAAAGTTAGTAAAACTAATGCCCTACCCCTTGATATATATTAAAGTGTTACTTTTGTTTTTCATTAAGTAGCTCTCCATGTCTTTTTTAATTAAACATAAATACACCCTCTATGGGGTGCTCGCTATTTTACTTTGGAGCAGTTTAACTGCTTTTGTTCGTGATTTATCGGAGTTATTTAGCCCAATTGGCGGTGCTGCTTTGATTTATAGCGTCAGTGCGATTTTTTTAATGCTTGTCATGGGTGTACCAAAGCTAAATAATTATCCAAAGCGCTATTTACTCTTTGGTGGCAGCTTATTTGTGATTTACGAAATGTGTTTGGCTTTATCGCTTGGCTTTGCAAATAGTCGCCAGCAAGCGTTGGAAATGGCGATTATTAACTACCTTTGGCCAGCGTTAACCATTTTATTATCGATTATTGTTAACCGCATTAAAGTAAGCGCATTAGTCTACCCGAGCATACTGATTGCGTTTTTAGGCGTTGCATGGTGCATTGCAGGTGATAGTGGTTTATCTGTGGAAGTATTAACCGATAATATAAGTGACAACCCATTGCCCTACTCTATGGCGTTTGCAGCGGCGTTTATTTGGGCTGTGTATTGCAGTGTAACGGTTAAACTTAGCGAGGGTAAAAATGCCATTAGTGTATTTTTTGCAGTCACGGCAATCTCTTTATGGATAAGTTACGGACTGAGTAATGAACCCAGCTTTGAGTTTAGCCTATATTCTAGCTTGACCTTAGTATTAGCAGGTATTGTTATTGGTGGAGGTTACGCACTATGGAACCAAGCAATCATTGGCGGTAACCTAGTGTTGTTAGGCACCCTGTCTTACTTTATTCCTGTGTTATCAACACTATTTGCCTCTATTTACTTATCAATATCGCTCACCAGCGTATTCTGGCAAGGCGTTGTGTTAGTTACATTAGGCTCATTAATGTGTTTTATTGTGACCCGAAAAATCAAGCTAACTCAATAAACCAAGGAATAATTGCGCGGACCGAATTCCCCTCAGACGCGCATCGTATTTTAAAGCGATATTATGAATTCACTATCAGATTCGCTTTAAATAAAACGCCATTAAAGAATATTAATTTAGTCATCTCTTCAAATAACTTTATATAAATCAACAAAACTCACCCGTTTAATAAGCCCTTGCTCACTAAAGACAATAGATACTGAGTTAAAAATATTATGAGTCTACTTATATATTTAAGTCTACAAGTGCTTCGCATCTAATGCGACTTCATTGCCTCCAAAGCTTAACACCTAACAAACTAAAGCATTAATTTTAAAACTAAAAGTAAAACTTATTGATTGCATGGGGAGAAAAATGATACAACCCTGTACCTCAATTGTGTACTACAGGTTGAGATAATCATTATCAAAGGAAAGTTATGAAAATATATAAATTTATTTTGGCCTTACCGCTATTAGGTATCACCGGCTTTGCAACTGCACATTCCCAGCAAGAACGAACGTTTAAACCGCAGCCTGCTATTGTAGAGCGCGTCATGCATCACGGCGTAAACCAATACAGTAATAGCAAGGCACCTGTGGCACAATCACAACAAAAGCCGCAACAGCTACCTCAACAAACGCCAATACAGCAACATATTACAACGAAGAGAATGTTAAGTCAGGTAATGGCCGTTAGTTGTGACTTGAATGCCCTTGCTGTTGCAAATCCCATGACGGTTATTGACGAAGTAAAGCGCCAAGGTACACGGTGTATCAACGAGTTATTCGCTGCAACCGATCTTCAACCACAGATTTTTACCACCGATAATATGATTGCTGTAGCCAATCATGCTAACTCACTTTCACAAAGTTACACTGGTGGTGGCAATGAGCAGATCGAAGCTTTATTTTTATATTTGCGAACCGGCTTTTATGCAGAGTTTTATAATGACTCTATCGACTTTCCTGCATTGGTAACACCTAGCGTTGCAGATGCCATCGATGCCTTTGTAAACAATCAACATTTTTATGATAACAACGATGACCATGGTAAAACACTGTCAGAGGTCATTATTACAATGGATAGTGCTGAACAACAACATCGTTATCTTGAAGTTGTTAAGCAATGGCTAACGCGTTTTGATAAAAGTTATGCGAGCAGTTGGAATATGCGTAATGCAGTTAATGGAATTTTTACGTTGCTATATCGCGGGCAGTGGAATGAAGAATTTGTAACGTTAATAGCAAACGATAAAGCTTTAGCAATAAAATTAAGTGAATTTACGCAAAAACAATGGTTAATTGGATCTGACGGAGAGTTTTTAATAGTAAATGCAGCAAGTGAGCTTGCGCGGCTTAAAAAATATTCTAAAGCAAGTATTCAACCTGATGTAGACGCAGGCTTAACTAATATTTTTAATACCTATCAAAGTTATGGCTATGGTGATGCCGTGTGGCTTGGCGCTGCTGACATTGTAAATTATTACACTGATTGCAGTAAGTTTGGTGTTTGTAATTTTGTAGATACACTCACTCAACAAGTACTTTCCCAGCAATATAATTGTAGCAACACCATAAAAATCCGTTCACAGGCGATGACAGCAGCTCAACACGCTGCAGCATGTGATGCAATGCAGGCTGAAGAAGGGTTATTTCATACTAAATTAGCCACAGAAAATATGCCTGTCGCGAATGATTATAACCGTTTTTTATACGTAAATATTTTTGATAGTAGTCACGACTATAGCAAGTATGCCAAAGCAATTTTTGGTATTAATACTAATAATGGCGGAATGTATTTAGAGGGCGATCCTTCTGATACTGATAACGAAGCCAACTTTGTAGCTTATGAAGCAAGCTATGCAAAAGCGGATCATTTTGTATGGAATTTAGAGCACGAATATGTTCATTACTTAGACGGTCGTTTTAACTTATATGGTAACTTCAACTCTCCAACCGAAGACATTGTATGGTGGTCTGAGGGGGTCGCAGAATACATCGCGAATCAAAATGATAATGAAGCGGCAATAAATACCATTAAAAATGGACAGCGCTTTACCCTGCAGCAAATATTTGCCACTAACTACGATGGTTTTGATCAAGATAGAATTTATCGTTGGGGCTATTTAGGGGTACGCTTTATGTTTGAGCGCTACAAACAACAACTCAACGCTATGCTCACAGATACACGTCAAGGAAATTGGCGTGCGTACAAAAATAAAACCCAACATTGGGCTAATAACTATGAAAATGAATTTGTGCAATGGTGCGATCAGCTTGTATATGGTTCGCCGTTAAATATTGCACCGAGTGCCAATATAAATGGTCCATATTCAGGCCTAGAAAATACCCCTATTACGTTCTCAAGTGTTGGTAGTACCGATAGCGACGGAAATATCGTAAGTTATACTTGGCTCTTTGGCGACGGTATTAGCAGCACAGATGCCAATCCAATACATACTTACACACAGTCAGGTCAATATACCGTATCATTAACCGTCACTGATAACGATGGCGACATTGATATGAAAACAATTATCGCAACCATAACTGAAAATACTCAAGGCAATAAACAAACGCTCATAAATGGTCAACCCCTTTTTATTTCTCAAAAGCAAAACACCCAGTTACAGTTTAATTTTGACGTCCCTTCTGGCGCTAGCGAATTAACATTTAGTCTAAATGATGGCTCAGGGGATGCTGATTTATACGTCAGTTATAACTCAGAGCCAACCTTATCTCGCTATGACTGTCGCCCATACCTTGAAGGAAATAACGAACAATGTATTTTCAATCCTGCCCACGTAGGAAACTATCATGTAATGGTAAACGGTTATAATAACTATGATAATGTAAAGCTCACTGCATCATATAAAGAAACGCGTAGTTCACTGCCTGATGCATGTGCAACGTCATCAGGGCAAAGTAAAGGCCGCCTTAAAAATGGTGAAGTCATATGTTTAAGTAACAGTGGTCCAATGTGGTTTGCCATTGCAGATGTAAATAGTCAGTCAGGTATTTCAATAACATCAGCAAATGGTAGCGGTAATATTGACTTAAGTTACTCGAATAGTACTTGGCCAAATGGTAGTAACGAGATTGCAAACTCTGCCAATAGTGCGAATAACGAGTGTATTTTCATTCGTGATCAGGAGCAGTTTTGGGGGTACCTAAAAGTCTCTGGAAACAGTGAGGGCGCAAGTCTAGTGGTTGACTTTAATAGTACTGGTTGCCGATAGTATAAATATTTTTTAAAGCGAAAAGCCGATTTGCTTTTCGCTTTAACCATTTAATTAGCTTGCTAATCGCAGTCCCAATAGCACTAACATCACAATGTTTGCAATCACACTGATTAAAAAGAAGTAACTACGCGGGCTGGGGTTTTTCTCGGTGGCGATTGCGTAATACAGTGCCATATGAATTAAACGTGCAATCACATATACCCATATACATATTGCAAATACCGAGCTGTGGTAATTCATCACAAAAGCAAATAAAACCGTTCCTATAAATAGTGCACTGTTTTCTAATGTGTTATGAAAAGTACGATGCGCTCTAAATATAAAGCTCCCATGAGATAGCTCTTTATCAATTTTCCCTGGCACTGCACCAGGTTGTTTAGCCTTACTAAACGTCGCAACGGCCCACTGAACTAACATCATAATTAAGTATAGGTAAAATGCTACAAACGCAGAATGTGCAATATCGGTCATTGTTTTTTCCTTTGTGTTGTTATTAGAATAATAGTTAAAGCAACTATTAAGCCAAATTTAACCAACTGATATGTATATAAATTATTTTACAAAATATACATTTTTTGTAATAGATTCCTGCTTTATATAAAAATTACGGTATTTATGTAATGTATATTAAACTTTGACATAATATTAATACTAATTACGTATTTTATAAATTTAACTTGAGCATTTATTCTAATTGTTGTTTTATAGATGTTACTAAAAATGGAACGGCGGAATTTTTATGAAAAATAAAATAACCAAATCTTTAGCTACGGCGGCATTATTGAACTTTATATCAGTACCTGCTTTTTCAGCTCAAGATCATATTGAAAATGCAGAAAGCTTGGTACAGCAAGCTCAATACAAAAACGTAGCAACTATTAAGCGTAATTTCGCAAAGCAAGTAGCGCTTAATTATTCAGTGTTGAATGCTGATTTAAAACAATCAGTAAATAAATATAACTTAGTTTTAAATGCTGATCAGTTATCAACAGTAGCACGGCATACACAACGTAATATAAGTCAGGCAAATAGTGCCTTACAACAGCTTAAAGGCTTACCTAACAATTCAGGAAGCTTGTTACAAGTGCGTTTAGCTAGCGAAACCATGCTAACTGATTGGCAACAAGGTGAAAACCCTTTATTCGCATTTGCACCCGCTGGTGACGATAGCCAATGGAGCGAGATTGAAGCGTTCGATCAGTTTGGTAACATTCATTATTTAAGCGTAGACCAAATGCCAACTCAACCTGTTTTTATTGTCGAATTAGATCAGCAAAAAGTACAGGGTGCGGGTATTGCAGTAATGAAAGGAATTTTGTCAGCTAACAAATTCAGCAAAAACATGGTTAGCCCACAAAATCAATTAAATAATGATCAGCCATTACAAACTAGCGTGCTGAAAAAAATACATTTAGAGGATGATAAAGAACCTTGGATTTCAGGTAAAGCAGAAGTCTATGCCATCGTAACGGGGATCGATCCTAGCAGAGATGAACCAATATTAGATATTGTTGATTTACCTTATTTAGATCATGATAAAACCAATTACAGCCCTAATCAGGTTTTAATTCATTGGCAACGTTATCGTTGGCAAGCTGTCGATTTGCTTTTAATGGAGCAAGATGACAACACAAATTATAAAACCTTAGCAATGAAGTTATTAGAAATATCAGAGCAAGTAATGGCAAGCATCCCTGATTTACAAGCACAGGGCTATACTATTATTCCTAAACTCACTAATGAGTTACTTAAAGCAATGCCTGATGAATGGTTTACCAATAATGATGATTATGTCGATGTTTTTTACACACTGTTTGAAAACAAAGAGTATCAAGGTTACAAAGGCGCAAGTAGTAATGCCACCATTACCTTGTCACCTTTAGAGATAAATCCTCGTCAGTAAATAACGACTCGCCACTGTTTGGCATAATAACTAAACAGTGGTGAGTTAATCATTACTCCCGTAGTTTAAGCGTGATACATACAACGCCGTGATCGGTACTTAAATCGTCGCGCTCAAACTCGGGGTTAATTAAATGACGATCGTAAGTATGATAATCACTTACTTCAAAAAAACTGTCGTCATAGCCAGAATCAAACTCACAAGATAGCAAAATATAATCAAGCACAGAGCTGCTTGCGCCAAAGTAATGCGTTGCTTTTCGTGGTAGTTTTAAACCTCGATTATCTTTATCGGTAATACCTTTTATTGACTCATTAGATACTTCATCAGGCTCGCAATCATCGTTTAACTTTGTAAATAACTGCCACGCATCGTTAAGACAATATTTTGCAAGGTAGGTTTTACTATCAAACGTAGGAGCAAAACGCAGTGTATTGGTTAATAAGTGGCTTAAAACGCCATCAGCTAGGTCGTTATTAAAATCTCCCATTAATATCATAGGTTGTTGCGTGGCCTCACGACGGCTTATCATTTCTATCATCAGCAATGTTGCTTCACTACCACGCTGAATAGTTGAGCCCCAGCCACCCGCTACATTTGCTTTTAAAATTTCAATAATGTTTTTTTCAGCGGTTAGTTCTTTATTATTTTCATCAATCTCAATTGATGGCCGTTTAGATTTAAAATGCACCACATAGCAATCGGTATTACCGATATGCGGCAAATTTATTGTGGCTCTAAGAACTTTACGACTAAAGGCAAAATCTTCAGTTAAACCTAAAGTACTGGCAAGCTCATAGTCGTGTTTTACGCTCGCTACTTCAACAATGGGGTATTTTGCTGCTATTGCCACAACGGGGCGTTTATAAATAAAATCATCTATTACCTGTGGCTCATCCACCACAGCAAAGTACACATACCCTTGCTGCTTTAGTAACTCTTTAAGCGACTCAATGCTAAACACTTCCTGAAAGCCAATTACATCGGGCTGATGCTCGGTTAAATAATCAATAATCCAGCGCTGTTTTTTTGCCCATTGCTCCGCGGTATATATCCGCTCAAACTCATAATAAGCATTAGGTGGTTCAAGATAATTAAACAGGTTAAATGTGGCTATTTTTAATGTTGAATTAGTTATTATCATCTCAGAGGATTGTTCTGAGTTATCAGCTAAAGGTGATGTATTACAGTCACTAATAATGGTCGCCTTTGAAAGTTTATATTGTGTGCTATTGTCAACATCATATAAGATTTTTGCTTGGTACCAAAGCTTGATAACAACTAAAACCTATTAAATCGTTTAAAGTTTAGGCAAACGCAACCTATCCCCTTTAAATTTATATACAAGTTGGTATGCTACGCGACCTTTTTTAACATATGGTTATCAAAAAAGGCAAAGCCAAGGGGCGGCCAATGCTGCAAGGCACTTAGTATAAGTGGCAGCAATAATTACAGGCATCGCGTTATAAAACGTTAGGTGTAACTTTAAATAGCAATATAAAAAGCACTATTAGGGTCAAACTATGCGATTAGGACCAGGACTACTCGTCACCGCTGCCTTCATTGGACCAGGGACTATTACCACCGCGAGCGTAGCGGGTGCAAACTTTGGTTTTGCACTAATATGGACGCTACTATTTTCAGTAATTGCCACCATATTATTACAATCTATGGCGGCGCGCCTAGGCGTAGCCACCGGGCAAGACTTAGCACAAGCACTAAGAGCCCATATTGAAACTCCCCTATTTAAATCTCTCGCTATATTTTTAGTGATCAGCGCCATTGGTGTTGGCAGTGCCGCCTACGAGGCTGGTAATTTAAGCGGTGCCAGCATGGGATTAATTGAAATATTCCCTCAGGTAAATGCCCAACTTTGGACGCCACTGATTGCATTTTTAAGTGCCATACTACTTTATAGCGGTAAACACAAAGTTGTTGAAAATGCGCTTATTTTACTAGTGATTTTAATGAGCCTAGTGTTTATCTCTACGCTTGTTATGGCGGCTCCCTCGCTCAGTGACGTATTAGCTGGTTTTATTCCTAGCATGCCTGAGGGCTCAGTTACCACAGTATTAGCATTGGTAGGTACGACCATAGTGCCATACAACTTATTTTTACACTCAGGGGTACTGGCTGCTCGCCATAACAGCGAGAGTGACAAACAAAAAGTAATTAAAGAAACCAATATAGATACGGGCGTTTCCATCACCCTAGGTGGTGTGATCACCTTAGCTATTTTATCAACCGCATCAGTGGCATTTTATGGCACCGATGCAGGGCAAATTAGCGCTGCCAATATGGCGGTACAACTTGAACCCTTACTAGGTGATGCCGCCCATTACTTTTTTGCTATTGGTTTATTTGCCGCAGGCTTAACCAGCGCTATAACGGCTCCCCTTGCCGGCGCTTACGCCGTATGTGGCATGTTAGGTTGGTCAAATAAAATGGATAACACTCGCTTTAAAGGCGTTGCCATTGTTATTTTATTATTTGGTGCTGCCGTAGCATCTCTGGGTTTAGACCCTGTCGCAGTGATCATTTTTGCACAAGCCGCTAATGGTTTATTATTGCCAATTGTAACTGCCTACCTTGTTTGGCTAGTAAATCAAGGCTCTGTAATGGGTAAATACACTAACTCCGTGTTGGTAAACCTATTTACTTTACCAGTATTAGTGCTTATTTTTGGCTTAAGTGGTTATAAACTTTTTAGTTTGATTTTTTGATATCACTACGCAATTCTTACACACAGAAGCCGCTGTATTAATAGCGGCTTTTTACATTGCATTGCAGACCAATACTCACTTAAAAACCGTGATGCTCTATCTTTTGCTTATTTGCCTTAATGAGTTTTGCAAATACATAACCCCCTACTGCACCTGCACATAATTGCGCATAAAACCCCCAGCCTCTTGCACCCGCAATAATAGTAATGTTCATAATAGATTCAATAGCAATTAACGCTGTTGCAAACGCTACAATACCCGCAGTTACAAATAATTGTATCCCCTGATTTTTAAGCTTTTTCGCGATAAACCAGGTCACAAAAAATGCGAGAGCAAGTGCAATCGCAATAATAGCGCCGTAAGTAGGTAGCAAGCCAAGCCAATCTTCAAGGGTTAAATTAACACGATCATTAAAGCCCACCACTACACCTACATTAACTAATTGATTGACAACGTATTGGCTATGAAACAAGCTAGCAAGAGTGAATGTAAGCAACCAAGAAACTAAAAATGACGGGAGTATACGTGTTAAAAACTGCATGGTTATCTCAACTTAAAATGAAATTTTTTTCTTACACTAGCAAAGGCTTGCAGTGTAAACAATCTTTGTGTGGTATTACGCTACTTTCGCTTTTAGTGTTGTCTTGTAACGCCAGTGCCAAACTACCAACACAGCAATATACTGCTAGCACCTTAGCAACAGACCTCAATTCACCATGGAGCATGGTTAAGCTCCCAAGCGACACCTGGTTAGTTACAGAGAGTGATGGCCATGTTGTTATCATTAAAAACAATCAACAAAGCCGAGTTAAACTAGATTTCGAGGGCTTATACGTTGCAGGGCAAGGTGGTTTACTCGATATAGTACTTTCGCCAAATTACAGTGAATCAAAAGAAATAATATTCACTTATGCCCAAGGTGAGCTTGATGCAAACAGACTCGTTATTGCCAAAGCTAAGTTTGATGGTACGCAATTTTCAACGCCAAAAATTATTTATAAAGTTGCCACCGATAAGGGCACACCGCAGCATTACTCTGGCCGGGCGCTTGTACTGCCCGATAATAGCTTACTGTTTTCAAGTGGTGATGGCTTTGACTACCGCGAGCAAGCACAAGTTATAACCAGCCAATTAGGTAAAGTGCTACGAATTAATTTAAATGGCACTATTCCAAGCGATAACCCGTTTATTAAACATGAAACCCCTACCGCGCATGCCATTTATTCACTCGGGCACCGTAACTTGCAAGGCTTGGTTTATGATTACGATACCAAGCAAATCATTAGCCACGAACACGGCCCCGCAGGCGGTGATGAGCTCAACTACTTAAAGGCTGGCACCAATTACGGCTGGCCAGTAATCACTAACGGCGACGATTATTCACAAGCACGTATTTCCCCCTTTAGAGACTACCCCGGAATGGCTAAACCAACCGTAGATTGGACGCCTTCAATTGCGCCATCAGGCATGGCATATTATGGCTCTAAGCATGCAGCCTTCCCTTCACTGCAACGCCACGTGCTTATTACTACATTGGTCGATAAAAAGCTCTACAGCGTTAATTTAGCAAATGGTGAGTTCACCCAATCACATATTTTCCCAGAGGCTAAAGGCAGGCTCAGAGATGTGTTTGTTACTGCTGAAGGTAATGTAGCGATATTAACGGATGGAAAAGAGGCAAAGTTAATGTTGTTTAAAACAAATTAATTTACAAAGAGGATAAGAGACGCTGCGCTTTTAGAGGAAAGTAGCGGCTTGAATTAAGCCGCTTTAATAGCTTTAAGAACTCTGTTGGGTGGCGCCTTTGGC
This sequence comes from Pseudoalteromonas sp. 3J6, assembly GCF_903995135.1. Lineage (GTDB taxonomy): Bacteria > Pseudomonadota > Gammaproteobacteria > Enterobacterales > Alteromonadaceae > Pseudoalteromonas. Next base: position 2,518,814 of record NZ_LR877185.1, on the reverse strand, counting down.
TTAACTAACCTACTTTTTAACGTAGGTCGGATAAGTGGCAAAGCCACGCCATCCGACAAAAATGATAAATTTACTTGAGACAACCCGACTTATCACGCTGTGTATAATATGCAAAGAGCGGCTTAAATAAGTCGCTTTAATTACTCATAATCAGCTAACGGCTCTCTAATTGTCAGTGTATTAGTGCCAAAATCTAACACAGCTTGGTATTTTCTAAAAAATGGAGAGCCTAATAATCCATGTATTATATTGTCACCACCAGCGGGCTGAACATGGTCTAGGTTTAGTGATACAAACTCTGTACTTTCAAACAACTGCCCTGCTAATTCAAATTTCAAAACATCTATTAAGCCCATTTCGTGGTCGGCTGTACCTAAACCTGCGGCATTTTCTTCACTTAGTTTCTCTTGTATTCCAAGCTCTTTAATACATGCTCTATCTAAAACAGATGCACCCGCCGCTGTATCTAAAATTAAATTTACTTTATGTCCATTTATTTTAGCTTGTATAATTTGATGACCAGTTTCTGTTACTTCAAATTTCAAACTTGTGGTTTTGACTAATTCCATGAATGTTCCTTATTCTATATTTAGGTTAATTAATAGACACCATATTACAAACACTTATGAAAACAACCCACCTTATAAATAAGTAAAAAAATGGCTTTTCACCAACACCTATATCGTAATTAAAATATGCTAAAAATAACTACCCCCAAACGCACAAAACTTATGTTGGCAAAGCTACATTAATTCACAAATAGGATAACAGGCGCTGCACTTTTAGAGGAAAGTAGCGGCTTAAATTTAGCCGCTGTTAAGAGTTTAAGTTCTGCTATCTGAAAGCAAGATTTGCCTCTTTGGTTTCTAAACGTGTAACAAATTAATTAATAAAGGCCACTAACTCGTAGCCTTTACATGTAGAGTTTTCAACATAAAAGATAGGGCTGTTATACTAGAAATAGCCTTGAAGAGAAATAACTAACGGAGACTTATACTTATACTTTACTACCTGATTGCAAATAAAGAAGTTAAGGTTATTTTCTTTATAGTGACCTTTTATTTCTTTTAGAACCTTATTGACGATCTTTTTAAACTTACCCCTGTATATCTGTTTTACTGTAGCTGTAGCTAATTCAGTAGTAAGCGTTGTCATTGCTTTGTTACAAAAAGTATTAGCCTTAAGAGCTTGCATATAAACTTTTAAAGTTTCAATCGAAGGCTTGTTTTCTTTAAAAGCACTACTTTCAGGATACATTTTTTGTAATATAAATTGTAGGTTTTCTTGGTCTTCTTTATCTAGTTGCTCGATAGAATTTGACATTTAACTTCCTTATTTTTTTTCGTGGATTGATTTTAAAAATTTTAAAAAATCTCTCTCAGGTATTGTTGATGTAATCCCAATAAAAATTCCATTTTCTTTTGAATATAAATAGGCAATTTGTGTATCAATTAAATCTGGCTTTAATTCGACGAATAAGTTAAAGGAGTTAGTTTTGTTTTGAATTTCTTTTACTTTAGAAAAGCTATTCTTAATTTCCTTATAAACTTTACTTTCTATGTCCGAATTTGAATTTGTTAGGCTGTCTAAATGTATTTCAACTAATGGAATTGTGCTTCCATCTTCTAAAGTGATTAATGGATCATCGTTATGAAATTTTCTTATACTTAAAGTTTGCATTTGGCTGTTGACTAGGGCAAAGCCTTCACCCTCCTCTAAAACTCTCATCGTCTCCCAATTATCGTTAATTGGAAAATAGTATTTATTAAAAATAACATTTTCAAATGCAGAACTTGAAAAGCTTAACATTAATGATAGAACTATAAATAATCTATACACCAGAAATTCCCTTTAATTTATTAGTTATATCATACTAATAAAATATATTTTAAAGTCAAATTTTCACTCCATAGGAGTGATATGCTAACAGTGTAATTATTAATTACAGCTCAGGCACTCATCAATACAAAATACTTTCGCTCGTGCTAGCAGTCTATCTTTAATCCAGCCTCTGCGGTGCTCGTAAGATTGACCAGTAAAATGGTCTTCACCGCACAAAAAAGCACGCCGAACACAACGTGATATACAGTGGTAGTACTTTGTACCAACCAAACTTACATGACGCTTTCTTACGATTGCCATAAGACACCCAGCTTTTTTTCACACTGATGAAAGCCTAGTACTTAGTTCGCCAAACTTCAAAAATTAGAGTGGGTGTCTAGTTTATTCTTCGGTTTTGCCATTACAGGCCTGCCCTGTTTGTATTCAATTAACTGCCACAATTCGTTTAGCCCTTTTTCAGCAAGTGGTATAGAACACATATTGTCAAAATTACGCTTAAAACTTTTATAGTTTGCAAGTCGCGATTTTAAAGCGCCTATTGGGCTAAATAGCAGCTTTTGCAATAATACCGGTTTATGTGTTTCTGGAAATAACCCGCCGTTAAGAAAGCAAACGCTTTGTATTTTTATGGCATGCGGCTCATTTAAATTGCTTCTAGCAAGTAGCTCTTGCGCTACCGTATCACCATAATCGTGGCTTAAAATATGCGCTGCTTTTACATTTAACACCTTTAAAAAATATGTCAGTAAATCCGCTTGCATATTTATGGTGTAAGTAACATTTTGAGGTTTGTCGCTAAAACCAAAACCCAGCATATCTAGGGTAAATACCTTAAAGTGTTGAGTGAGCGCAGCCCATTGATTGTGCCAATCCCAACTTGCGGTTGGGTAACCATGGATCAGTAATAAACACGGCGCGTCCTGTTTGCCTTGCACATGATATCCAATCTCATAACCTTGAAATTTAAACGTCGATTGACTCTTATGCCACGATTCTAATGAGTCAGTGATTATTGTAGTGTTACTAATGACATTCATGACAATTTCGCTGCTTTTATAGGGTGATAAACAAGGTGAATTAGGTATCTACCATAGTTAACCTTTTATCTGATATTACTTAAATAACCTATGAAAATGTACATAAATTTATTATTTGCGAGTAGCCATTTCCATGACTAATATCATTTAAGATAGGACGACAATAACTAAATTAAGGAGCCAAAGTGAAAATATTGTCCGTTGACGATAACCCCCAAAATAGAAACATCATGGAAATTGCGCTTTCCAAGCAACACGATATTACTTCATCTGATGGAACCGAACCAATATTAGCGCTAATGGAACAGCACCAGCCACAAGTCGTGCTGATGGATATTTTACTTAGTAATGACCTTACTGGTTACGATTTAGTTGAACAAATAAAACGATCAGGTGAATACGATGATTGCGAAATTATATTTATATCCGCTTTAACATCAAGTGAAGACAAACTCACAGCATATGGGTATGGCGGCGATGATTATATTGCCAAACCAGTAGACTTTGAGGAACTAAACGAAAAATTAAAGCGTGTTGAACTGCGTATTACAGAGCGAAATAATCTAAAAGAAATGTACGATGTGGCCTCTACAACTGCTTTTACCTCAATGCAACAAGCAAGTGAACTCGGAGAGTTAGTTTCATTCTTTACTGACAACCTTGACGTAACCGATCTAGATGCATTATTTGCAAACGTACAGCAGTACTTTACCAATGCAGGCGCCAGCTGCTGTGTAGAGTTTAGAGTAACAAACCAATATCACCAATTTCCAAAACAAACTATTTCTGAACTAGAAAAAGAAATTCTTGAACTGGGAAGAAGAGCAAAACGAATAGTGCCATTTAGCTCTAACTTATTATTTAACGCGCCTGCTTGCTCAATACTTGTAAAAGGAATAAATGCAAAAGACGAAGGCTTACTCGGACGACTTCGAGATAATTTTGCTATTTTACTTACTATTATAGAAAGCCGAATGGAATTTATTGAACAGCAATTAGAAAAAGCGACGATACGTCAACAAGCTTTAAACACCCTCAAGAGCCAACTTGCTGATGATTTTAGTACTATAAATAAACTATGCTCAGAGCAAGATAAGCAAGTAAAAATACTCGTTAATGACTTATCTCAAGCTATACAATCAAAAATGATCACTCTAGGTTTAGATGAAGAGCAAGAGTCGGAGCTAGTCGGGTTAGTTGATGAAACGAAAGAAATTGTAGAAGAAACCTTAGTCCTGTCTTTTACACTAGAAGAAAAATTACAAGCCATAACAAAACGCTTAAAAGCAGTCGAATAATATAAGTACAATGTATAGACCAAGCTCGACAGAACCATAGAACTCTGTTGGGTGGCGCCTTTGGCTTAACCAACCTACCTTTAGACGTAGGTCGGATAAGTGGCGAAGCCACGCCATCCGACAAAAATGATGAATTTACTTGGGGCAACCCGACTTATCACGCTGTGTATAATATGCAAAATTGCGGCTTAAATTAAGCCGCAATTAGATTTAAGCTCTGATATATGAAGTTAATATTTGCTCATTTTGGTCTTCAACCAAATAATTTTAGATAAATCATTACACTCCGTAGTTTGCATCAACTAGTTGACTAACAAAAATATTTGAAATGTGTTCTTTAGACTTTAACCAAAGCTCAACGTCTGCTCTATCTTGATTAGTCGCTGAACCGTAACGATTAACAGAACAAATAAAGCCACTGAATGACTTACAGTCACCTCCACCAGCAATACAAAGTTTTCTTTTATCGATGAATTCTAAAAGCTCATCTAGTAATAAATCAAATTCCGCTTCAGTAGCATTTAAATTACAAGTAAATTCAAAACCTAGAATAGCAAATTCATCTAAATACAATTTCTTGCGTAATCATCTACTTTTAGTACTCATAAATATCCTTTGGTATATGACGCCAACTTATTAATCCGCCTACGAAGTGGCTTAGAATAAGTTATAAAGGAGCAAAAGCCAAAGATAGCTTACTATTTAACATATAGTTAAAACTTAACTAACTTCGCTAAATTGTTACCCAAGTGCTTTTATTAATGAAGAACTTAATTCACAAAGAGGATAAGAGGCGCTATGCTTTTAGAGGAAAATAACAGGTTGAATTAAGCCGTTTGGAGAAATTTAAGTTCTGATGTCTGAAGTCAAGATTTGACCCCTTTGGTTTTTAGAAAGCCGAATGGAATTTATTGAGCAGCAATTAGAAAAAGCGACGATACGTCAACAAGCTTTAAACACCCTCAAAAGCCAACTCGCTGATGATTTTAGTACCATAAAAAAACTATGCTCAGAGCAAGATAAGCAAGTAAAAATACTCGTTAATGACTTATCTCAAGCTATACAATCAAAAATGATCACTCTAGGTTTAGATGAAGAGCAAGAGTCGGAGCTAGTCGGTTTAGTTGATGAGACGAAAGAAATTGTAGAAGAAACCTTAGTCCTGTCTTTTACACTAGAAGAAAAATTACAAGCCATAACAAAACGCTTAAAAGCAGTTGAATAATATAAGTACAATTTATAGACCAAGCTCGATAGAACCATAGAACTCTGTTGGGTGGCGCCTTTGGCTTAACCAACCGACCTTTAGACGTAGGTCGGATAAGTGGCGAAGCCACGCCATCCGACAAAAATGATGAATTTACTTGGGGCAACCCGACTTATCAAGCTGTGTATAATATGCAAAATTGCGACTTAAATTAAGCCGCAATTAGATTTAAGCTCTGATATATGAAGTTAATATTTGCTCATTTTGGTCTTCAACCAAATAATTTTAGATAAATCATTACACTCCGTAGTTTGCATCAACTAGTTGACTAACAACAATATTTGAAATGTTTTCTTTAGACTTTAACCAAAGCTCAACGTCTGCTCTGTCTTGATTAGTCGCCGAACCATAACGATGAACAGAACAAATAAAACCACTAAATGACTTACAGTCACCTCCACCAGCAATACAAAGTTTTCTTTTACCAATAAATTCTAAAAGCTCATCTAGTAATAAATCAAACTCTGCTTTTGTAGCATTTAAATTACAAGTAAATTCAAATCCTAGAATAGCAAATTCATCTAAATACAACTTCTTGCGTAATCGTCTACTTTTAGTACTCATAAATATCCTTTGGCAGATGACGCCAACTTATTAATCCGCCTACGAAGTGGCTTAGAATAAGTTATAAAGGAGCAAAAGCCAAAGATAGCTTACTATTTAACATATAGTTAAAACTTAACTAACTTCGCTAAATTGTTACCCAAGTGCTTTTATTAATGAAGAACTTAATTCACAAAGAGGATAACAGGCGCTGCGCTTTTAGAGGAAAATAACAAGTTAAATTAAGGCGTTTGGAGAAATTTAAGTTCTGATGTCTGAAGTCAAGATTTGACCCCTTTGGTTTTAAGTTGACACGATACTTTTTCTACAGTGCTACTACTCAATTCAGCAGAATTACGCACCTGATCTGTCAACTTTGTTATCTCATCATTTAAGCCTTTTATGGAATTCGTAATAGCAGAGGTAGAGTTCTTAGTAACTTCTTGATGCTCTCCAGATGAGGAGCTTATCTGCGCTCGTAAACTTGACAGCTCTTTATCTAAATTTTCTACAGAACTCTTAATCTGTTCAGATAAATCATTAACTGTCGCCTGCATATTTTTCAACTTTGATCTCCTTGTTATATAACGCCGCATTAAGGTGTGAGCGACGTTTGGCTATACTTGAGCGAAGCGAAAGCGCCAAGCGTTGCGAATCACTCTTAAATGCTTTGTTATGATTGTGGCTAGGGAATCGTATATTCATAGAAAACCACACTACTGTCCTTAGCGGGTTGCTCTATAAAACCCAGCTTCTTAAGTAATTTTGCTGAAGCAATATTAGACTCGTCAACACCGCCTATGAGCCTTAACCAAGATTCGGATTTCTCGACTTCATGGATGAAACCTTGAAGTAATTCACTAGCTAACCCTCGCCCCCAATATTCTTCAGCAAGCAAATATCCGATATGGGCACACTCGTCATTTTCCACAAAAGCGAACAAGAAACCTATTAGTTCGTTATCCTCGACTATTACTTGAAGTAAGCGGCTCTCCAACAACATCCGCTCAAGCCAGATTCGGGCTTGTTCACTAGAACCTATCTCGTGGAAATATGGAGGAAGATTTTCTACAACTGCTGGCGTGAGGATTTGAGGAATTCGTTCTAGCAAATATGAGTGTTTAGATAAATCGAACCCTTCAGTAATTTCAACTACTGTCAGTCTCTGACTTTCAAATGATATTGCCATACAACCTCCCCATTTCGATAAAAATCATAACGCCTCATTAAGCGGCGCAAAGTTGCTGGCTATACTTAGCGACGGAGGAGCAAAGCCAGCGTTTTTGCGTCCGTTTAAATGACTTGTTAGGCATTCATTTCGCCGAATAACTCCTCGAATTCGACTAACTCAGCAAGCCTTTCTAAATCAGAGGTAGGGGAAAATATAGTTCCACCAATTAACTGTACGGATGGATATATAAAAGCAGTTCTCTGCAAACTTGTTTCACAGGAAATTAAGTCCCTACTTTCAGGAAAGTGGCTTGTACCAACTAACTCTTTACGCATTAAAATACCAACAGACTGATCAATCTCATAATATTCTTCGCTATTATCTTTAGGGACTAATATTTTTTCTTTATGCAGTCGAATGAGTGTACCTAGATACACTATTTCTCTCGTTTTAAGTGAAGCAATTATTTCTGCGAATTCATTAAACTCTGTAGCAAATACAGAACCTTCTGTAGCTTGCCCTCTCATAATTTTAGCTAAAATTGAAAGGTTCAATAAGGCAGTACCCTCAAGTGCAGCTCTTTGATACCGATATACTATAGCCACAAATTGATCTGCACTTTCAATATCAAATTCAGATCTTTCACATCGTTTCATTTCATTTAACGCAATTTCTCTCGCCTTTTCAGCACGATCTTTAAAAATTTTTGTTAGTAAATTATTACCCACATTTACAATAAAATTAGTTGCACCAAAATCAGCAGCAGTCAATATATCTGCTGTAATCCCTATCCCAACATTTTGAATTCCATTACTCATTTATATACACCTAAATAATTGTGGGTAACACTGATGCCTAACGCCGCGTTAAGGTGTGAGTAACGCAATGCCGAAGTTTCTGCATTGCACCTTAAACACCAAAACCAACGCAAACTAAAAATGCCAAGCGTTACGAATCACTCTTAAACGCTTTGTTATGCGAATTTTTCAACTCTGCTGACTGAATAGTTGCGCTAATGAGCTCTTCAAAAAGTTCTAACTGCCCGGCTGGAATTAATTGATTCTGAATAGTTTTTCGTTTACTTGAGTCAAACAGCCGCTCTGCCACCCAACCAATGAGATACATCAGTGAAAGACAACCTCCTGCAGTTGCTATGTTACCTTCTACTACTAGAGGCAGATCCTGAACGTCTCCTCCCATCTTTTGTAGAACACCTTTAGCATCTGGATTGGTTGTTAATGGCTTACCTTTTAGTAAACCGAGCTCATGAAGGATGAATGAACCAGCACATATCGAGCCAATTAGCTGTTTGTTTGGGTCAAGGCTCAACGCTGACATAAATTCAGCATCTTTCATCGCTGCTGGAATACCACCTTTACCACTAGTGATAAGAACGACATCTTGGTTCGTCACCTCTGAAATATGCCCGTCTGTTGTAACTTTCATACCAAGGTGGGAATGATGTTCAGGTTTAGTTCCCAGTATGCTGACCGTCCAACTATCGGTTGTCCTCCCAAGCAAGTCATACATAAGAAAAAAGTCTACATCTGTGAAATCATCAAATATAACGATGCCAACTTTGTACATAAGTTTCTATTCCTTTCGCTGATCTCATGAATCGCATAACGCTTCAAATATGGGGCGCACGTTTTTTGTGCGCCCTGCCATAATTTGTTTGTTATATTGCGACGTTGCCAACCCTTGATTTATTTTATGCTGCATATAAATCACATGAAATATTGACGTAATAAAAGGGTTTAACCAAAGCTTATCACCACGATTAGAGCCAGCGATTAAATTAATACGATTACGCACCAAAATTATCCAAGTAACGTCGAAAATACTTGAGACAACATGAATACCAATTGAGCTTCTTAAAATAGTAGGCTCATTAAGGTTAACTAAGCCATAAATTAAACTACCTAAAGATATAGTGAATAAGAAAATGGTTATTACGATGAAAACATTGGGTATTCTGTGTTCGGTCTTTTGATTAATGCTGTTTGAGAATTGATAAAGCTTAAATATTAAATATGCGCCAATAGTAAGCACACAAAGGGCTAGAGTCTTTGCTACTGAATCAACTTCAAATATATCTGCAAGTCCCTTTTTCATTTATTCTCCAAAGCTGAAAACACACTGAATTCATTTAGCAATATAACGCCCGCATAAGGGGCTAAATAATAGTTGGCTATAATTTAGCGAGGAACGAGCGACAAGCCAACTATTATGTGTCCCATTACTTAATGCGCTTGTTATATAGCATTGTACTCATGATTAAGTAACCCTAACTTTAAATCGTTGCACCAATTGCCACCTAATTTAAAGTTATCTCGAATTGTACCTTCATGAGTAAAGCCCAAAGCTTTTAGTAAATTAAATGACGGGGAATTACCTTCAGTGACAGTTGCGATCACTTTATGGAAGTTACATTGATTAAATGCATATTCAATAACGGCTTTAGTTGACTCTTTGCCATACCCTTTGCCTTGAAATTTTGGACTTAGCAAGAAACCAAGTTCAGCCTGTTGATATGGTTCCCACTCAGGAAAAAAGCCAGTTACGCCAATTTTATTCCCAGTTGCGTGTTCAATGATTGTTAAAGTTAACCATTGATTTGAAGTCTTTTTCCATTCACCTAAGCGAGAATTAAAGCGTTCACTTATTTCAGATTCGGTAAATGGATCGCTGACATATTTGAGTACACCGCTTGATTGATGAAGTTCCTCAAAAAATTCCCAGTCATCTTTACTAATTGGTTTTAAAGTCAACCTTTGGGTTTCAATTTGCACTGACTTTCCTTTGCTATATAACGCCGCTATAAATTGCGGCTTTGGAGTTGATTGTTTTGTGGTAGCGTAGCGTTAAACCACAAAAAAAGCGACGGAAAAGCCGTCAATTTGATAGCTTTGTTATGGCTTGAGGTCATTAACGTATGCACGCCTCATGTGCCTCCCGTAACCGCAACCATTAGAAAATAAATTTTCCTTAAATTTACTTTGAACATACCCTTTATCTATGTCTTGGATACTCACAGAAGTTTCGTTTCTTTCCAGAGACTCGCGAGACAGTTTATGCAACCCACAGAAGATGCACCAAACCATTAATTGATGCCAATCACTCCACGATTCCGCTCTTTCTTCGGCTTGATCCCAGACCTTACTAAGTTGAGGAAAAAACCCACCATTGTCTGATCGAAGTTCTCCGTCTGAAATTTCAATTTTTCTCGGCCAAAGCAATTTGGTTTCTTTAAATACCCTACTGAATTTCATTTATGTAGTGAGCCATAACGCCCCAATAATGGGCAAAAAATTGTTGGCTAAAATGTTGAGGAACGAAAACAGCCAACTGTTTTTTGTCCTTATTTATTAGCTTGTTATATGCCCAGTTGCTTCTGTAAGAAATAACTAGTGTGCCCTTTAGGCATATCAGGTAATTCGCCAAAAATTGAATAACCTGCTTTGATATAAAAATCTAGCGCTTGGAATGTAGTCGTTTCCAACCTAATGCTAGGGATATTTTGAGATAAAGCATATTCCTCCATACGAGATAATAATTTTGTTCCCCATCCACCTTCACGAATACTTTCATCAATCCAAAGTCCCTGAATATGCATCCAGTTCCAGTTGATTTCACCTAGAATGCCGCCAAGAATCACACCTGATTCATCTTTTATGAATGAAGATATTTTTTCTCTAAACACAGTACCAGTATGCGATTCGTTAAATTCCGTCAAACCAGTTTTCAGGGCTTCAAATTCATTATCTTGTGGTGGGAGAGGATTAGTTAATTCCATAATTATGCTACGAACTCCGTTTGGGCATATAACAATTTAATATCGACCCTAAGGGTCGTTTTTTACCCAACATTGGATCTGTAGTATCTTATCTATATTAATAACAAAATATCTTTTATTATTCTATATCAAATATATAACTAATTAACATTTTACTAGGAACCGACAAAAACAACCCATCGGATCGATTTCTTGACTATAGGGGCATCCAAACTATAACTGTATATATATACAGTTATAGTTTTAGGGTATTTATGAAAACACAATCACCATTTTTGAATTACATTTCTGACTATATGTTAGTTAGACAATACTCACTTAGGACCATTAATACCTATTTAAAGTGGATTGCTTCTTATATTCATTTTCATAAAAAAAGACATCCTGCTTCAATGGGAAATAACGAAGTTGTCAGCTATTTGGACTACCTTGTGTTAACAAAAAACGTAGCGCCTAAAACTCAAGCCACTGCTTTAAATGCATTAGTTTTTTTATATAAACACATCATTAAAAACGAGTTATGTTTAGACTTAACTTTTATCAGAAGCAAGCGTCAGCCCAAGTTACCCATAGTGATGACGCCAGAAGAAGTTAAAGTGCTCATGTCGCATTTAAGTAAACGTTACTATCTTATTGCTGGGCTAATGTACGGTAGTGGACTAAGAGTGATGGAGGCTGTTCAGCTAAGGGTTCAAGATATTGACTTTGATTATAAGAGTATTCGAATATGGAATGGTAAAGGCAATAAAAACAGGATTGTGACGCTTGCCACTGAGTTAATCCCTTTACTTAGAAATCAGATCGCACAGGTTGATGAATACTTACAATTAGACTCACACAATGAGCAATATGCTGGCGTTTGGATGCCTCATGCACTTGCAAAGAAATATCCAGCTGCTAATACGTCTTTAGGCTGGCAATATTTATTTCCGTCTCATCAATTAAGTACCGATCCTGAAACTGGAGAAATAAGACGGCACCATTTTCACCAAACAGGCGTTCGCAAGGCGATTAAAAAGGCTGTAAGAATGGCAAAGTTAACCAAACTTATCACGCCACATACTTTACGCCACTCCTTTGCAACTCATTTACTACAAAGCGGAGCTGACATAAGGACCGTACAATCTCAGTTGTGTCACTCGGACGTTAAAACAACACAAATTTATACGCATGTTTTACAACAAGGTGCTAATGGCGTAATTAGTCCTTTTTCTAGGTTATAAAGCTGGTTAGAAAAGTACAAATTGGTCCTTATCAAAAATAAACGCGCTAAAGCACGCCCTTGTATCTACAGGTGAGCAGAAACTTTAATCTCACAGCTTGCTAACTGAACCCTGGTCAACAAAAAAAGCCGCTGTTTGTTAAAACAGCGGCTTTCTAAAGCTTATAGCTAAAAACTGACAGCTTACAGCTAGTACTTTAAGCTTTACCAATCACTTCAAGTCCACCCATGTATGGGCGTAATACTTCTGGTACTACTACTGAGCCGTCGGCTTGTTGGTAGTTTTCTAGTATGGCTACAAGTGTACGCCCTACCGCTAAACCCGAGCCGTTTAGTGTGTGTAAAAGCTCTGGTTTTTTAGCGCCTTCACGACGAAAACGTGCTTGCATACGGCGTGCTTGGAAATCAACCATGTTTGAACAAGACGAAATTTCGCGGTACGTGTCTTGCGCTGGTAACCATACTTCTAAATCGTAGGTTTTAGCTGCGCCGAAGCCCATATCGCCCATACATAAAATCACTTTACGGTATGGCAATTCAAGCGCTTGTAAAATTTGCTCTGCATGGCCTGTTAGCTCTTCAAGCGCTTGCATTGAATCTTCTGGTTTTACAAGCTGAACTAGTTCAACTTTATCAAACTGGTGCTGACGGATTAAACCGCGTGTATCGCGACCGTAGCTGCCTGCTTCACTTCTAAAACATGGCGTGTGCGCTGTTAAGCGAATTGGTAAATCGCTTTCTTCGTAAATTTCATCACGTGCGCTGTTTGTAAGCGGTACTTCTGCCGTAGGAATAAGGCTAAAGCCAGCTTGCTGCTCGCCATCATCGTTCACTAGGCCTAATGTGTGGAATAAATCACCCGCAAACTTAGGTAATTGGCTGGTGCCGTAAAGACTTGCACTATTAACTAAGTACGGTACATACATTTCTGTGTAGCCGTTTGTGTCTGTGTGGGTATCTAGCATGTATTGGGTAAGTGCTCGGTGCATACGTGCTACTTGGCCGCGCATTACGGTAAAACGTGCGCCACTAATTTTAACGCCCATTTCAAAGTCTAAGCCGTTTAGGTCTTGCCCTACATCAACATGGTCTTTAACTTCAAAATCGTAATTTTTAGGGGTGCCCCACGTTAAAATTTCTACATTGTCGTCTTCGTCAGCGCCCTCAGGAACCGACTCGTCAGGTAAGTTTGGAATTGCTAAGGCAATTTGTTTAATTGCTTCTAACACTTCATCTTGCTCAGCTTTAGCCGCATCTAATTCGCTGCCTAAGTTAGCAACTGCGTCTAGCAATGGCTGTGCGTCTTCGCCTTTTGCTTTTGCTTGACCAATGGCTTTCGCACTGGCGTTACGTTGACTTTGAAGTTCTTGCGTTTTTACTTGTAATGTTTTGCGTTTTTCTTCAAGTTCAGTCACTACCGCTACATCTAGTTCATAACCACGTGCGGCTAAACGTGCTGCAGTTTGTTCGACATCTTGACGTAAATATTTAGAATCTAACATGTTAGTTTTTTAACCTTTTTGCATTACTAGCTGAAGGCCCAGCCAAGCCATAAAAATACACACCATCACGTTTAAGATGATATTGAGGGCCATTTTAATAAAGTGACCTTGTTGTAATAACAACAACGAATCCATTGAGAATGTTGAAAAGGTGGTTAACGCACCTAAAAAGCCAATTCCGATGAGGGTTTTAGCGGGACTAACGGCAATAACCTGCTTATCGATTAAACCGTACAAAATGCCCATCAACAATGAACCCAGAATATTAACCGTCAACGTACCAAAAGGGAATCCCCTACCAAGCAGTTTTAGCATGGTTTCGCTAATAAAAAACCGTAAACAGGCTCCTGACGCTCCGCCAAGGGCTATCATCATGTAAAGTTTAATCATGCTCATAACGTTTTACTGGGCTTTGCGCGTCGCGCTCTTTTAAATAATCGAGCTTTTGTTTAATTTTTTGCTCAAGTCCACGATCACTTGGCTGGTAGTATTGTTTGCCATCCATTTCTGGCGGTAGGTATTTTTCGCCAGCAGCAAATGCACCCTCTTCGTTATGCGCGTAACGATACTCTGCGCCATACCCTAAGTCTTTCATTAGATTGGTGGGGGCATTGCGTAAATGCTCTGGCACTGGATAGCTTGGCTGATTTTTAGCATCGTCTTTAGCTTGGTTAAACGCCATATAAACCGCATTACTTTTTGGTGCGCTGGCTAAATATAAGGTGGCCTGTGCAATTGCACGCTCGCCTTCACTGGGGCCAACACGCTGAAAAATATCCCATGCGTTTAAAGCCACTTCCATAGCCCGCGGATCGGCATTGCCAATGTCTTCGGTGGCAATCGCTAATAAGCGCCTTGCAACATACAGCGGGTCGCCGCCACCGGCTAAAATACGGCAGTACCAATAAAGCGCACCATCGGGTGAACTGCCTCGAACTGATTTATGAAACGCCGAAATTAAATCGTAAAATTCATCGCCGCCTTTATCGTATTTGGCTAAATGCGTGGGCAGTACTTGGCTGAGTACCTGTTCGTCAACATGAAATTGGCCGTTTTGCTCAGTGGTTAAATCGACTGCTTGCTCGAGTAAATTAAGCACTTTACGAGCATCGCCACCACTTGCTTGGCATAGCGCCTGTTTGGCGTTATCTGCAATCACGATGTGTTTTTGGCTTAATTGCTCATCTTGTTTAAGTGCACGCTCTATTACCGTGTATAAATCGCTTTCCTGCAAGGATTTTAAAACATACACCCTTGCACGAGACAAGATCGCATTATTAAGCGCAAACGAGGGGTTTTCGGTGGTCGCGCCTACAAATATAAAAGTGCCATCTTCAATATGCGGTAAAAACGCATCTTGCTGAGATTTATTAAAGCGATGCACTTCGTCAACAAACATTAGAGTACGCTGGCCGCGGCTTTGTAAGTTATCGCGCGCTTGGGTTACGCTATCGCGTATATCTTTCACCCCAGCGGTTACTGCCGACATTTGAATTAGTTCAGCGTCGGCATGGTTGGCAATAATTTGCGCTAGCGTAGTTTTACCTACCCCCGGCGGGCCCCATAAAATTAAACTATGGCAACGCCCTGCAACAATAGCTTGATGCAGCGGCTTGTCGCTACTTAGTAAATGCTGTTGCCCTATGTAATCGTTAAGCGATAAAGGGCGCATACGCGCAGCGAGTGGGCGTACATCGGGCCCAAAGTTAAAACCTAAATTACTCACCGTTACTCTGATCGTCTATTTCTACACCCGCTGGCGGGGTAAATTCAAAAGTTGTTTTATCAAGCTCAGTATTAACCTGTGCATTGCTAAATGTAAACGCAGATAGCTGGCCTGAGTTATCTTTAACTACCAGTTTTGCAAGCCCTTGCTCGTTATCAGCAAAAGTAATATCAAGCTGCTCTACTTGGCTTTCTACGCCTTTATTTGGGGTAATGCTAAAGCCTAAATCGGTGGCAAGCACGCTGTATTTTTCCCATTGCGCAGGGTCTTTAGAGGTGAGCAATATAAACGGTGTAGAGTCAATTAAACCGCTGGTTTTCATGATGGTTACTTGCTCAGCAAAGCTATCAAAGTAATAGGTTTTATCGCCGTTTGACACAAATAACGTGTCGTCTGGGTTAGTTTGCTGCCAGCGAATCATCAATGGCTGTTGCAGCGCAATATTGCCTTGGCCTTGCATTACCAGTTGGCCTTCACCGTCGGTTACGTTTTGTTTAAATTGTGCTTTAAAGCTTTTTAAGGTCGATAACTTATCTTGTAATGCTTGGCTGTCGTCAGCAAAACTTGGCATAGCAACTAAACTGCCCAATACCAATAATAAACTACTTAATTTTTTCATTAATTTGCTCCATTAGGTACTAATACATCGCGAGCGCCGTTATGTCCTGGTGCACTCACGATACCTGATGTTTCCATTTGTTCTACTAAACGTGCAGCACGGTTATAGCCTACACGTAATTTACGTTGCACTGATGATACCGATACTTTACCGGTTTCTATTACAAAGGCGACCGCTTCGTCGTATAACGGATCTGACTCTTCATCGCCATTCTCGCTGGCTTCCCCTGGTAATAAAATATCTTCAGTGGCATCACCATTTAAAATTTCGTCTATGTAATTTGGTTTAGCACGGGCTTTCCAATCGTTTACCACGGCATGTACTTCATGGTCGTCTACAAACGCGCCATGCACACGCTCTGGCACACTGGTGCCTGGCGGTAAATAAAGCATGTCACCCATGCCTAATAAGTTTTCTGCGCCTTGTTGATCAAGTATGGTGCGCGAATCTATTTTACTTGATACCTGAAACGCCATACGTGTAGGTATATTCGCTTTAATTAAACCGGTTATTACATCAACCGACGGACGCTGCGTTGCTAAAATTAAATGAATACCCGCAGCACGCGCTTTTTGCGCAATACGAGCAATTAATTCTTCAACTTTTTTACCAACAATCATCATCATGTCGGCAAATTCGTCAATAACCACCACAATGCTAGGTAACTTATCTAGCTCATCTGGGCCCTCTTTCATGCCATCGGTGTCTTTAAATAATGGATCCATTATTGGGTAGCCCGCTTCTTTGGCTTCCATTACTTTTTGGTTGTACCCTTTTAAGTTACGCACACCTAAAGCCGACATCAGCTTATAACGACGTTCCATTTCACCCACACACCAGCGCAGTGCGTTGGCCGCTTCTTTCATGTCGGTCACAACCTCACATAATAAATGCGGAATGCCTTCGTATACTGAAAGCTCAAGCATTTTCGGGTCAATCATGATCATACGAACATCTTCAGGGCCCGATTTATACAGTAAGCTTAATATCATTACATTAACGCCCACTGACTTACCTGAACCCGTTGTACCGGCCACTAATAAATGTGGCATTTTACCTAAGTCGGCACACACAGGTTGCCCTGCAATGTCTTTACCTAGCACCATGGTTAACGGCGATGGGTTTTGCTCAAACTTAGGTGCGTTTATCACTTCTGACAAACGTACAATTTCACGGTATTTATTAGGCAGCTCAATACCGATATAGGTTTTACCCGGAATAACTTCAACCACGCGCACACTAATTGCCGATAGCGAGCGCGCTAAATCTTTTGACAGCCCAGTAATTTTAGACACCTTAATACCCGGTGCTAAATCAAGCTCAAAACGGGTAACAACAGGCCCTGGATAAACTCCAACCACGGTAGCTTGTACGTTAAAATCGAGTAGTTTTGTTTCTACAAGGCGCGATACGCTATCGAGCTCTTCTTGCGAAATTGGGTTTTTTGCTTTGTCGGGTCTGTCGAGTAAATCAAGTGATGGCAATGGCCCCGGTGGTGGCTCTTGCTCTAATAATTGCTCAAACTTTTCTTTAGCAGTTGGCGGCGGTTGAAACCCTGATTTAGGCTTGTTAATTGGCCTTGCTGGTGAAACCACCGTTGTGACAGGTTTTTCAGGTTCAACCACTGGGCTTTGATCCAGCGCATTAAGTGCTGCTTCTGTGTCCATAGGTTCATCGTCTATGGCGCTAAAGCTAATTTCTTGATCGAGTATTTGGTCAAGCTCGTCAAACGGCATAAACTCGTCGTCTTGCGGCGCGTTTACTTTAGTTGTTGGTTTGTCGAGTGCTTTTGGTTTGTCTGCTGTTTTATTAGCAAGCTCAGGTTCTTGTTGGCGTGTGTCGTCTTCAAAATAGGCATCGGGTTGCTCGTCTTGAACTTTACCTGCAATGCGTTCGCGTTGCATCCAACCGCGAGCATAGGTAACCAAAAAGCGGTATAACCTAACAATTAAATCACCCAAGTAATCAACAAATTGTACCCACGACACACCCGTTAATAGGGTTAATCCTGCAAAAAAGAAACACAGCAGTAAAATAGAGGTACCGGTAAAATTAAACGCAGGCATCATCGCCGATGCAATCACATCGCCCACTACCCCACCGGATGAAAAATTATAAATATCGTCAAAATTAATACTGCTGATAGCGGTGGCTGAGGTAATAAACAGCGCAAAGCCAATAATACGTAATCCAAGTGTGGTGTAATCGAGTTGCAAAATACGGTGTGGCTGCTTAAACACTAAATAGCCAAGCAGCTGAATAGCCGCTGGCACAAGATAGGCAAGCCAACCAAAGGTAAGAAGTAAAATGTCGGCCACCCACGCGCCCGCCGTACCTGTGATATTTTGTACATTGGTAAACTCACCCGTTTGCGACCAAGCAGGATCGGCAGGATGAAAACTAATTAAAGCACATAAAATAAATACCGCTGCAAAGGTGCTGACGATCAGCCCCGTTTCTAATAGTCTTTGTACACCGTTTAGGCGCATAATTACCTATCCCTCATTATTATTTTTTACACTCACTTGGCAATAGAATACCTTAGCAGGAAATGTATTTTGATGCACTTTATCTTAACCATGATGGCCTGATTATGAACAAGTTTTTATTATTTAGTCGTACACTCATTAAAAAAGCAAAGTTGGCTGCAACAATAAAAGTATATTAAAGGCTGTTACTTTATCATTAAGCAACAAAAGGACGAATAACAACGCCTTCTTCACCTTTTACTTCTTCCATCACTACGTAGGTACGACTTTCACTCACATTGGGCAGCTTTAATAATATATCACCGAGTACGCCTCGGTATTCTGACATATCGTTAACCCGGGTTTTTAATAAAAAGTCGAAATTACCCGAAACCAAATGACATTCTATAATTTCTTCGTGTTTTCTAACAGCAGCACTGAACTCTTCAAACACGTCGGGCGATGTTTTGGTAATGGTTACTTCCACATACACAGAAAGCCCTTGACCAAGCTTGGCAGGATCAACCACTGCTTTATAGCCTAAAATATACCCTTCTCGCTCTAGCTTTTTCACTCGCTCTAGACAGGGCGTGGCGCTTAGGCCAACTCGTCGGGCCAGTTCAACATTTGACAGGCGGCCATCAAGTTGTAATTCGACTAAAATTTTGCGATCAATACGGTCTAATAAGTTATGCATGGCTTTTTAGTTTTTTATTCTAATAAAATTAATTTTACAGATACTAACACTACAAAGGGCTTAAAAAAAGGTGAGACACACTACCCTGGCATGAATATAATAGTGGAAAATTTTTATCCCGTTCTAACAAGGCAAAATTATGATTATTGGTGTACCTAAAGAAATTAAAAACCACGAGTACCGTGTAGGTATGGTTCCTGCGAGTGTTCGCGAACTTGTAAATCACGGCCACCAAGTGATTGTTGAAACGAATGCTGGTATGGGCATTGGTTTTACAAATGATGATTATGTTCAAGCAGGCGCTGAAATTTTAGAAACAGCTGCTGACGTTTTTGCAAAAGCAGAAATGATCATCAAGGTAAAAGAGCCTCAAGCTGTTGAGCGTGCAATGTTACGTGAAGACCAAATTCTTTTCACTTACCTTCACCTTGCACCGGACCTTCCACAAACTGAAGACCTTGTTAAAAGTAAAGCAATCTGTATTGCGTATGAAACAGTAACTGATTCACGCGGTGGTTTACCACTTTTAGCGCCAATGAGTGAAGTTGCTGGTCGTATGTCTATTCAAGCAGGTGCACAAGCGCTAGAAAAAGCTAACCACGGTCGTGGTATGTTACTAGGTGGTGTACCAGGTGTTGAGCCAGCTAAAGTAGTTGTTATTGGCGGCGGCATGGTTGGTCGTAGCGCTGCACAAATGGCCGTTGGCCTAGGTGCTGAGGTTGTAGTACTTGACCGCAACATCGACGTATTACGTGCACTAGACGCACAGTTTGGTAACAAAGTTAAAGCTATTTACTCAACAGCTGACGCGCTTGAGAAGCACGTACTTGAAGCTGACCTAGTAATTGGTGGTGTACTTATCCCAGGTGCTGCTGCACCTAAACTAGTAACTGCTGAACACATTAAAGCAATGAAGCCTGGCGCTGCAATTGTTGACGTTGCAATCGACCAAGGTGGTTGTATTGCTACGTCTAAAGCAACTACGCACGCTGATCCTACTTTCATCGTTGATGAAGTTGTTCACTACTGTGTTGCTAACATGCCAGGTGCTGTTCCACGTACATCTACGTTTGCACTTAACAATGCAACATTACCGTTTATCATTAACCTTGCAAACAAAGGTTACAAAAAGGCACTACTAGATGACGCTCACTTCTTAAAAGGCTTAAACGTACTTAAAGGCCAAGTAACTTACAAAGAAGTAGCTGAAGCGTTCAACATGGAATATGTTGACCCACGCACTGCAGTAGAAAACGCGTAACTATTATTGTTACCGTTTATACCTATAAGTCATCATTAGGTATAAGCATTAAAAAAGCAGCTAATTAGCTGCTTTTTTTGTATCTACATTTTAGGGTCTGTGGTCAACAGACCCTAATGCTATATAAATCGTTTAATAATAAAGTCGACTTTTACACGCTTAGCTTGACCAAGCAGTTTTTTAACTGGCTGCGGGTAATCGCTCATGGTTTCTAAATCATCTGGACCGGTTAAACGACGACAATGTTTTAAAATTTCTTGGCGTTCATTATCAATATCGCGCATTATCGTTTGCTCAGGGTCTTCTATCAGAATACCATTTTCGATATCTAGCCCCCATGCACGCGGATTTAAATTATGCCCGCTAAGTAAATGCACTTTACGGTCACAACAAATCCCTTTTAAATGAAACGAGTTACTCTCGTGTTTCCACAGGTAAACGTTTAAGTTGCCATTATCTATGTGGCGTTTTTGCGATTTTACAAATTTATGCAAAATAGTTTCGTATAAATACGGTAATGCACCAATTTTACTAAACGGCTCGCTAGGTGGCAGGTAAAAATCGTTTGCGGTTTTATCGCCCACCACAATAGTGACTTGTTTACCTTGCTTTAATAAGCGACGCAAAGAGCGCATTAAAGGAGCCGGGAAATTAAAATACGGCGTGTATAACACCAACTCTTGCTCGGTAGTGTCAAACAGCGCTTTGATTAAGCGATTAAGTTCGTTATTACGACGGCCTAAACCCAAGAACAAACGAATGCCCATTGCATGAGTATTCAAGTTCTGCGCACTTTTATAGCTTGCCGATTTAAGCTCACGCATAAGTTGCTTTTGTTCAAGTTTAAAGTCAGCCATGCGTTTAAGCGGTCGTTGATCAATTCTTGGAACTGCTTCAGAGCTCAATAAGGTTGATTCGATAAAGTCGACTACTGAGTCACATAACTCGCTTTGCGAAACTAAAAAGTAGCGATCAAGTCGGTATCGGTCGCTATATTGCAAATACACATTGTTTAAACTGGCACCGCTATATAGTAGTGTGTCGTCAATAACAAAGCCTTTTAAATGCAACACCCCAAACAGTTCTTTGGCTTTTACAGGGACACCATACACTTGAACGTTTGAATTAAACTTCTCTAAGCTATCGCAATATAAACTTGCATTGCCCTCTGACTTTTCTGCGCCAATTAAACCGCGTTGCGCGCGATGAAAATCAACCAGTACTTTAATTTCAAGCGAAGGGTTAGCTAACGATGCACTGTGTAGTGCGGCTAAGATTTCACGACCCGCTTCATCATCTTGTAAGTAAAGTGTGGTGATATAAATTCGTTTTTTTGCGTTGGCAATTAAATCTAACAATTGCGTACGGTATCCTTGCGCATTGGTTAAGACGTTAACGTCTTTTGAAGTCAACCCAAATGCGGGTTTCTCTTGCCAAAATAACATAGTTGCCTATTCACTTAGGTCACATAATTAAGCAGTGACAAATCAAAATTAGTTAAAAGATAACAAAAAAAATCAGGCTGGTCATGAATTAACGTCGTTTTATTGGCTAACAGTCTATTTATTAGTCGAGCACTGCTTGTAAGTCATTTGCTAGTACACATTAATGAACAGCTTCGGAATTTGCGAAAAAAAATAATCTCATCTTTTATTTACTTCCTGCTTGTTTTTCTTAGAATCGGGCGCATTAAAACCGTATTAAACGTTTAGGAAAAGATCATGACTGAAGCAAAACATTGTAAGTTACTTATTTTAGGTTCGGGCCCTGCTGGCTACACAGCCGCAGTTTACGCTGCACGTGCTAATTTAAACCCTGTTTTAATTACAGGTATTCAACAAGGTGGCCAGCTAACAACCACTACTGAAGTTGAAAACTGGCCTGGCGATGCACACGGTTTAACCGGCCCTGCATTAATGGATCGTATGAAAGAGCATGCAGAACGCTTTGAAACTGAAATTGTGTTCGACCACATCAACAAAGTTGACGTATCTAAGCGCCCTTTCACACTAACTGGTGACCAAGGTACTTACACATGTGATGCTTTAATTATTGCAACCGGTGCCTCTGCGAAATATTTAGGCTTAGAGTCTGAGACTAATTTCCAAGGTCGTGGTGTTTCTGCTTGTGCAACCTGTGACGGGTTTTTCTATAAAGGCCAAAAAGTAGCGGTTGTTGGTGGTGGTAACACGGCTGTTGAAGAAGCGTTATACCTGTCTAACATTGCTGATGAAGTTCATGTTATCCACCGTCGTGATAGTTTCCGTAGTGAAAAAATTCTTGCAGACCGCCTTGCTGAAAAAGCAGCAAACGGTAACGTTGTAATGCACTACAACCGTACACTTGATGAAGTGCTTGGTGACCAAATGGGTGTGACCGGCGTTCGTATCAAAGATGTGGCATCAGATGCTACTGAAGAACTTGATTTAGCGGGTGTATTTATTGCCATTGGCCATAAGCCAAACACCGATATGTTTGAAGGTCAGCTAGAAATGAAAGACGGCTACCTAGTGGTTGAATCTGGTCTTAACGGTAATGCAACTCAAACAAGTGTGCCAGGCGTATTTGCTGCCGGTGATGTGTCTGATCATATTTACCGTCAAGCGATTACTTCTGCGGGTACTGGCTGTATGGCTGCACTTGATGCAGAACGCTTTTTAGATAACCTATAAGCATACATAGCATACTTTTGGGGCTGAATTTTCAGCCCTTTTTTGTGCCCAAACATTACGCCCGAGATAATTGCACTCGCACCAATATTCACTATATTTATAGTTAAAATTAGTCTTATTTATACAATTAATGACTCAGGTACGATAGGATCTAAGGGTGAGCAACAAATACCGTCAAATTATATAAGTAAAACTAGCTATAATTATCGTCAGGAATAAAAGCTTTATTCATTTAGGCATTACTAGAAACTGTAAAATCAGTTAAAATGCTTAACTTCATATCAAGTAAATTACCGAGAGTTTTCTATGAGTTTGTATACAAAATATATGGAAGAAATCCAAACCCGTAAAACGGAGCTTGGATTAAGCCCACAACCAATCGATAGCGCTGAACTAGTATCAGAAATAATTAATCAAATTAAAGATACTAATAACGAGCACCGTAAAGATTCACTGCATTTCTTTATTTTTAATACTTTACCTGGAACAACCAGTGCTGCGGGCGTTAAAGCACAGTTTCTAAAAGAAATCATTTTAGGTGAAGAGCACGTTGCAGAGATCACTCCAGAGTTTGCATTCGAACTACTTTCACACATGAAAGGCGGCCCATCAATTGAAATGCTAATTGATTTAGCCTTTGCTGATGACGCAAAAATCGCAGCGCAGGCTGCAGAAGTATTGAAAACTCAGGTATTCTTATACGATGCAGATATGGAACGCTTAAAAGCGGCCTACGAAGCAGGTAATGCAATTGCTAAAGAATTACTAGAGAGCTTCTCAAAAGCTGAATTCTTCACAAAACTACCTGACATCGAAGAAAAAATCGAAGTAGTAACTTACATTGCTGGTGAAGGCGACATCTCAACTGATTTACTGTCTCCAGGTAACCAAGCACACTCACGTGCTGACCGTGAATTACACGGTAAGTGCATGATCACTGAAGAAGCACAACAAGAAATTGTTGCTCTCCAAAAGAAACACCCTTACGCTAAAGTAATGCTTATTGCTGAAAAAGGCACCATGGGCGTTGGTTCATCACGTATGTCTGGTGTGAATAACGTAGCACTTTGGGCTGGTAAACAAGCAAGCCCATACGTTCCTTTCATCAACATTGCACCTGTTGTTGCAGGTACAAATGGTATTGCGCCAATCTTCTTAACAACGGTTGATGTAACTGGCGGTATTGGTCTTGACCTTAAAAACTGGGTTAAAAAAGTAGATGCAGACGGCAATACAGTAACTGATGCAAATGGTGATGCAGTGCTTGAAGAAGCCTACTCTGTTGCTACGGGTACTGTATTAACAATCAATACTAAAGAGAAAAAGCTTTATAACGGCGATAAAGAGCTTGTTGATATTTCATCAGCGTTCACACCGCAAAAAGTTGAATTCATGAGAGCCGGTGGTTCTTACGCTGTTGTATTCGGTAAAAAACTACAAACGTTTGCTGCTGAAACTCTTGGCATTGAAACGCCGCTTGTTTATGCACCTTCAAAAGAAATCTCACACGAAGGCCAAGGCTTAACAGCGGTTGAAAAAATCTTTAACCGTAATGCGGTAGGTGTACTATCAGATACGCCACTTCACGCAGGCTCAAACGTTCGCGTTAAAGTGAACATCGTTGGTTCGCAAGATACAACCGGTCCAATGACAGCACAAGAATTAGAAGCAATGGCTGCTTCAACGATTTCACCTCTTGTTGATGGTGCCTATCAGTCTGGTTGTCATACAGCATCAGTATGGGATAGCAAAGCACAAGCAAACATTCCTAAACTAATGGCGTTTATGAATAAGTTTGGTTTGATCACTGCACGTGACCCGAAAGGCGTTTACCATGCAATGACTGACGTTATTCACAAAGTATTGAACGACATTACAATTGATGATCGCGCTATCATCATTGGTGGTGACTCGCATACACGTATGTCTAAAGGTGTTGCCTTTGGTGCCGATTCAGGTACTGTTGCTGTTGCACTTGCAACCGGTGAATCAGCGATGCCAATTCCTGATTCAGTTAAAGTAACGTTTAAAGGTAAAATGGCTAAGCACATGGATTTCCGCGATGTTGTACATGCAACACAAGCGCAAATGCTTAAGCAATTTGGTGGCGAAAACGTGTTCCAAGGTCGTATCATTGAAGTTCATATTGGTACCCTAATGGCTGACCAAGCGTTTACTTTCACTGACTGGACTGCAGAAATGAAAGCGAAAGCGTCAATCTGTATTTCAAATGATGAAACGTTAATTAAGTCAATTGAACTTGCTAAGTCACGTATCCAAATCATGATCAACAAAGGTATGGAAAACGAAGCACAAACGCTACAAGGTCTAATCGACTTAGCCGACAAGCGTATTGCAGGTATTCAATCTGGTGAAGAGCCAGCACTTTCTCCAGACGACAACGCTAAATACCACGCAGAAGTTGTAGTTGATTTGGACCAAATCGTTGAACCAATGATTGCCGATCCAGACGTAAATAACGATGATGTTTCTAAGCGTTATACTCACGATGTGATCCGCCCTGTTTCTTTTTACAACGACAAGCCTGTTGATTTAGGTTTTGTTGGTTCGTGTATGGTTCACAAAGGCGATATGAAAATTATTGCTCACATGCTACGTAACCTTGAGAAGAAAAACGGTTCTATCTCATTCAATGCGCCATTAGTTGTTGCGCCACCAACATACAACATTGTTGATGAGCTTAAAGCGGAAGGCGATTGGGATATTCTTGCTAAATACGCAGGTTTTGAATTTGACGATGCAAAACCAAAAACGGCTGCACGTACTAAGTATGAAAATATCTTATACCTAGAACGTCCTGGTTGTAACCTATGTATGGGTAACCAAGAAAAAGCAGAACCTGGTGATACTGTTATTGCAACATCAACACGTCTGTTCCAAGGCCGTGTAGTAGCCGATACATCTGAGAAAAAAGGTGAATCACTACTAGGTTCTACGCCAGTTGTAGTTCTATCTTCTGTTCTTGGTCGTTTCCCGACTATGGAAGAGTATAAGTCTGCGGTTGAAGGTATTGACCTTACATCGTTTACACCTGTTGAAGAAGCAATGACAACTAAGTTCAACGCAGGTGAAGCTGTACCAGTAAAAGTGGTTAGCTAATTCGATTAGTTTACCATTTAATTAAGCGCGTTTTTTAACGCGCTTTTTTTATGCCTAAAATTTACCTAACAGCAATGTAAGCCCTGCTCAACCCTATAGAGAACACAATAATTTGTGGTTTGTGATTTTAAAGCAACAGGTTACACTTTGTCTTGACCATGCAGTTATTCAATCGGTGTTATGACTAAACAACTTTATCAACTCGCTCAAAGCCACTTTGCTTTTCCTGATCCCAACCATGCATTAGATGATCCAGATGGTTTGCTTGCCATTGGTGGATGTTTATCGTTAACGCGGTTAAAAAATGCTTATTTATCTGGTATTTTTCCGTGGTTTAGTGAGCACGAGCCAATTATGTGGTGGTCACCCAGTGAACGCGGTATTGTTGAGCTTGATGACTTTCATGTTAGTAAAAGCTTGCGAAAACATTTAAAAAAGCACCCGGTCACCGTAACTATTAACCATGCCTTTGAAGAAGTGATAGAAGCGTGCCGCGATCAACGCCTTGATACCGATGGCACTTGGATCACCCCGCAAATGCAACAGGCGTACATAAAAGCGCATTACAATGGCTTAGCTCATAGTTTAGAGGTATGGCGTGAGGGAGAGCTTGTAGGCGGCTTATATGGGATTATGCAAACTGGCGTTTTTTGTGGTGAATCAATGTTTCATCATCAAACAAATTGCTCCAAACTGGCGATGTGGGCGCTGGTTAATTGGCTTAAGCGCCATGATGCGCATTTTATTGATTGCCAATTAGAGAATCCTTATTTAATGTCGTTAGGTGCCAGCGTGATTCCACGTGAAGAATTTTTAACTAAACTTAATAAAGCACAGTGTTACACCCCAGCTGCCAGCATGTGGCAGCCACAGGAGCTAATCGCGATATATGAATGAACAACTTCCAGCTCGTATAGGCCTAAGCCAACTGTTTGAATGCAGTTATTTACCTGATCGCCAAGAGCAACTGCTGGTGATACTCGACCCAAGTTGTTATAGCAGCAACAAGTTTGAGTCGTTATTAGGATTAGGCTTTCGTCGCAGTGGTAACCAAATTTACCGTCCGCACTGCCCTATTTGCAGCGCGTGTAGTTCTGTGCGCGTTTTAGCTGATGAGTTTATGCCGACAAAATCGCAAAAACGTAAACTTAACAAAGCAAAAAAACGCTTTGAGGTAAAATATTCACAGGTTGAACGCGAACAATACTATCCACTTTACAGTAAATATATTAGCTTGCGCCACCAAGACGGCTCTATGTATCCACCTGATAAATCACAATTTCAAAGCTTTTTGTTTTGTAGCTGGTTAACCATCACCTTTATAGAGCTTTGGGATCAAGAAAACTTGGTGGCCGTTGCTGTAACTGATTGTATGGACAACGCTATTTCGGCTATTTATACATTTTTTGACCCTGACTACGAACACTTTAGTTTAGGGACTGTAATGATATTACAGCAGCTTAAATTTGCTAAACAGCAACACAAACAGTTTGTTTATTTAGGCTATCAAATAGATGAATGCGACAAAATGAAGTATAAAGCCCAGTTTTTACCCGCCCAAAAACAGCTCAATGACCAGTGGGTGGCTATTTAATTTACAAAAATAGCCCCTGCGCCTTTACTTATTGCCGTATTTTGGGCAAAATCTGCAGCGTTTAACTATTAAAGAGGTGTTACGCTAAACATGGCGAAAGAAGACGTAATCGAAATGCAAGGGACAGTCCTTGATACTTTACCAAATACAATGTTCCGAGTTGAGCTAGAAAATGGTCACGTAGTTGTGGCTCATATTTCAGGTAAAATGCGCAAAAACTATATCCGTATTTTAACCGGCGATAAAGTAACGGTAGAAATGACTCCTTACGATTTATCGAAAGGTCGTATCGTATTCCGTGCTCGCTAAGTAAGTGCGTAAACGAGATTTAGTTTTTGGCTAGTGAAAACTAGCTTTAAGCGTTTATTAAATGTAATTAATGGTAGTAGCCAGTAATTACATTTAATAAACAAAAAACCCAGCCTTTGCTGGGTTTTTTGTTGCCTATTTCTTTGGCAAATAAAAAAAGCCTGCATAAAGCAGGCTTTTTAAATTGCTAACTTTTTTAGGTTAGGCTGGCGTTAAGTCACTCTCGTAATCAAAACGCAGCTTTTTATCTTTAACCGATACTTTTACCGTACCGCCAGAAATTAGCTCACCAAACAGTATTTCGTTAGCCAATTGCTTTTTAAGATCTTCTTGAATAACACGTGCCATAGGACGTGCGCCCATTGCTTTGTCATAGCCTTTGTCAGCCAACCACTCACGTGCTTTTGAGGTAAGCTCAAGGTTAACTGACTTCTTATCCAGTTGCGCTTGTAACTCAACAACAAATTTATCAACCACTTGCAAAATAACCTCTTTCTCGAGGTGATTAAACCAAATAATATTATCTAAGCGGTTTCTAAATTCAGGTGAAAATACTTTGTTAATTTCACCCATTGCATCGTGTGTGTGATCTTGCTCACTAAAACCAATCGACTTACGCGTGGTTTCTTGCACGCCGGCATTGGTGGTCATCACCACTACTACGTTTCTAAAGTCAGCTTTTCGGCCGTTATTATCTGTTAGCGTACCGTGATCCATAACTTGTAATAAAATGTTGTAGATATCAGGATGCGCTTTTTCAATTTCATCCAGCAATACCACTGCATGTGGGTTTTTGATCACCGCTTCTGTTAATAAGCCGCCTTGTTCAAAACCTACATAACCCGGAGGCGCACCAATTAAACGGCTCACCGCATGGCGCTCAACGTATTCAGACATATCAAAACGAATAAACTCAACACCCATACATTTAGCTAATTGCTTGGTAACCTCTGTTTTACCTACCCCTGTTGGGCCTGCAAATAAGAACGAACCAACCGGTTTGTTCTCGTTTGCTAAACCTGAGCGCGATAAGCGAATAGCAGAAGTTAATGCATCAATGGATTGATCTTGTCCAAACACCAACATTTTTAAATTACGGTCTAAGTTTTTCAGCGTTTCTTTATCAGAAGACGACACATTTTGTGGTGGAATGCGCGCCATTTTTGACACAATCATCTCAATATCAGATACACCAATGGTTTTTTTACGCTTAGACGTAGGCAGTAAACGTTGGCTTGCGCCCGCTTCATCAATAACATCAATCGCTTTATCAGGTAAGTGACGTTCATTAATATACTTTGCACTTAGCTCGGCGGCTGCTTTTAACGCTTTTTGCGTGTAACGAATACCATGGTGTGCTTCGTAACGTTCTTTTAAACCGTTAAGAATTTTGGTGGTATCTTCAACGCTAGGTTCAAGCACATCAATTTTTTGAAAACGGCGAACTAAGGCGCGATCTTTTTCAAAAATATTTTTATACTCACCGTAAGTGGTAGAACCCATGCAGCGTAATTGCCCACTTGAAAGTAACGGCTTAATTAAGTTTGAAGCATCCATTACCCCGCCCGAGGCAGCACCTGCACCAATGATGGTGTGAATTTCATCAATAAATAAAATTGAACCCGGTTTTGCTTGTAACTCTTTTAATAAACTTTTAAAGCGTTTTTCAAAATCGCCTCGGTATTTGGTACCGGCAAGTAACGCACCCATATCTAAAGAGTACACAACCGCATCTGCAATAACTTCAGGTACTTGTTCATTAACAATACGATAGGCTAAGCCCTCGGCAATGGCTGTTTTACCAACGCCGGCTTCACCAACCAGTAATGGGTTATTCTTTTTACGACGACACAGCACTTGCACTGTGCGCTCTACTTCGCTGTCACGACCAACAAGCGGGTCAATGTTACCCTCTTTAGCGTGTATATTAAGGTTTGTAGTAAAGCTGTCGAGCTTGCTCGCTTCCTCACTTGCTACTTCTTGTACCTCTTCATGAATGTCGTCGGTGTCATCGCCTAATTCGTCGTCACCTTTGGCAATTCCATGAGAAATAAAGTTAACAATATCAAGTCGAGAAATATCATTCTTTTTAAGTAAATACACTGCTTGGCTTTCTTGTTCAGAAAAAATAGCCACCAGCACATTCACGCCAGTCACCTCATTTTTACCCGAAGATTGCACATGAAATACCGCGCGCTGTAATACACGCTGAAAGCCAAGTGTTGGTTGAGTTTCGCGTTCTTCTTCTAAATCGGGAATAACCGGTGTGGTTTCATCAATAAATTCAAGTAACTCTGTTTTTAATCCAGAAACGTCAACACCACACGCATTGAGCGCTTCTCCAGCTGATGGATTGTCGAGTAGAGCGAGTAAAAGATGCTCTACGGTCATAAACTCATGACGACGTGTACGCGCTTCACGAAACGCGGTGTTCAAAGTTAGTTCTAAGTCTTTATTTAGCATTGGCAACCCCTTACAGAGATAATAATTTTATACCGCACTTCAAAGATGAAAGTTCACCTTTATGGTATTTATTCCTGCTCACAACTACATAGCAGTGGATGCTCGTTATCCCTTGAGTAGCGGTTAACTTGCTCAGCCTTGGTATGTGCTACATCGGCGCTATAAACACCACATATACCCTTACCTTGCTGATGTATTTGCAGCATCACATCAGTTGCTCTATCGCTATCCATATTAAAAAACGTCATTAAGATCTCTATTACAAAATCCATCGGCGTGTAATCATCGTTGTTTAATACAACTTTATATTTTCGCGGTGGCTGCAACTTTTGCTTTTCACTATCGCGAACGGTGTCGATAACACCAGAATCTTTCATACCACTCATAATTAAATATAGTCTTGTCTTTGTAACTCAAGCAAACTTGAATAAAAAAATAAATAAAATGTTAAAAAATAACCTAAAACACTTGACTGGTTGCTTAAATAAACTACAGTCAAATGGTGATTGATTAAACCTTAGTCAGTCTAGCAAACAATACAGTTTAGGATAACTAAATTAGTCAACTTATAGAAGGATGTAGAAGTATGGCTTGTGGTAAAGTCAAATGGTTCAACAACGCCAAAGGTTTTGGTTTCATCGTAGAAGACGGTTGCGAGAACGACATTTTTGCTCATTACTCCACAATTGTAATGGACGGATACAAGACACTTAAAGCTGGTCAAGATGTTACCTTCGAATTACAACAGGGCCCTAAAGGTCTACACGCTACTAATATAGCGCCTAATGGCGATATTATAGGGTGATTGTAATTATGAGACTAAAGCGAGTGACCTGTTTAGATCCTCGCTTAATTTCTTAAAAATCCCTAACCACTCCAATATAAATTGCCTCATTGTTTGTTAATTCAACCCCACTCCTTGATTTTATTTTATCTACCCCAATAATTTCAGTATTAAAAGTTTAACTGCTGGCGTCTGGCGTGTAATCCTAGCCCTTTTTAGCCAAGCTTGTTACACTCTTTATCCTGTAAAACGTAATTACTTTAGCCTAATGGCTAGTTTGTATTTACATAAATTTTAGTTATAAAAGACACTAGTCCGTCAGGTGTGATTATTCTCACCTTGTTTAGGTTATACGAGTACCAACACCTAACAGACTACTCATTGCATGTACTAATGCTTAATTTAAAAGTATTAGGCGATGATTTCTTTGCATTGTTGAATTTGGCCAATGCGGCCTACTATCTAGGAATGATGATGACATCAAAAATTATCTATACAAAAACGGACGAAGCTCCGGCACTAGCAACTTATTCGTTGTTACCTATTATCCAAGCATACACAAATGCGGCAGGTGTTGAAGTTGAAACACGCGACATCTCATTAGCTGGTCGTGTAATTGCGAGCTTCCCGGATTACCTAACAGAAGAACAACGCATTGGTGATGCACTTGCAGAACTTGGCGAAATGGCAAAAACACCAGAAGCTAACATCATTAAATTACCGAACATTAGTGCATCAGTTCCACAACTTCGCGCTGTAATTAAAGAGCTTCAAGAAAAAGGTTATGCACTTCCAGAATACCCGGTTGAACCTAAAAACGATGAAGAGAAAGCGATTCAAGCAGCCTACGATAAAATTAAAGGCAGCGCAGTAAACCCTGTACTTCGTGAAGGTAACTCTGACCGTCGTGCACCAGGTTCAGTGAAAGAGTATGCACGTAATAACCCACATTCAATGGGCGCGTGGAGCAAAGATTCACAATCATACGTTGCAAGCATGGAAGAAGGTGACTTCTTTGGTTCTGAGCAATCACTAACTGTTGATGAAGCAACGGATGTTCGTATCGAACACGTAGCGGCTAATGGCGATATCACTGTACTTAAGCAAAGCACGCCATTACTTGCTGGTGAAGTAATTGATGCATCACGTATTAGTGCAGCAAAATTACAAGCATTCCTAGAAGCTGAAATCAATGCAGCTAAAGAAAAAGGCGTGTTATTTTCGCTTCATATGAAAGCAACCATGATGAAAGTATCTGATCCAATCATCTTTGGTCACGCTGTAAAAGTATTCTACAAAGACGTTTTTGCAAAACACGGTGCACTTTTTGAAGAGCTAGGTGTTGATGTAAATAACGGTCTAGGCGATGTGTACTCTAAAATTCAAACATTAGATGACGCTAAGCGCGAAGAAATTGAAGCAGACATTCAAGCGGTTTACGCTAACCGCCCTGCTATCGCCATGGTTGATTCTCATCGTGGTATTACAAACTTACACGTACCAAGTGATGTGATCATCGATGCTTCTATGCCTGCTGCAATTCGTTCAAGCGGTCAAATGTGGAATAAAAACGATAAATTACAAGACACAAGCTTTGTAATTCCAGATCGTTGTTACTCTGGCGTTTACCAAGCAACGATTGATTTTTGTAAACAGCACGGTGCTTTTGATCCTACAACTATGGGTAGCGTACCAAACGTTGGCCTTATGGCTCAAAAAGCGGAAGAATACGGCTCACATGACAAAACATTTGAAGCAAAAGCTGACGGTACTATTCGTGTTGTTGACACAAACGGTAACACCCTACTTGAGCACAGTGTTGAGCAAGGCGATATCTGGCGTATGTGTCAGGTTAAAGATGCACCAATTCAAGATTGGGTTAAACTTGCAGTAAACCGCGCTCGCGCAACTGGTAATCCGGCTATTTTCTGGTTAGATGCAGAACGTGCACACGATGCTGAGCTAATCAAAAAAGTGAACAAATACTTGCCAGATCATGATACTGCTGGCCTAGATATTCAAATTTTATCGCCAATGGATGCAACCTTATTCTCACTAGCACGCATCAAAGAAGGTAAAGATACGATTTCTGTAACAGGTAACGTATTACGTGATTACCTAACAGATTTATTCCCAATTTTAGAATTGGGTACTAGTGCTAAAATGCTTTCAATTGTGCCACTGATGAATGGCGGTGGTTTATTTGAAACAGGTGCCGGTGGTTCTGCTCCTAAGCACGTTCAACAGTTTGAAAAAGAAAACCACTTACGTTGGGATTCTTTAGGTGAGTTCTTAGCACTTGCTGCGTCACTTGAACACCTAAGCACAACAACGGGTAACAACAAGGCACAAGTACTTGCTGATACGCTTGATAAAGCAACGGGCACATTCCTAGCTGAAAACAAGTCACCTTCACGCAAAGTTAAAGAGATTGATAACCGTGGTTCTCATTTCTTCTTATCTTTATTCTGGGCTCAAGAACTTGCTAAGCAAAATGAAGATAGCGAGCTTAAAGCGCAATTTACACAAATTGCTAGCGACCTTGAAACCAACAAAGAGCAAATTGTTAACGAGCTAAACGATGCACAGGGTCCTGCAATGAACATTGGCGGTTACTTCCAGCCAAATGACGATGCAGCCTTCAAAGCAATGCGTCCAAGCACGACATTTAACGAGATTTTATCTAAACTAGTATAAATCGATTAAATGAATGAAAAGGCGCTCACAGAGCGCCTTTTTTGTGCCTAAGAAAAAGGCCACTAATGCGGCCTTTTCAATTCAACTTTAAAAGTTTATTTTGTGTATGCGCGTGGCATGTTCGACTCTGTTGTATAGCGCTCACGCAGTTTATCTTGGCGAGATTCAGTACTAACCTCAACACCATTGATAAATATTTTATTCACGTGGCTGCTCAGCTCAAACGGGTCGTTACTCCACATAACAACATCAGCGGCTTTACCTACTTCTAGGCTACCCGCGTTAATACCAAATACATCAGCCACATTCGAAGTCATGGCCTTTAATGCGCCTTGTTGGCTCATACCGTAAGACACTGCGTTACCGGCATCGTAGCGAAGCTGGTAAACATTGTGACTTGCGTCACCACCCACAGTTAGTAGCACTTTAACACCGGCTTTTTCTAGTATGCCGGCATTATTCAAGCTCGCATGCAACGAATCAAAGCTACCTGGTAAGTTATCCATTGCACTAATGATCACAGGAATGCCTGCTTTAGCGATGCGATCTTTAACTACAACGGCATCTTGAGCGCCATTAAGGACAATGTTTACGCCAAACTGCTGTTTCACTTTTATTAGTTCAACAATATCTGATGCACGCGACACACTAATTAGTAATGGTATATCGCCTTTTAGTACTTTAGCCATTACCGTGTCTTCAGCACTTGGCTTAGCGTCGTCTTTTTTAGCGTCTTTACTTGCTTTAGTTTGATGCTCATCTAACTTATTGATAAGTGTTTGCAAGGTAAATGCACGAGAGCCTTTGCTGCGTTCACCCAAATGAACCACTAATGCTGCTTGCTTTTTATTTACGCTTTCAAAGCTACCACTTAAATCAACAACACTTGCAAGGCCTGCAAATATGCTGTCACCACCGTAAGGGGTGATCAAATCGCGAGTAATACCGCCTTTACGTGCATAAGCAATTAAGCTTGAACGAGGATTAAATGCCAAGCTTGCATCAAAATCGATACCCGCTTTGTCTTCTCCTGCATCGCGAGAACCGGCAACCGCACCTACTTCAACTAAGCCAAGCTGGTTTACACTGGCTATAAAACCTGGAGTCACTATTTGACCTTGAGCATCAATAACTTTGTCAACTTTAAAATCGCTAGGGTTAATGGCAGTGATTTTGCCATCATTCATAACTATGCTAGCTCCTTCTAATACACCTTGATCTGAAGATGTATGCAAAGTTGCATTAATAATTGCCAGTGACTCTGCGCTCACGGCACCCGATGCTAGTAGCCCTGCAGCAACCAGAGAAAGCGAAAACGAACGTGATAATTTTTTCATTCTGGGTGCTCCTTATTGTTGACCTAACATAAAATCACTTTGTGCTTGGAATGCGCTATCGTTTCTATCGTAAACTTTTGCACCATCAACAAACACTTGCTCTGCTTTTGCATAAACACTAAACGGGCTTTGATTCCAAATAACAACATCAGCTTGTTTACCTGTTTCAAGTGAACCTGTTTTATCTTCAATGCCTAATGATTTAGCGGCGTTAGACGTGATCCATTTAATCGCGTGTTGCTCAGAAATATCAAACCCATTTTGGTTTGCACTGTACATTACTTTTGCGGCTTCTTGGTTCAAGCGTTGAATCGTCGTATCAGAATCTGAGTGCACAACAGCACATGAGTTTTTAACTGCATCAACAATAGCTACGTTCTCTTGCACCATATCGTAGGCTTCCATTTTAAAGCCCCACCAGTCTGGCCAAAGTGCTGCACACGAGCCATTTTCAGCTAATAAATCAGCAATTTTATAGGCTTCAATTCCGTGGTGGAATGTGCCGGCATGGTAATTAAACTCTTTAGAAAGGTCGATCATCATCGCCATTTCTTCTGCTTTGTAGCAGTGATTGTGAATACGAACTTCACCTTCTAAAACACCACGTAATGTATCGTATTTAATATCACGATGTGGAGCTTCTGGGTTTTTACCCGCAGCGTAATCAGCATCGTATTTATCCCACTCACGCTTATATTCTTGAGCGCCAATCCAAGCTGTACGATATCCTGCCATATTACCCATACGTGTCATCGGTAATACGCCTTTACGACCGTAAACACGTTTAGGATTTTCACCACATGCCATTTTTAAACCGTATGGCGCATCAGGAAATTTCATTCCTTGCATGGTGTGAGCCGGTACATTTTTAAGGGTAACGCCACGTCCACCGAATAAATTAGCCGAACCCGGTAAAATTTGTAATGACGTAATACCGCCTTCACGTGCGCGATTAAAACCTGGATCTTGTGGCCAAATTGAATGCTCAACCCATACTTCTGCAGTATTTGGACTGGTCATTTCGTTACCATCTTGATGAGACTCAACCGATGGATTTGGATAAGCACCTAAATGTGAATGAACGTCAATAATGCCTGGTGTTACCCATTTACCTTGTGCGTCGATGGTGGTATCTGCATCAGCGGTTAAATCTTTACCAATTTGCTGCACTTTACCGTCGACAATTAATACATCAGCTTCATCTAAACGCTCACCCGTCCCTGTTAATACAGTCGCATTGGTGATTAACGTGCTTGATGTCGCTACCGGTTGGTAAGTACTTGGGTATGGGTTTTTATTAATGGTTACTTTGTCATCTTGTGGGCCGCTTTCTTGGCAACCAACAAGTGCTGCTGCTAAACCAACAGCTAACAATGAGGGAGCAAATTTTTGCATGTTTTTAGGTTCTCCTGTTTTTTTACTACTTTAGCGAAAGCAAACGCATAAAGCTAAAAAAACAGGTGAAAAGGCGGTTATTTAAGGTGAATTTCTGTAATTATTTTTTTATATAATTGTTATAAAGCTTATCCAGAGCTCCTTCGGTGGTGAGCGATGGATCTTTACTTATAAAGTGTTTAACCGTTCGGGTTACAAAATCCGAATTTTGCTTATGTAATTTTGAAAAATCTTTAATCAATGTATTACCATCTTTTGCGGCTGTAACTTTATCATGACGATGTCTGTATTGACCCAATGCCTTATTAAAATCACCTTGATAGTCTTCCACTAAAATTTTATAAAAGTCACTTTTTTGTACTTTCAATACAGTAATGCAATAGTTAAGCGCTTCTTTGAAATCGGTAAATACAGTGCCTTCAACATCAAACTCTTTAGTTTTTTCACGCACTGTGACACGTGCTTCCTCAGTGGCATAACTAAAGCCCGTAAAGGCGAGTCGCTCAGCCGCTTCTTTACCGAGTTTCATACCCGCTTGAATACTATGAGCAAATTCATCACTCATGTCAGCGAGCTCGTTTTCTTCCCACATGTTATAAACGCGCAAAGGCTTTGCATACTTATTAGATAACTTCTTTTTAAGTTTGCTAAATCGCTCATCAATGGTCATTAATCGCTCATTGTGAAGTAATGCATGGCATTCATAACAAGCTGCAATGGCAACAAAGTCAGCTTCTTCACCTAGATCAATAATACTTTGTAGCATATGCAATGGCGGGCAATGATCGCGCTCTGTTGCCTCACAGCCGCAATAAAAACATTGGTTAAAATGCTGTTGCTCACACGCATAAGCTTGCTGGTAGTAACTTGCTAACGTTTTATTCACAATTGCGCTCCAAAAATATAAATGCCACAAATTTAGGGCGCGATAATAACAGCCTGAAAAAATATTTCAGTAGGAAAACGCTAAAGTGTGTCAAAAATAAATTACTTAACCTGAACTCTGGTTAAGAGATTTACTAAAATATTGAATTATATTAATAATTTGGTTTGTTTTCTCCAGCCAGAAATTTACAGTGAAAACAAGGCGAATTTTCGCGTCAATAGCGAGCCTATTGCAAGTAAATTCAACGCAGTTAGCGCTGAAAATAGCTGCTTGAGATAGATTTATTATCCATAGTTCAGGTTACTTATGAACAACTTTTCATACACCTACAAAATTGCACGATTTCTATACACATCTTCTTACAGCTTACCCCATTCAGTTAACAACATTCCGGCTACATTAAGCAATACTTAAGTTGCATATAAACAAAGAGGCAAATACTATGATTTCTTTCAAAGCAACTCTATATTCAACTGTATTATTGGGCGCAGCAACATTAACAGCTCCTGTAATGGCGGCCACTTTTGTTGCCGCTGATTCATTACCCGGTACCCAAGCTTGCATGGCCGTTGCATCTAACAAAAGACTGACACTGCTCAGAACAATGAAAGATCTACGTATAGATAAACATGTAATTAGCAAAAAATTACTCTGTAATGATTTATCAGTGGGTGACTTTGTAACGCTGTATGATTTAAATAAATCAGCACGCTTTTTAAATATTGAAGCATCTACTAGTACGTCAATAAGAGATTTAGCAAAAGCAAACAAACCGCTTGTGGTTATTATGGCGGGGTCTAAATAATATTACAGGTTTTAAATGCGTTTAATTTACTCGAGTCAAACACGTTAAGCAGGGCTTAGCACCTGCTTAACGTATATTTATTATTAAATAAGCGCTGCCAACAAACCAAATAAGCCACCAAACACCCCACCCCATACAACGAGCCAACCTAAGTGTTCGCGGATCATGGTTTGAATTATTTCTTTCACCATTTTAGGGGTGAGTTCATCTAAGCGTTCATCCACTAACTTAAGCACCGTATTATGCAAACTTTCCGCGTTATTACCTTGGGTTAACATATCGCTTAATAGTGTTTTAAAATCGTCGGTGTCGCTTATTTGCACCAGTGATGATTGCATTTTTTCAATAAACTTTTCTCGCATTGGCTCAACGGCTTCAGTGCCGCCAAACATTGCAAGCATGCTACCAAATTGTGATTGCTCAATAACCACTAACAAATTATCGAATGCGGGATTTAAATCCACCTTATAAATAACTGACTCAAAGTCTATCGTTGGTTGAGCCTTGCTTAGAAGCTTGTCTATTTTATGCTCAGAAAAGAACTCCGTAAGTATTAAGTTTCTTATAGCCACTTTAAAACTTTCAAACTTAAGTGCAATCACACCCGAACCATATAAAAACGGCACTTTTTCAAACAGCATATGAATAGCGAGTAAGTTTGTAACTGCACCGGAGAGTGCAAATAAGCCCACAGAAAGTACAATGGTTTGTTCAAATACAAAACCAATAACAACACAACACGCTGCTAATAAGTTAGTGATAAAACTTTTATTCATTTTTATTCCATTTCAGTGATTTGTATCAGAAATTGATAGTATTAATTTTACACCGATTAATTTGTTTATTTAATCCCTTTTTGCCATAGTTTATTTATAGGTTTAAAAGGTGACTATTGTTATGTGGAAAACAATCAATCAAGAGATCAGCCAGGCTATCCATTATGATTTTAAACACACCCATAAACGTCAGTTGCAAAACACATCCACCGATAAGTTGTTTCATTTAAGCGATGGCAAGCACAATTACTTAGTTAAAGTTGGGCAAAAACATGAGCTAGAGCGCTTTGAGGCTCAAGCTCAAGGCTTAAAACAGCTTACTCAAAACAGTGTATTTATGGTGCCAGACTGTATTATAACTGGGGCCAATATAGAATACGCCTTCATTGTATTAGAGTGGCTTACATTTGATGAGCTTCCCCACACTCATTGGTCAACTATGGGGGAGCATCTTGCCATGTTACATCAAAAACACCAGCAAGCGATGTTTGGTTTTGATACCGACAATTATTTAAGCTCAACGCTTCAGCCTAATCAGTGGCATAAAAAATGGGATGTATTTTTTGCAGAAGAACGTATTGGTTGGCAATTACAACTATTAGCTGAAAAAGACATTGTACTTTCAGACCCCGAACAACTAATAAATTTAGTAAAAGAGACACTGCATAATCATCATGTTTTACCCTCATTATTACATGGCGATTTTTGGCGTGGTAACCTGGGCTTTGTAAATAACATTCCGACCTTTTTTGACCCCGCCTGCTATTACGGTGATCGGGAAGTCGATATTGCTATGAGCGAGCTCTATGCTCCCCTTCCAGAGGATTTTTATGATACCTACAAGCACCACTACCCTTTAGCACAGGGTTATGAGCAACGTAAGCTTGTTTATCAGCTTTACCCTGTTTTAAACAACGCTAACATTTTTGCGGGTCATTATCTAAATCAGGCTAAAGAGCACGTTGATAAACTAATAAACTTACTAGACTAAACTCGTAAACTAAAATAAATGCAGTAAACAAGATATAAGCACTATATTTAGTGTAAGCCCGTTGTGTGCTACCCACGTAAAAAAACTTAGTTTTTATGAGGTGTTATTATGAAAGACTTTTTATCACAACGCATCGCCTGTCCACATTGTGGACACCATATTCATTTAGATCTCGATGCCAGTATGGGCGATCAAGACTACTATGAAGAATGTAGTGCCTGCTGTAACCTTATACACTTGAACATGCATATAGACTATGCACGTAACAAGTTAGAGTTACATGTGGACAGCGATGACGAACAAATATTTTAGCTATGTTGGCGCATGTAGTTTTCAACGGTGTTAATAATTGTGTAGGTTTGCTGGTCGACTTCAATATTGAACTCATCACCCACAACGGCTTCACCTAAATTAGTTATATCGAGTGTTTCTGGTATTAGATGCAACCAAAAGCCAAACTCATCAATATTACCCACCGTTAAACTTGCACCATTAACAGATACAAATCCTTTGTATAGCACATATTTTTGCCATTTTTGTGGCAGGCTGAGCTGTATTTTGTAGTTGTTTTCTAACTTCACTATTTGCGCAATTTTTGCGGTGCAATGAATATGTCCAGATACAATATGTCCACCCAACTCAGTACCAAATGACACTGAACGCTCGTAATTAACTAAACTACCCAATTCCAGTTGCCCAAGATTAGTTAGCTGCAGAGTTTCGTCAATAACATCAAAATGCACTTGAGCAACCACATCGTGATTACTTAGCTCTACTTTTACCACAGTCAAACAGCAACCATTTATAGCGATGCTGGCACCTAAGTCTAAATGCTTCGCGTATTGCTCATTGACAGAAACTACCAGACGCAATACGCCCTGTGCATGGGTTTTAGAAACTACCGTTGCTTGAGTTTGAATAATACCGGTAAACATAAAAATCGCTTCTATTTCTTACAAAGTGCTAGTTTAACGTATCAAAAGACAAAATCATTCACTTAATAGCACTTATTCATGGTTATTTTCACCACCAAGATGAATTAAATACAAACACCGACCACCAGCATAGCTTGGCTGATCACAATAGATTACAATGCGACTATGTTTTTCTGAATAGCTGTTTTTTATGACTTTTTGTAGTTGGGAAGCCAAACGTTTACTTTCTCTTGCCGTTCCCGTTTTTTTAGCACAAGTAACTTTAGTATTAATGTCTGTGGTTGACACCATTATGGCCGGACAAGTGAGCCCTACCGATTTAGCTGCACTATCAATTGCAACGGGGATATGGAACCCAATTTTATTAGCAATACAAGGGATTTTATTAGCATTAACGGGCGTTATTGCCCAATTCGCTGGTGCTAAAGATCGTAACGGCATCAGCCATTATTTTCAGCAAGCCCTTTATTTAACACTCCTTTTAAGTATTGCTGGTTTTAGTGCGGCGCAGCTTGCCAATACTGTTATTTTACAGCTAAACACCACCCCAGCAATTGCTGGACTTGCCTTTGACTACATTCATTTTGTTAAGTGGGGTGTGTTTGGCTTTTTAATTTTTACCGTTTATAGAAATATGACCGAAGGCATGGGGATGACCAAGCCTGCATTTTATATTAGCCTACTAGGGCTTGCGGTAAACATTCCACTCAATTATATTTTTATCAATGGTTTATTTGGCCTACCAGCTTTTGGCGGAGCCGGTTGTGGTATCGCTACCGCACTCGTATTTACTGTTATGGCCATTGCGCAGGTGACTTATTGCCAGCTCAGCAAAAAAGTAGACGCCAAAGGCTTATTAGCGGGCTTTGAAAAACCTAACTTTAAAACCATAGGTATTATTACCAAACTCGGTATTCCTATATCACTAGCCACTTTTTTTGAAGTAACCTTGTTTGCCTGTATACCTTTATTTATTGCGCACTTAGGTGCGGTGGCCGTATCTGGCCATCAAATTGCAGCCAGTGTTACGGCACTATTATTTATGATGCCTCTTAGCCTCTCAATTGCAATTAGCATACGAATTGGTAATTTATTTGGGCAAAATCATTTAGACCAATTAAAAGTAGCCGTGTCTACAAGTTATATTTTAGCGGCAATTATCGCCCTATTTATCGCTTTTATTACTTTTATAGGTCGCGATGTGATTAGCCAGCTTTATAGCGATAGCCCTGCGGTACTCGCACTTGCTTCATCAATTATGATTTTAGCCTGTATTTATCAACTTCCTGATGCATTACAAGTAGCTGCAAATGGTATATTGAGAGGCTTAAAGCACACAGCCCCTATTTC
This sequence comes from Pseudoalteromonas sp. 3J6, assembly GCF_903995135.1. Taxonomy (GTDB): domain Bacteria; phylum Pseudomonadota; class Gammaproteobacteria; order Enterobacterales; family Alteromonadaceae; genus Pseudoalteromonas. Next base: position 2,476,251 of record NZ_LR877185.1, on the reverse strand, counting down.
TTATATTACTTTTATCTCTTATTGGTTAATCGGCTTTAGTTTAGGCTACGTATTAGCAAGAACAGACTTAATAGTGCCAGCAATGGGCCCGCATGGTTTTTGGATAGGCATTATCGTTGGATTATCAGTTGCAGCTGTACTACTGATGCTGACAGTGCATAGGCGATTTAAACGTGAACCATTTATTCTCTCTTAAACAATCTATAAATAACACACTGCCACTTAGTTGGTTACTGGCAGTGTGTTGTGTATTTCTTTTTGGCTGTTCAGAGCAGCCCAGTGAGGCAAATAAAACTTATTTGTCTCGCTTAAGTAGTACCTTTCAAGTTCCCGAGCCAAAGAGAAATCCACTGCAACAACTCACGTTAGTCGCGCCTAAAAATACCTTTCAGCCCGCAATTAAAATTGGTATAACTGAACTTGCTGGTATTAGCCAATGTAAACTGAACGTTTTAATAAGCGAGCATAATAATCAGTTAGGTAAAACGGCCACCGCTGCTAGTCAATTGAAGTACCAAATAGATTTTATTCAAAGCGCGCAAAACTGTTTAAATAGCTTGGATAAACAAAGCAAGATTTACAACAAAATTGCTGCGGCAAAAACTCAAAAACAAGCTCAGCTCACTCAGTTTTTCAACAATATGTTATTTAGTGAACCCGAGCTCAACAGCAGTTGGCAATTAACCGGCCAAGAGCTCAGCACTCAACCGGCTGGGTTTAGCGACACAGTTGAGGGGCTTAAAAAGCTAACTACCATAAAACAGCTAATAGAAAACCAAAATAGTATGGCAATAAACAGTGATGATATTTTGTCAGCGCTTGAGCCGCTTAACAAATACGAGTTTAACCAACAACTTATTCAAGCCGCGCGTGAACAAATTAGCTTAAATCATGCGGCCACCCAGTTTGTAAATACTTTAACGCTCGAAGATATATGCCCAAAGGGTAAAAACAAGCAGCAAGCTAAAATTGTCAGTAATATATTCAATAAATATTACTTGAAACAAATTCAGCCTTATCAAGCGCAGCTTAGTGGTTATTTAGAAACATTGCAGCCGCTGTATATGCAACTGTGGTTTAATCAAGCAGTAAGCAGTGAAGGAGTAAATGCCCTTCTTGACCCAAACGCTAAAAATTTACTCGCTCAGCTAAAATCGTCAGCAAAAGAGCATGTTATATGGTGGCAAAAATTTTATAAAACGTGTGAAATCAGTCCAATATGAATAAAAAAACGGCAAATAAACTCAAATAGCATAAACATGCTTGATTCACTCCTCATCACGCTATATATTAGCGACCGTTGTTAAGCAATTAACAACTCTTAAATACATGCAATACGACTGTAGCTCAGTTGGGCGAGATTGGACCGAAGCGAAGCTTCGCAGCCGAACGAGGTGGAGGCAGGACGCCGACAGGATGAAGCTTCATGGACGAATTAAATAGTATGTAGACTTATAGTACGACTGTAGCTCAGTTGGTTAGAGCACTACCTTGACATGGTAGGGGTCGGTGGTTCGAATCCACTCAGTCGTACCAAAATTAGTAAAAAATGTATTTAAAGTACGTTGAAGGAAACTCCACTACCTACTCTTGATCACCCGGTCCAGAGGCCAGTGGTTCGAATCCACTCAGTCGTACCAAGTATACTTTACCCTTTAAAGTATATTTAATTTAAGAATTTCAAATTGTACGACTGTAGCTCAGTTGGTTAGAGCACTACCTTGACATGGTAGGGGTCGGTGGTTCGAATCCACTCAGTCGTACCAATCTCCATATCTATAAAAAAGAAAAAGCACTACCTACTCTTAATCACCCGCTCCAAGGTCGGTGGTTCGAATCCACTCAGTCGTACCAATCTCCATATCTATAAAAAAGAAAAAGCACTACCTACTCTTGATCACCCGGTCCAGAGGTCGGTGGTTTGAATCCACTCAGTCGTACCAATCTCCATATCTATAAAAAAGAAAAAGCACTACCTACTCTTGATCACCCGGTCCAGAGGTCGGTGGTTTGAATCCACTCAGTCGTACCAATTCAAAAACACAGCACTACCTACTCTTAATCACCCGCTCCAAGGGTCTATAGCTCGAATCCACTCAGTCTTACAAATTCAAAAAAAGAACGTAGGTCGGTTAAGTGGCGAAGCCACGCCACCCGACATTGGTGAAACATCCGACATAAAGCAAAATCTGCACGGGTAATGATTAATATCCAACACCGTCGGATGACGCCTTTGGCTTATCCAACCTACTTTAATTATTGGGTACGTAGGTCGGTTAAGTGGCGAAGCCACGCCACCCGACATTGGTGACCCCCCGACCCCAAACATCACCCAACATAAAGCAAAACCTGCACCGATATTGATTATTATCCAACACCGTCGGATGACGCCTCTGGCTTATCCAACCTACGTTAATTATTGAGGACGTATGGGAAACACCCGACATCAATAAACACTCACAGAAAATGTATTAATTATTCCCCACACCAATTACGGTTGTATATTCCTGATGCAACCGCTTTATGAAAGCTTGAATAAGGCCAATCAATCACCCACTCAACCAAACCATGTTTAAGCGGGTTAACATGCACATAATTTACATGCTGCCAATAATCACGTTCATCAACAATAGTATGCTCCCAAAAACGGCGTTGCCAAATCCCTCGTTCATTTTTATTAACGCGTGCAAGTGGTAAATGTTCGTTTTTAGGCAAGCCTTTAGAAAAACGTTTTTTAATTTCGCGCCAACGGCCAGAATAATCGCTATCACCTTTGGGTAAAGTTAACACTGCATGCATATGATCAGGCAACACTACCCACGCATCAATATAAAATGGTTTATGCATTTTTTCCCAGCGCACAGCCTCACGCAATAAATCAATATGCTCAACCAGTAATGATTTTTTACGATCCTGCAAATTAACCGTAAAAAAATACGTTCCTCCTGGTTGATAATTTCGACGATATCTCACAAAAAATCTCCTTATAATAAACGACTAAACATCGTCGGATGACGCCTCCGGCTTATCCAACCTACGTTAATTGTTGGGAACGTAGGTCGGTTAAGTGGCAAAGCCACGCCACCCGACAATGGGTAACCCCCCAATATCAAAAACACTCCAAAAAAGCGCACTCGATCTACACTTGCTTAATAAATATCAAGTAACATCCATTTAATCACCCTGCAAAATTAGAATTTATTGCTTGATAATTCATACTATGTTAACAAATAGACTATCTTATAAATTAATACATCAAAAGCACGCTAAGGAAGGATTTAACTATGAAGTTTGTTACGCTCATTTTACTAGCCTTACTTGGTTTTTCAGTTGAAGAAGCTCATGCAAAAACTGTGGTAAAAGTAGGTGGCTATGAGTTCCCTCCTTATATAGAAATTGTTGATGGGCGTGCTTCTGGTCTTACCGTTGAATTAATAAGCGAGCTAAATAAAATACAGCCTTCTTATCATTTTGAATTAGTACTAACCACACCCATTCGTCGCTTTAAAGATTACCAAAATGGCCTATTCGATTCGATTTTTTTTGAGAACCCAGATTGGGGATGGCTACAGGGAAACAATGTAATTAGTAACTCCCCTGTTGTAGCCATAGATACAGAAGTATTTATTGCTTTAAAGCAATTTGCCAAGTCTCAAGCCTGGTTTGATAACTTAGCAGATAAAACCTTGGTGGGTATTTTAGGCTACCATTATCCGTTAGCTAATTACGAAAGTAGCCCCTCAGTTCTTGAAAACGAATATAAAATGACTTTATTAAGCAGCCATAAAAGAAGTATTGAATTAGTATTAAAAAAACGCAGCGATAGCGCTATTGTTACTCGTTCTTACCTAAATCAATACTTTAGCAAGTATCCAAAAAGCAAGCGTTTGCTACTTGTGTCTGAGAGAGTGGCACAAACCTATAATCATCAGTTATTACTTCGCCCAAACCACACGCTAGATATAAGCACCTTGTATAAATGGGTAAAGCAAGCGCTCACGCAAGACAATATTGCAGCTAGGCTAAAGCAACTTGGGCTTAAACAACCCCCTCAAATTACACCTTTACTGCTGACTAGCCAAACAAATACTGCTAATTAATGGCAGTAACTAGAAAACTTACTATTCTCATCATTTGTCGCAAACTCAACTAAAGTCATCAGTAAATCACTGTGCTTATGAGTAAACCCGGTATTAGCAAGACGTTTTTCTAAATAGGCGGTAAAGTTCTTTCTCTGCTGATGTTGGCTTTGTAGCTTAATTAATAGTTCTGACTGTTTTTGGTTAATTAATCGTGTCTCGTATATCGGGTCTTCATCCGGCCAATTCTCAACTGGAGAACCCTTTTGTTGAAATACAAAATCACTCAACGAGCGTTCTATTTCATTATAATCATGCCCACCTAGCAGTTTTTCTATCTCTTTTAGTAAACTTGAGTACAAAACCCGAGGAAACAGCTTGTAAAAGTCATGATTTTTGAAAGATTCACCAGAGGGCGTTTGTTGCCAATTTTCAAAGCTTGCTCGTAAAGCATGCACCAATATACGACCAACATAATGGCTTTTTTGAAACGAGACGCCTTGTGACTCTAATCTCGATAAAACATGGTTTAATCGTTGCTTTAAACTGCGTACTTCTAGTTGAAGTTCGCTTTTTTGAGCCTCTAGTAATTGTATTTCGTCAGCACTTGTTGTTATTTTTTGTTCTAATTTATTTATTTTGACTTGCGCACCATGAAACAAATTACGTGTATCTTTGAGCTCTGCCAATACACTGGCATTTTGTAATTTTATAGGCGAACTATCATCACCTGTATAGGTTATGGTTCGTTTACTGTTTATTAATGCTTCGTTTAACGCCTGCTCTAATTTACTGTCTATTACTTGACCAGACTTACTACCTTTTAGCAAGTTGGTTAAAGTTAAAGAAATATGTTTTTGATACCAATTTTGGATGTGCTCACACTGCACATCAGATAAATTAGCAAACGGATTATCTTCACTTATTGGCTTATTAGCCATAAAAGTTCCCTCTAGTAAAAACACCTATAATTATCATACCAATTGCATTAAATTAGTGTTCTATTATGGCGCCTGAAAATAACGTAATAACAAGACGAAAGCTATAACATATAGTTATTCTATATAAATAACTTTACGCAGTAAGTGTGCCATTTAATACGATAGAATGATCATTTTTAAAAATCGGTATTGTGTCATATTTAAGTTAAGTTACTTATTTTTGTATATTAATAGCTATCGCTTTTTAAGGCTATACTTATATTGTTTGAATACTGAGAACATTTAAGTTGTTTATTCCAGATAACCCACTAAACTTAAGTGCACATATAAAAATGCATTATCCTTATGAGAATATTTTTAGTCGTTGCCTTACTTTTATCCTTCTTTACTTACGCAGATCCTGCGCCTGTAACCTACAATGTTGACGATAAAAATATTACTCTTCCAGGTAAAAAATATAAAAGTGGTTATGGCTATAATCTAAATGCTGATACCGTACTTCGTTTAGTTACACTCAACTGGCCTCCTTATATAGACGATAACCTATGCAATAAAGGCTGGCTTTACCAGCTTACAGTTAGCATGCTGGTTAAGCGTGGTTATGGCGTTCATATTGAGTTTTACCCTTGGGCGCGTGCAGTTCGTGAAGCAGAGCTAGGCAAAGCCGATATATTATTCCCTGAGTACTATATTGCCGACGACGTCATATCTGAAAATATTTTAACCAAAACACGCAATCAGTTATTAGCACTATCAGAACCTATTCCAGGTGGCGATTTATCGTTTGTTGCACTTAAAGATCACACCATTGAATACGATGGCAGTATTAACTCTGTAAAAAATCGGGTTATGGGCGTAGTTCGCTCATATAAAAATAGTGACGAACTCGATGAACTGATTAGCCAAGGCAAAGTAAAAACCATTGTTGCAAACAGTGAGTATCAACTCATTCACTTGCTTTTAAACGGTCGCGTCGAGCTTATTGTTGCCGATTTAGAAGTACTTAAAGCCAGCGTTTACAAGTCACCTTTATCAAATAGAGATAAAAAAGTGATGCTAAATGCACTCGTTGCATTATCACCAAGTATTGAGTACAAAAATCTGCATTTTTCAGTAAGTAAAGATACATCTAATTGGCAATCTATTTTAGCTGACATCAACGATGAAATTGCCATTATGCGTAAAAACAATACTTTTGAACGTTTTATCGCTCATAAAAAACAACAGTGCTATAACCTAGGGTAATTAACGATTTATTTTAAACTACATGGTAACTATAAAGCTGATGCTCTCAAAGCCATCAGCTATTATACAATGTTTAAAAATCAAATGGCGCTCTTACCCAGCCTTCCATTAAAACACGCGCGCTGCGGCTCATACTGGCTTTGCTAACCTGCCATTGGCCATCTGTCAAAATCGCCTCTGCTCCCACTTTTAATGTGCCTGAAGGATGCCCAAAGTTAACTTCATTAATAGCTCCACCACCAGCGGCTACATTAACTAAGGTGCCTTTTATCGCTGCTGCTGTGCCAATAGCAACGGCTGCTGTACCCATCATGGCATGATGCAACTTGCCCATCGACATCGCGCGAACCAATATACTTATGTCGCTGGCATTTATGTGCTTACCACTTGAGGATATATAATCATGTGGTGCAGCCACAAATGCCACTTTAGGTGTGTGTTGACGTGCTTGTGCTTCATTAATATTATTAATTAAGCCCATTTTCACTGCACCATGGGCACGAATGCTTTCTAACATAGTTAACGCCGCATTATCGCTATTAATATCACCTTGCAACTCTGTACCGGTGTAACCAATATCCGCTGCATTTATAAAAATAGTCGGAATACCAGCATTGATCATGGTTGCTTTTAACGTGCCTACGCCTGGAACTTCTAAATCATCAATCACATTACCTGTCGGGAATAACGCACCATCACCATCAGCAGGGTCAATAAATTCCAGCTTTACTTCAGCAGCAGGAAAGGTAACACCATCTAACTCAAAGTCACCGGTTTCTTGTACTTCACCATTGGTCATGGGTACATGCACTAAAATGCTTTTTTTAATGTTTGCCTGCCATACACGCACAATAGCAATGCCATTATCAGGCACTCTACCTTTATCGACTAAACCATTGCTGATGGCAAACGCGCCTACAGCAGAGGTTAAATTACCGCAGTTACCGCTCCAATCTACAAACGCTTTATCAATCGCGACTTGACCAAATAAGTAATCAACATCGTGATCGGGTTGCTCACTTTTACTTAAAATAACGGTTTTACTGGTGCTTGAGGTTGCGCCACCCATACCATCAGTTTGTTTACCATAAGGATCGGGGCTACCAATAACGCGCAATAATAAGCTATCGCGCGCCTCACCTGCCACTTGGGCAGGTGCAGGTAAGTCAGTTAAATTAAAAAACACGCCTTTACTGGTGCCGCCGCGCATGTAAGTCGCTGGCACTTTAATTTGTGGTTTAAACATCTGTTTTATGTCCTTATGATGCTTGTGTTGCTTCTAAAAAGTCTTGCGCAAAGCGTTGTAACACACCACCCGCAGCATATATAGAGAGCTCTTCTTGCGTATCTAATCTGCATTTCATTGGCACAGTGACTACTTCACCATTTTTACGGGTAATCACTAATTCTAAAGTTGCCCCTGGTGCTGGTTCGCCCTTAACATCATAGCTTTCGCTACCATCTAGGCTAAGTGTTTTGCGGGTTGTACCTGCAGCAAACTCCAGTGGTAGCACACCCATACCAATAAGGTTAGTACGGTGAATACGCTCAAACCCTTCAGCTGCAATAACCTGAACACCAGCAAGCCTAACACCTTTTGCCGCCCAATCGCGCGACGAACCTTGGCCATAGTCAGCACCGGCAACAATTATAAGCGGTTGCTTACGTTGCATGTAGGTTTCGATGGCTTCCCACATACGCGTGTTTTCACCTTCTGGCTCTATGCGCGCGTACGATCCTTGCTTCACTTCACCGTTTTCATCCAATACCATTTCATTCAATAGTTTAGGGTTTGCAAACGTGGCTCGTTGTGCGGTTAAGTGATCGCCTCGGTGCGTTGCATATGAGTTAAAGTCTTCTTCTGGGACGTTCATTTTAGTTAAGTATTCACCTGCAGCGCTGCTTGCCATAATTGCATTAGAGGGTGATAAATGATCGGTGGTAATGTTATCGCCAAGTACCGCTAATGCACGCATACCACTCATACTGCGCTCGCCTGCTAATGCACCTTCCCAATAAGGAGGGCGACGAATATACGTACTTTCAGGGCGCCAATCGTATAATGGGTCGTTATCTTCGCCGTAATCAACGGTTAAGTTAAACATTGGCTCGTATACTTTTCTAAACTGCTCAGGCTTAACACTTTGCTTGATCACTGCATCTATTTCTTCATCAGATGGCCATAAATCTTTTAAGGTTACATCGTTACCTTGCTGATCTTTACCGAGGATATCTTTTTCTATATCAAAACGGATGGTACCGGCAATTGCATAAGCAACCACAAGCGGTGGAGACGCTAAAAATGCTTGCTTAGCATACGGATGAATACGACCATCAAAGTTACGGTTACCCGAAAGCACCGCTGTTGCGTATAAATCGCGATCAATTACTTCTTGTTGAATTTTAGGATCTAGTGCACCACTCATCCCGTTACAGGTGGTACAGGCAAAACCAACAATACCAAAACCAAGTTGCTCTAGCTCTGGTAATAAGTTTGCATCTTCAAGGTACGATTGCACTGCTTTAGAACCCGGTGCCAATGAGGTTTTAACCCAAGGTTTACGCATTAAACCTTTTGCATTGGCGTTACGCGCCAATAAACCTGCAGCAATTACATTACGTGGGTTACTGGTATTAGTACAACTAGTAATAGCGGCAATAATACACGCGCCATCTGGCATTAAGCCTTCTTCGTTTTCAACAACGCCCGAAATACCTTCTTTAGCTAAGTCGCTAGTAGATACACGACGGTGCGGATTTGAAGGCCCTGCAATGTTGCGCCCTACACTTGATAAATCAAATTTAAGCACACGATCGTAATGCGCTGTTTTTAAGCTGTCGCTCCATAGCCCTGCTGTTTTAGCGTAGTTTTCTACTAGTGCAATTTGCTCTTCGTCGCGACCTGTTAAACGTAAGTAATCAATAGTTTTATCGTCAATGTAGAACATAGCCGCGGTTGCGCCAAATTCTGGGGTCATGTTCGAAATAGTCGCTCTATCACCAAGGGTTAGTGCATCAGCACCCTCACCGTAAAACTCGAGGTAAGTCGATACCACACGTTGCTCGCGTAAAAATTCGGTAATAGCCAATACAATATCGGTTGCAGTAATGCCCGGTTGGCGTTTACCGGTAAGTTCTACACCCACAATATCGGGTAAACGAATGTACGATGCGCGCCCTAGCATTACACTTTCGGCTTCAAGGCCGCCCACGCCAACAGCAATAACACCTAACGCATCAACATGCGGTGTATGGCTGTCGGTACCTACTAAAGTGTCTGGGAACGCAATACCATCACGGTTTTGAATAACCGGCGACATTTTTTCAAGGTTAATTTGATGCATGATGCCATTGCCCGGTGGGATCACATCAATATTTTTAAACGCAGTTTTTGTCCAGTTTATAAAATGAAAACGATCATCGTTACGTCTATCTTCAATCGCGCGGTTTTTCTCAAACGCTTCAGGGTCAAAGCCTGCATGCTCTACCGCTAACGAGTGATCGACAATTAATTGTGTTGGCACAACCGGATTTACTTTTGCAGGATCGCCGCCTTTTGCAGCAATAGCGTCGCGCAGACCCGCTAAATCAACTAAAGCGGTTTGCCCTAAAATATCGTGACATACAACGCGTGCCGGATACCATGGGAAATCTAGGTCTTGCTTGCGCTCAATAATTTGGCTAAGCGCATCGGTTAGCATATCGGGTTCACAACGGCGTACTAAGTTTTCGGCAAATACCCGCGAACTGTAAGGCAGTGTGGCGTAAGCACCTGGTTTAATGGCATCTACTGCGGCCTGGGTATCGTAGTAATCTACATTTGAGCCTGGTAATGGCTTACGGTATTGAGTGTTATTAATAATGGTCATAATAAATTCGCTAATTTGGTGACGGGGTTAATCAAGACAGGCTTTAGATTTGAAGGTATATTGTTTGCATAATTTGCTAAAGCCGTAAAAGGTGAGTTGGTAACTCACCTTTTGTATGGACTATATGTTTATCTTGATTCAATTGGCGTGTAGCTGCGCGCATCTGGCCCTGTGTAATCGGCACTTGGGCGAATTATACGGTTATTTGCACGTTGCTCTTTTACGTGTGCTGTCCAACCGGTTACTCGGCTCATTACAAAGATAGGCGTAAATAACTTAGTAGGAATACCCATAAAGTGGTAAGCCGATGCATGGAAAAAGTCAGCATTACAGAATAACTTCTTCTCACGCCACATTACTTCTTCACAGCGAACTGATACTGGGTAAAGCACATCGTCACCCACTTCTGCGGCTAATTTTTCAGACCATTTTTTAATAATTACATTACGCGGATCCGACTCACGGTAAATAGCGTGACCAAAGCCCATAATTTTATCTTTACGCTCAAGCATGCCCATTAGCGCGTCTTCAGCTTGATCAGCACTAGTAAAACTTTCAATCATATCCATTGCGGCTTCGTTTGCACCACCATGCAGTGGGCCACGTAAGGTACCAATTGCACCAGTAACACATGAGTGAATATCAGAAAGCGTTGATGCACACACACGACCGGTAAAGGTAGATGCATTAAACTCATGCTCTGCGTACAAAATTAGTGAAACATTCATCACTTGTGCAAATAACTCGCTTGGTGCTTTATCATGTAATAGCGTTAAAAAGTGTGCGCCTACTGAGTCATCATCAGTTTGTGTTTCAATACGAACACCGTCATGAGTAAAACGATACCAGTAACAAATAATACTTGGGAAAATTGCCACCATGCGGTCAATCGCATCGTTTGCTTCGCTAAAGTCATTTTCCATTTCAAGGTTACCTAGCATAGAACAACCAGTACGCATTACATCCATTGGGTGTGCGTCTTTAGGGATGTTCTCTAGCACTGTTTTTAACGCCTCTGGTAAACCACGTAAACTTTTAAGTTTAGCTTTGTACTCTGCCAGTTCGCTTGATGTTGGTAGCTCGCCGCGTGAAAGTAAAAACGACACTTCTTCAAACTGCGCTCTTTCAGCCAGTTCGCTAATGTCGTAACCACAGTAAGTTAAACCTGAGCCTGTTTGCCCTACTGTACATAATGCCGTTTGTCCTGCTACTTGACCACGTAAGCCTGCGCCACCTAATGCTTTATCTACCATGATTTGTCTCCTGTTGAATTTTTATTATTTGTCAGATTTTGCTGAAAAAAGGTTATCTAGCGTGTTTTCGTACGAGTGATAATCTAAAAAGTCGTAAAGCTCTGCACGCGTTTGCATGTTTTCAATTTGGCTTTGTTGCGACCCTTCATTCAAAATAGCCGAGTAAACATTGAGTGCCGCTTTATTCATAGCTCTAAATGCACTTAGTGGGTAAAGCACCATTTCTACACCCACATCGCTTAACTGCTCTTTGGTATAAATTGGGGTTTGGCCAAACTCGGTAATGTTGGCTAAAATCGGCACATTAATCGCTTTGCTAAATGCTTGGTAATCAGCAAGGTCGTGAACGGCTTCTGCAAAAATGGCATCGGCACCGGCTTCAACACAGGCTGCTGCGCGGTCTATTGCTGCATTTAAGCCTTCTTTTTGAAATGCATCAGTACGCGCCATAATGTAAAAGTCGCTATCGGTTTTAGCATCAACTGCCGCTTTAATACGGTCTACCATTTCAGCTTGAGTAACTATTTCTTTATTAGGGCGATGGCCACAACGCTTTTGCGCTACTTGATCTTCAATATGAAAGCCTGCTGCACCTGCTTTAGTCATTTCTTTAACGGTACGGGCAATATTAAACGCCCCGCCCCAACCTGTATCGGCATCCACTAACAAAGGTAAATCGCTAGCACCGGTAATACGGCGAATATCTTCAAGCACGTTATCAAGGCTAGTCATGCCTAAATCTGGCATACCAAATGAGGCATTAGCCACACCTGCACCCGATAGGTAAATAGCTTGATGGCCCATTTTTTCAGCCATCATTGCGGTATACGCGTTAATAGTACCCACAACTTGTAACGGGTGGTTATTTGCAATTGCCTGTTTAAATTTTAATCCTGCTGACATTACCTTCTCCTAACTTTGAACGGGGCTGCTCTTTGGCAGCTTAGTATTTTTTAATAATGTTACATCTGTATTAGGGTCTATTGACCTTTCAAGGTTTAATCCGCAAAGATCAACAGACCCTAGCTAGCCACTTCATTTTGAGTGGCTTGTAATGATTGATATCCATCAAATTTTGTTTGTATATTTGCTTGGGAAGCACTGATATGGCGCTTCATTAGCATTTCGGCCAGCTCCCCATCATGATTTTCTATAGCGTTTATAATCGCTAAATGTTCGTCAAACGCTTTCGATACGCGTGGCCCAACCATGCCCATTTGCACACGGTACATTCTTATTAGCTGGTATAGGTCGTGGCATAACAAATGAATTAAGTGAGCGTTTTTACTGCCTTTGATGATTCGATAATGAAAGTCTAAGTCGCCTGCTTCTTGATAGTACGACTCACCTTCTTTAACACGTTGAGTATGCAAATGCTGATTCAGTAATTGTTTCAAACCTTGAACTTCATCTGGTTCCATATTGTCGGCAGCTAACCTACATGCAAGTCCTTCAAGGGCACTGCGCACTTGATACACCTCAATTAAACGATCTGCGGTTAATGCCACAACACGACAACCTATATTGGCTTTGCGCTCAACTAAGTAACAACTTTCTAAACGGTTTAATGCCTCTCTGAGGGTTGCACGGCTTACACCATAACGTTTTGCAAGCTCTGGCTCTGATATTTTACTGCCTTGTGCAATGCTGCCTTCTACAATTTCGCGGCGCATATCTACAAACACTTTATCGGAAGCGGTTGTAACTGCAGTGTCGTTTAAAAAGTGCTGTGTCATAAAGTATTTTTATATTGTCGACAATTTATGGGTTAACTATGTGCTTATTAGCTAACAGTGTCAACCCTAAAAGCACTAAGAATGAGTAAAAAACCATCGAATTGTCGACAGCATTAGCTAAAAGTATAATAATTTTTAGTATTAAATGCGTTTTTCATAATAAGGTGTCGACACTTTCAAAGTGCTACTATTTCGGCTTTAACACTGAAAAAAATCGTCAAAAATGCTATTATCCGGCTTTAAATTTTATTGTATGAGCCAAATCGTGGACGCTAACACTTATATTCCAGAGCAATTTATTGATGACGTAAAAACTTATCTGCCTGAGCACCTTACCTTAGATGATTTTTTAAATGCCTGTCGTCGACCTTTACGTAAGTCTGTTCGCGTTAATACATTAAAAATGAGTGTTGAAGAATTTAAACGCCACGCAGCTCAAAAAAATTGGCAACTCACTGCCATACCCTGGTGCGATGAAGGTTTTTGGCTAGAGCGCCCAAACGATGAAGAGCAAAATTTAGCGCTAGGTAATACCGACTTACACTTAAGCGGCGCAATGTACGTACAAGAAGCAAGCTCAATGTTGCCGCCAATGGCACTAAAGCACAGCCTGCAAACTAGTAACACAGTACTCGATATGGCCTCTGCGCCGGGTTCTAAAACATCACAACTAGCTGCACTAATGAACAATCAAGGTGTATTGGTTGCAAATGAGCTGTCGTCATCGCGCTTAAAAGTACTTAGTGCCACGCTAAAGCGCATGGGTGTTGGTAATTGTGCGTTATCGCATTTTGATGGCGTGGTATTTGGTAATTATATGTTTGAATGCTTTGATAGTATTTTGCTTGATGCGCCCTGCTCGGGTGAAGGCACAGTTCGTAAAGACAGCGATGCACTAAAAAATTGGTCTATCGAATCAAACATTACCATTGCCCAAGTACAAAAAGAGCTGATTAAAAGTGCATTTTATGCACTTAAACCTGGCGGCACGCTGGTGTATTCAACCTGTACATTAACCCCACTCGAAAACCAGCAAGTGTGTGATGCATTGCTAGAAGAATTTGGCGAATACATCGCGCCAGAGCCTTTAAATGACCTTTTCCCTGGCGCCGAAAAAGCCACTACAGACGAGGGTTACTTACATGTTTGGCCGCAAACCTTCGACAGTGAAGGCTTTTTTATTGCTAAATTTAAAAAACACAGCAGCTGCGAAAACCAAAATCTAAAAGTTAAAAAAGGCGCATTCCCCTTTACTGATTTTGATAGTAAACAGCAAAGTGCGTTTATGAGCTCTCTCAAAAAGCAATTTGGTTTAACGAGTCTACCAGGCACTTTAATGCAACGCGACAAAGAGCTTTGGCTGTTCCCAGATGAATTTGAAGCAATACAAAACAAAATAAAATACGCGCGGTTAGGTATTCAGGTAGGCGTTATTCATAAAAATGGGGTGCGCCTTGCCCATGAATTTGCCACCGTATTTGGTAAGCAATGTAAAAGCAATGTACTGGAACTAAACAATCAGCAGGCCAGTGATTACTTTAATGGCAAAGACATTCGTTTGGATGAAGTTGTTAAGGCAACTGGCGAAGTGATCCTAACCTTATGTGGTTGCCCTATTGGATTAGGAAAGTGGCAAAAAAATAAGGTTAAAAACTCACTACCTAGAGATTTGGTGCAAAACACGCAGTTAATAAACTGGGAGTAAACTCTAACTTAAGTGTGCATAACAATTGTAACCCACTGTAATTATTGTAGTATAAAAAATGAGCAAAAATGTGTATTTTTGAAGCTTTTGACTATACTTAAATAACTTTCTTCTTCTCCCTAAGAATCTGAAAGTGTCTTTAGTTAGCGCAGGGCTCACATATGAGCCCCTCTATAACCCAGAGTTCCTTATAGCTCTGGGTCTTTTTTTGTCTTTAAAACAGGTTTTAGGTTTTAGGTTTTAGGTTTTAGTAATGAGACGCTACGCTTTGGGAAGTGGTGAAAAAACAATTAATCACTTAGGTTAGTGGCTTTATTTTCTCATTTATTTCTCATTCCCTTCTCTCAGTTCAATTAGATCTTTAAGAAAATTATACACAAAGAGGGCTAAGAGACGCTGCGCTTTAGAGGAAGTGATAAAAACAGAAAGCTTTCATTAATAAGGGGCTTAATCGTTAATGTTTACTCATTTACTCCTCATTCGCTTCTCTCAGTGCAATTAGATCATTAAAGAATTTATGCACAGAGAGGGCTAAGAGACGCTGCGCTTTTAGAGGTAGTAACAAAATAATTAGTCACTTAGCTTAGTGGCTTTATTTTCTCATTTACTTCTCATTCTCTTCTCTCAGTTCAATTAGATCATTAAAGAATTTATGCACAGAGAGGGCTAAGAGACGCTGCGCTTTTAGAGGTAGTAACAAAATAATTAGTCACTTAGCTTAGTGGCTTTATTTTCTCATTTACTTCTCATTCTCTTCTCTCAGTTCAATTAGATCATTAAAGAATTTATGCACAGAGAGGGCTAAGAGACGCTGCGCTTTTAAAGGAAGTGACAAAACAATTAATCACTTGGGTTAGTGGCTTTGGTTTCTAATTTAATAAACTATAATCAGGTTATAACGTTAGTTAAGCCTGAAACAAAGCAACTAATTCTTAAAGTTGCTATTGAATGAGGATAATCATGGACATTGACGAATTAACAAAAATAGTTATTGGGTGCGCTATTGAGGTACATAAAACTTTAGGGCCAGGACTATTAGAGTCAAGCTATGAATCTTGTTTAATGTATGAGTTATGTCAGGCTGGGTTAAATGTTAAAAATCAAGTTGAACTGCCAATAATTTATAAGGAACAATATATTGCAACAGGCTATAAGTTGGATATTTTATTATCAAATGAATTAATAATTGAACTGAAGGCCGTTGATAAACTCCAACCTATTCACTCAGCGCAGTTGATTACATATATGAAGCTATCAAATATAAATACGGGCTTATTAATTAACTTTAATACACTAAAGTTAGTTGATGGTATCAAGCGCTTTAATTTATGATTTTTAACTCAACTTGATAGTTAATATTCTCTTAAGTGAAGATGCACAAAGAGGGTTAAGAGACACTGCGCTTTAGAGGAAGTGACAAAAACAGAAAGCTTTCATTAATAAGGGGCTTAATCGTTAGTGTTTACTCATTTACTTCTCATTCGATTCTTTCAGTGCAATTAGATCATTAAATAATTTATGCACAGAGAGGGCTAAGAGACGCTGCGCTTTTAGAGGTAGTAACAAAATAATTAGTCACTTAGCTTAGTGGCTTTATTTTCTCATTTACTTCTCATTCGCTTCTCTCAGTTCAATAAGATCTTTAAGAAAATTATACACAAAGAGGGCTAAGAGACGCTGCGCTTTAGAGGAAGTGACAAAAACAGAAAGCTTTCATTAATAAGGGTCTTAATCGTTAATGTTTTCTCATTTACTCCTCATTCGCTTCTCTCAGTTCAATAAGATTTTCAGGAAATTATGTACAAAGAAAACTAAGAAGTGCTGTGATTACAGAAGTTAAACTTCATGTTTTGGTAGTCGGGTTTCGAGGATAAGCCTAAAACCTACCACCTAATCCCTTTATTTTTTTAACCACAGTATTTATTAAACATCCAACTGCCTCTAACCGCCTCAAAATGAGTTCCAAATTGAAGCGATAAACACACTATAGATAGTCGGTTCATTTCTTTAGCCATACTAAAAATTTTATTAAATTTATAACCATATTTAGAGGCTAATTTAAGCTCGTTCACATAAAGGGCTTTATAGGTGGGTGGTAGTTCATTCCAGTGCATTAACGCAATTTGAATAATACCTAAATGAACATCCAGCTTATATGGGCCAACTTTTTTGGCTTGCTGAATATAATTATATACTCGCTCTGTTGGCCCCTCTTGATAGCTGACAACTTGCGCCAAGCTTATCCAGGTTAGTGCCCAAGTTTGTCTTAACTCAACCGACTTTAACAACGCTTGCTCAGCTTGTTGATATGTTTGCTGAGTATGTTCGATTTGCTCAATTGATGTTGTATCAATACCGGCTAAACCTAGCATTTTTATATGGGCTAAAAAGTGCCAATAATGAGGATGCTCAGGATCCATATTAGTAGCCAAGGTAATCGCATTTTCTGCCGCCTGAAGCGATGAGCCAGACAAAGCGCCACCTGACTCTTGCACAATATTTAGGGCATTAAAGTACCACGCATTTGCGCGCATACTTTGCATACTTGTATAAGCAATAACAATTACTATCATGGCTAAAATAACAGCAGGCACTGCCTTGAACATGTTTAATTTAGTCATTAAATAAACACTCGGTTAGTTGCAGCGGGTTAGTTACAAAAAGCGTTGTGGCCTGCTCTTCACCTAATAATTGCGCTACTGTTTTTCTAGCTTGGCTTAAAATAGGCGGTCGACGTTTGACTGAATGAGCATCAGAGGCAACATAGCTCACTAAACCATCTTTTAACATTTGCAAAGAAATTGCTTGAGCGCTTTCGCCCCACTCACCTTCAATACTCGATGCCGTTAGCTGAAAGTCACAGCCTAACTGCTTTAAGTGTTCAATGTAATAAAGATTTGACTGAATATCGCGGTTACGCTCAGGATGCGGAATAATAACGCGTATATTTTGTTTGGCGAGCCACTGAATAAATTTATCGTAACCTTGTGGCATATGTGAATGCGGTAACTCTAATAGCAATACGTTTTTGCCTGCTATTTTACCAATAAAAGGCAGTTTATTAGCCATCACCATTGCCATAAGTTCTACGTCTAAACGTACCTCTGCAGCAGCCGCTAATTTTACATTAATCCCTTCATTTTTTGCATTTTTTTGTAAGTTTGCCAAATTATCATTAATAACAGAAATCGAATTATTAAAGCGGCCTACATGTATATGCGGCGTTGCTACCATATGCGTAATGCCATCGTTTTCAGCCAATTTTAAAAGCGCTAAAGATTCTGTTAAATCTTTAGCGCCATCATCAATACTCGGCAAAATATGCGTATGAATATCAATCATAAACTAACTTAGTTACGCTTGTGGCTTTTCAGGTTGCTGTGAGTAATCGTAATAATCATAGTAGCCATGGCTATGCTCATCTTTAGATTTACTCATATCGACCTTATTAAGTACTACACCGGCAACGTGGGCTTTTACTTCAAATAAACGCTCAAGGCCCGCTGTAATTGGTTTAATACGGGTAATATCAGATTTAACAACATAAACTACCGAGTCAACACTTTGCGCAATTACCAATGCATCGCTTACGGCTTGTGTAGGCGGTGTATCAACAATAATATGGTCGTACTGCGCTTTTAAATCGCTCAATAACTCAGCAAAGCGTGGATTTGATAACAGCTCAAGTGGATTCGACGGTATCTGCCCGCTTGGCATAATTGTAACACCCGACTGCGTATCAACATGAACACACTCCGCTAATTGTTCAGTGCCTATCATTAAATTACTTAAACCTGGGTGAAATACCGGTATATCAAATCGTTTAGCTAACGTTGGTTTACGTAAATCTGCATCAATTAATAATACCTTACCCATTTGTGCCAACGACATCGCTAAATTGGCAGAGGTGGTCGTTTTACCCTCTCCTGGTGAAGTAGAGGTAACAGCAATAACTTGATGCGCTCGGTCAAGATGAGTTAACAACAAACTAGTGCGGAAGGTGCGTACCGATTCGGCAAAACGACGATAGGTATCCTCTAAATAAGCATGGATCGGAAAATAGCTCTTTTTAGGTACCGCAACATGCGGTAATAACCCTAACATACGTTGAGCGAGTTTATTTTCTACATCATTTTTATTTTTAACTGTGTCGTTTAAGGCATCAAAAACAAAAGTCATTACTACTGCAAAACCAAAATTAGCAACAAAGGCTAAAATAACAATTAGCTTTTTGTTAGGTTTACTTGGGTTTCGTGGAGCATAAGCACGGTCTGTAAAACGAGCTGCAGCTGAGCTAAAGTCACTGGTTACTTCGGTTTCTTTAGAGCGCGATAAGAAGGTATTAAAAATATTGCGGTTTGTTTCAACTTCACGTTTTAGTTGGTTATATTGGGTTTCTTTGCGAGTAATATCTTGATATTCAGCACGAATTTTAGCTAAATCGCGCTCAAGCGCATTTACAGTTCGCGTTGTTCTATTTAGCTCTTTTTCAATACCGGTAATTAAGCCTTTAATTTGCTTATTAAGGTTAGTTTTAACTGTAGCAAGTTCAGATTTAGCTGAAATCATTTTTGGGTGTTTAGGGCCGTAAATCTCACTAAGTTCACTTACTTTTCGCTCAACCAATACAACTTCGCGTTTAACATCTTGTACAACACGGTGTGAGGTAATTTCGGGCATACTACCAAGTAGCTCTATGTTATCGTTGCCATATTCGTTAATAACACGGTTAATACTTTCAAGGTTATTTTTAGCCGCACGCGCATCAACTAACTGCTTTGAAGTTTGCTCAAGCTCTTGAGTAACAAGCCCTGCAATGCCTTCTATATCAACCAGCTTTTGCGCTTCTCGGTAAGCTTGTAAACGCACTTCAGAGCTATCTAGTTGTATACGCAATTCAGATAAACGCGTGTTTAACCAGCTCGACGCCTGTTGGGTTATTCCCATTTTAGCGCGCATTTGGCTTTCTATGTATACCTCGCCTACCGTGTTAGCCACTAAAGCAGCTAACTTAGGATCGCTCGACTCAAAACTTACTTGCACTAACTGTGTTTTACGAATAGGAGACACAGTTAAGCGAGGCTTAAAAGCAGCAAGCAAACCTAACATCTCACGCTCAGCTTGTTCTTCCTCTGTAATAACAGAATCCTCTTTTTTATTTAAAAAAGGTAACAGCTGCTTAACCATGCCTTTTAACTCACTTGTAAGCGAAGGTTTAGCAATAAAGTCAGTATGCTGTTTTAAATTAAGTTTAGTAATGACTTCGCGAGCAACCGTGTTTGACTTAATCACTTCAAACTGGGTTGAATAATACTCTTTTTTGGTAGAGTCTAAACCATATATTTCATCAAAGCTTACTGCTTTTGTTTGCTCCGACTCAATTAATAAAGTGGCCGTGGCTACATACCTAGGTGTTAACGTTAAAGCGACCATGATGGTTAATAGTGTAGCAACAATAGCAAAACCCAATATTTTCCATATGCTTTGCTTAATAATATTAAGATAAGCACCTAAATCAATTAGTTCCTCGTTATTGCTAGGCTTTTCAGAGTGTGTATTCATTTTATTATTACTGCCTTAAACTGCTTAAAACAAGCGTTGCTCTATTTTTATGGTATCACCCGCTGCAATTTGGCTATTTAAACTACCTTTTTGTTGCTGCTGTTTGGTTTGCTCTTTAAAAATAAATATTTTATCAACCGAGGCACGTTCAGTTAGGCCACCGGCCAGTGCAATAGCTTGATTTACTGTCATAGCAGGCTGATAAGGGTATCCACCCGGCTTTTTAACTTCACCATGTATGTAAAAAGGGCGGTATTCTACCACTTGCGCGTACACATTAGGTTTAACTAAATAATCAGGCTGTAATCCACTAATTATTATTTGTTCAACTTGCGAAACGCTTAACCCAACTAGTTTAACCTTACCTAAAAACGGGTAGTTAATCTCACCACTATTGCCTAGTAGAGAGGTTACGTCTAAATCCGGCTGACCAAACACTTTAATTTCTATTTTGTCGCCTGCGCCTAATATGTAGTTTTGCGAATCACTCGCAAAACTACCAAAACTGAGTAACAGAATTAGGCCAATTAAAGTTCTAACCTTCATTCATTACCCTTTAATGCAAATGTAAAATTAAGGCCAACAATAACGCGATCAAATTCAATATTGGCTTGAGTTGAATTACGATCAATAAAATCAACATAACCGGTGATCATTCCTAAGTTATTAGCTAAATAATTTAAGCCTAGACGAGCATTTTTAACTTTGTCTTTACGGTTAAAGTTACCTGAGTACTGCTGTTCAACGTAATTAGCACTTACTACCGAGCTTAAATATTCGCTCCAATCATGTTGCCATGTTGCACCATAAACACTCTCTTTAATGTAATCGCCTTGTACTAAAGGATCTTTGGCTGCACGGCTGGTAACTAGTTGCAAGGTTGAATAAGTCAATGGCTTCCAAACTGCAGCCGCTTCCCAACTTAAACCACTAAAGTTATCACGCTGGTTCGACTCAAAATCCTTATTTTGGTAACCCACTTTAAACGAGCCAGTAGTAACAGCAGTGGCTTCCCACTCCATACCTAACAATACTTTAACGTCATTTGAATCACGGGAAATACCGTTTGAGTCAATTACATCGTACTGGTAGTTTTCTTGCTTTACCTCTAAAAAGGCACGGGTACCAGCTTGGGTATTATAGTAGCCAGTAATACCTAACATAGGCTTGTCGTAATCACGAAATTGCGATATGGCCGTAAAGTTTTGGTAATTCTTATTATAATAACCTGCGGTTAAAGCAAACATTGCTTTAGAGCTTTGTGCGCCATACTCATAGCGAGCTGTTAGGTTTTGTTGTTGATAGTTTACAAGTTCATCTAGCGCACTGCCCTGCCCTTCAGTTAATCCACCACCACGAGGCTCGTATAACCAATCGGCGTTACCAGTTACATCTAGTCTATGTTGGCTAGTAAACTCTTTATGTACACCCGCACCTAGATTAACTTGAGTAAAGTTATCAGTGGTATCTTTATTATGAAACGACGTGCTAGATGCAATATCAAATTTATAACTGTCGGGGCCATCTTCAATTAATGCGTTTAAGCTGGGCGCAATATTCCATATCAAACGTGTTTGTGTAGCCGACGGCGTCATAAAAAAGTTGTCGTTACTACTTACACCAAGCTGCAGCATTGGCGTAACTTCAGCGCCATCTTTAGTCATTACACTGCCAGGTTGTAATTCTACTGCCGATAAGGGTGCAGAAACCCCTAACGCAACAAGTAAAGTAGTAATTATATTAGTACGCATTTTCACTTTTAAATCCCTTAAAAATTGTCATAAAAATTATTTTCACATCAAACCACAAAGACCAATGTTTAATGTAATGTAAGTCGTATTCAACTCGCTTGGCCATTTTATCAAGCGTATCGGTTTCGCCGCGCCAGCCATTAATTTGTGCCCAACCGGTAATACCCGGTTTAGTTTTATGCCTAAACATATAAAACTCTACTTTTTGGCGGTACTCTTCGTTGTGCGCCACCGCATGAGGTCTAGGGCCAACAATAGACATATCGCCTTTTAAAACATTTATAAACTGTGGTAATTCATCAAGGCTAGTGCGTCGCAAAAAGCCACCTAACGGGGTAATTCGGGCATCGTTTTTTGTTGCCTGAGTGACCACATCGCTATTTTCGGTCACTGTCATAGAACGAAACTTCCACACTTTTATTTTTTGCCCATCTAAACCGTAGCGGTCTTGCTTAAAAATAATAGGCCCCTTAGATGTCAGCTTGATTGCGGCTGCAATCGCTAATAAAACCGGAGTAATTAAGGTAACAATAATGGCTGAAACTACTATATCTTCTGTGCGCTTTATGAACTCATGGGCGCCAATACATGGTGCTTCAAACACGCTTAATGTATCTACGTCACCCACATGTTCAATTCGGGCGTGTATTAAGTTTGAAAGCAAAAAGTCGGGCACTACGTGCACATCTACCGTGGTATTACCTAGCTGCAATAAAATATCAGCTATGCGTTTTTGCGCTTTCATAGGGAGCGCAATGTAAAGTATGTCTATTTCACCATTACGAGCAGCATCAACAGCGCTTTGTATTGTTCCTTCAACACCTTGGTGTTCCAGTTGTTCAAACAAGCGCTCAGGGTTTCTATCGTCATAAAAACCTTTAAAGTTAAAACCTAACTCATCGTGTTTAACAATTTCAGTATGTAAGTATGCAGCAGATTCTGTTGCGCCAATAATGGCAACATTACGTTGAGATAAGCCTAATTTACGGCGACTACGTTTATATAAGTACACTCCCAAGCGCCAAATATATAAATACGTAACACTTAGCGTAAACCAAATAATTACACCCACACGTGAAAGTGATTCACTAAACTTAAAAATAAAAGACACTACTAGTAAAAACGCAAAAGCAATTAAAACGCTAGCCCATGCACACATGACCATTGTTCTAAATTTACCAGCGCGCCAAGAGCGATAAGTAGAAAACAGCTCAGCACTATATAAATAGCTAAGCGCAACAGTAAGCGCAGAAGCGGCATAAATAGGAGTAAGTTTAAACTTGTAAAGTAGGGCTGCGCACTGAAAAGCTAAAAATAACGCAAATATATCAAATAGTCGGTAAAAGTTGGCATCAGAGGAACCTGAAGGTTTGAAAGTCCTTGGAGATGTCATTTTGCTTAATTCCTTATAGCTAATCTAGCGTGGGGGGAGCCCCCACAAAATCCACGCGAATGATATAGCATTAGCTGTTTTTGTTCAATTGCTTATACCGACAAAAGTACTAACTATTTTGTAACTAACATTACAATGAGTTTTTGGGTACAAATAAAATATTAACTCATTAAATAATGACATGTTAACTGAATAAAGCCTTGAACCAACGCCAAATTCCAAATGAATAACCTTCAAACATATCAATGCCCAATGCAGATTTAATCAAATATAAAACCAGCAATATAAGTAAAGTCACAAATGAAACTGCAGAGCTTATAATTACAGCTTGTGCCAACTTTGCAAATTTTTGCTCTTTTAAGCTTAATTCACGCCTGTTTCGCCCCGCCAAGAAAACATAGTAATATCGATATTTAAAAAGCTTAACTACACCTCTGCAGTCAACAGCGTGGTTACCCCACTGCCTAGCGCCAATGGCAATTTTTAAATGCGCAAGCTGCTCATCGGTAAAGGTAGTTTGAATATTTTTAGGCATTCGCTCTAGTAAATTTCTAATAGCTGGGTCTTGCTGTAAATTTGACAAAAAAACCTCAAATTGAACTTAGTTCTTTATCACCAATCTTTTTAAAAAATAAAAAAGCCAATTAAAGTAATTGGCTTTGATTAAAAAAAGTTGGCTTATTTTAAGTTAGCTGAACGGAAAGTGTTCGTTTTCTCCCAGCTATTTTCTGGCTGTAGTGGTAATGAACCATTTTGATTTATATTTGTGCCTGAGAACGAATGTTGATTCCATACACGCGTAGCCGAAGACCATTTACAGCTTCCTGTCGTTTTGACCGAAACACCATTGGTACCTGTAGCACCTTCTGGCAATAAAAACTCATTAGAAACAGATACTATTTCACCTGAGCCATCACCATCTAAATCAACTATGATTGGATATTCCCATATAGTACCTGATGATTGTGGCGACTTATAAATTAGTTGATTTTCAGATGCACTAAATACATTTAGACCAGATTCATCAACATTAATAATTTCATCTTTACCATCATGGTTAAAGTCATATGTAATAACGCCACTACGTTTGCTAGACGCATCATTAATACTAAAGGAGTTAATTAAGACGCCTTGCTTATTGAGTACCTTAATTAATTCACCACCTGCGACTACAATATCAGGCTCACCATCTCCATCGACATCACCAATAGAGGGAACACCACCCCCTGAGTCTTCTGATTGGTATTCCCAAATAATTGTTCCATCATGTTCTAAGAGCTTGATGCTGCCATCTAAATCCGTTAGGACAATCTCAGGATATGCATCATTATCAAAGTTACCAATTGCTGAAAAGCCCTGTTGTGTATTTTTATTCCAAAGCACGTTTCCATCCTTCGTAAATAATACACCATTAGCCAGAATTTCCTGCTGGCCGCCAAGATCAGAATCAAAAGCAATTGAGTCAATAACTGTAAAATTACCTTTGTTGTAATCTACAGGCTTTTGAAGTTTAACTATAGAGTCATCAACAAGACTAACAATACTATTACCGATTATAAATTCAGCATTACCATCACCATCTAAATCTGAGATTGATGAGTTTCCGTATGCGAACCCTTTTGGAATAGCTTTTATTAACTCACCAGAATTGCTGTAGATTTTATAACTACTATCGCTAGAGTCTCTTACTATAACTTCTACCAAACCATCGTTATTAACATCAGCCGCAGAAATTGAATAAGTCGAAGTAGCCTTTATTGTCTTATAGTCGAAAGTTCCATCGAGGTTTTCAGTTTTCCATAGTTCTTCGCCGTCAATACCACTTAAAGCCCTAACAATCCCTTGCGCACGGTAGTTAGCAAGATTGAAGGTTACAGCTAAAATATCTGTTACATCTTTGTCATCAATGAAACCATCACCATTGTCATCATTAAGATTTACAGCAATGGGTGTTGAAATCACTTGGTTATACTCAGGTAAGAATTCGCTGCTGCTCCAACTCCACTTATCAACTATATTAATTTCATTACAAATTGGGTCTACGCCTGAAGGTAAATTACCGTCAAACTCACCGCCTAACAATGCCATTGAACCATAAAAGCTTTTACCAATAACTGGCATTTTAGCTGTTCCATAAACACCTCTGATATCAGCGTAAGGGGCCAATACAACACCTTGCCAACGGTTACCTTTAATGTTCAGTTTTTCTGCATTAGTGAAGTTAAATACAGTTTTGGTTGCATGATTGCGTAAACGCCAAAAGCTTTTACCTTTAACATTAACATTGTCGTCGCCAGTAATATTAAAGATAACTGTTGCATCAGCAGGAATGCCCCACACTTTAAATGTGTGAGCTTTAGCAAATTGGCGTGCATCTAAATTAAATACCTGCGTGTCTGAGCGACCATCGCCTTCTAAGTAAAGGCCACCCCATTTACTTTGTACTGTTCCCGTAGCATCAAGCTTACCTAACTCAGCGCTTAAATCTTTGTAGTATTGCTCTTGTTCATCAAAATCAAATGGCATGGTTGATTCATCTTGATTTGAAGCTATTGTAGAATTTCGCTCCATGCCCCATTGAACACTCCAGCTAACATCAGTACCACCACCGGCAATCATGCTACCAACGAACTGGCGCCCTATTTTATAATCGATGCTTGATTCACTAATTAAGTAGTATTCATTTGGGTTAGACGGGCGTAAAAAGCCTACACTATAACCTTTTATGTCGATTTTACCTGCTGCTATAGCGCCATCAGCACGGCCAACATTCGATTTAAAGTCGTCAAAAACAAATGCAGAAAAGTTGTTGGCAACACCTAGGTCAGCAGCAAGCGTTGATGAGCTGGCTAAACTAAGTGCAATTACAGCACTCAATTTCTTAAGTTTAAGCAAAGAATTTGTCATTTTATCCCTCAAAAAATGAAAGTGCTGTGTAGGCACCAAATTGATATTATTTGTTTAACGAAGGTATCGTTTCGTTAAGTTTCTGTGGGCATTATATATACAAAAAACTCAAAAAGGAACAAAAACACTACAAAAGTACTAAATTTAGTGAAACTTTAAAGAAACGAAACTTTAATTCAATAACTTACAAGTTAAAATTAATTTAAAAAAGCCAAAAAACCCCCAAAAGAACCAGTAAATGTTTAATTATTGTTAACGGGATTGCAGGTATATTTAAGTTAAAGCAGTTTGAACGCTTTTTTCAAACGGTTCTTTAAATAGGTTGCTTGATTACTGATAAAAGAGATATTAGGCTAATGAGGGCTTTACAGAATAAATAAAAATCTATAGAAAAACACAGTATTCTCACTTTCCCAGAGGTATTACTTTAATTAAGTAAGCCTCTGATGGTTGTTCTGCTAACCCTAACAACTTTGGTTTCAGCTTCAAAAATGTATTAATATTTCTAACATCATTTCTGAGGATATGTTTTACACTTTAGCTTCGCAATAACTCGGCCAATTTAATATGTATACTATTCTGGAGTCACTATATTTTTACTAAATCAGGTCAGTAGCCAATGATATATTTACTTTTCTCGTTAAGGATCTTCTTCGTAAATAACGCCAAGAGCATACTGATTAATATAAAAATGAAAGATAGAGCAATAAAATATACCCATGTCTCTAAAACCGTTTCGGGAGTTGGTAGTTTTAAGTTTCTAAATATAAAAATTAAATAAGGATGTATGAAAAATACAGCGAAGCTTGTACCCGCAAGATTTTCAAAAAACAAATTACTCTTTGAGTACTTTTCTAACAATAAGAAGAAAAAAAATGAAAGAAGTATCTTTTGTAAAAACATATAATCGATACCTTTAAATTCAAAAAATGGTTTATGGTAGCTTCCCACATCACCAAAATAGGTCTGGATCAGCGTGAAACTGATTGATAATAAAAACAGTAGCCACAACAGATTACCTTGAAAAGTCTTCAAGAAGGATTCTCTATATTGGGATACCAAAGCACCGGTGAGATAAACAGGGAAAAAGAACACAACAGAATGAAAGTGGTTCATATTATCGACCGGTCTATGTATAAAAATCGACACACATGAAAGAATCAGAATCAACGACACCTTAAATTTTAAATTTTTTTTAAGTATATGAACAACTAGTGGTGAGAGTAAAAATAAGAGTAACGCAAAGGGGATATACCAATAAGCGGTCATAAACCGGCCTGTTACTTCATATTTTAGAAAAGGTATCATAAACTGAGACATCGCACCTTCAGATTTAGGCAGAAAGTATCCATCTGAAATTGGGTTAGATACATATATATATAAACATATTGGTATGATCGACAACAACAGATACGGCCATAGCAGTTTTGAGGCTCTAGAGAAGTAAAACTTAGAAAAAGTAAACTTTTTTAAAAATACAACTTCAAAAAGATAGCCAGATATAAAAACAAAAAGAATGGTGCCACCAGATAACAAATTTCTAAAAAACACCTCCCAATAACTATCTAAAACGACACCAGATACATCGAAGGAATGACCGAAAACAATAAACATTATTGCTATTGCACGGAAATTGTTAATTGAATTGTAAAACAAAAGTATATTCCTTTAAATTGGTTTTATCTCAATATTAGTTATTTTGCCCGAGAATCCGATCTTACCAGTAGAGAATCTTAAGCGACCATATTCCGGTTTACAAATTGGTACTCTGGTATTAAAAATTCCAGAATTATTTATACTTTTATGAAAATCTCCAATATTGATGTAAGCAGAGCCTTCATCAATTTCGACTTTATATTCGAGTAAGTATATGGGATATCGTAACTTAGTTTTAATGAAGTAATCCCCAGTTATAGAAAACTTATCAGCTTCATAATTTTCAACGGTTACATTACTAGGCCATATATTATCACCTAGTTCATCGATGCTATCATGGTCAAAGTTGGTTTCGGATAGTATTGGCTTCAAAGAAATAGACTGCATAGCACCAGTAAACTTAGTTTGGGTACTGACTACAGAAACCATATCTTTATTTGGTTCACAAATGATTGCTACAAAGGAATTTTTTCCCTCTTTTGTGATTGGTATAATTGAATCTCCAATGTTTAGAATTGGAGTACCAGATTCAATCTCAGCATCAAAGCTTACACGATATAAAGCATAATTTAAATTTCTGTTATTATAGCTTCCTCCAATAATTGAGAATGGTTCTGGTGTATCTACTACAACATCTCCATCATCCCATATGTTGTAACCACTTGTATTCACAGCTGAAGACATACCTGGAGTTTGAGGTGTAATCTCTATTGAAAATTGTACTAACCAATTATGAAGTGGTTGCTGATCTACAAAGGAAATTAACTCTGACGTATCCCTGATATTCGTTACTGGAGTTTTCTGATTTGCAGTATTTTGTCTGTCATCTAGTGTAAAGCCGCTATCTATTTTTCCACCTACTTCGAGTGTAGTATTAAACTCAAGTACTAAAGAATCACCTTGGATAGACACTTGAGGAATATATTCTATATTACTTGGAGAAATATATTTAAGACCATAACCAGGAGCCTGAGGCAAAGTCTGAGTATCTATGACCAAATCCCCTTCTGGAACATGTAAGGTTACAAAAGCTTTGTTATTTTCTATTTTTAAAAACTCAGGTTGTAGTGGCTTCCATTTTTTATTTAATTCAAATGTAGTAAAGATAGCTTTTGCAAAATACTCACCTTGTAAAATGTAACCTTTTGCATTTAAGTGAGTTCTCTCATCAGGTCTATTAAAGTAGTTTCTGTTGAGAAAATATTTTGGCATTACTAGGGAAACTGTTTCATTATCATTCGCAAACTCCCATAATGAGATAGCAATATCGTGCCCATAACTTACACCGGTTTGATCCATAAATAAAATTGGATTGCGGGTTTTAGAGGAAGTAGTTTGTACTTTGTTTTTATATGCATTATATAATTTACTAAGTTTCTGCTTATATTCCTGTAGATTAGAGTTTGCGTTAGATTCACCATGGATCCAAGTAATAAAAGGAACATTGAAGTTTTCACCACTTTCAAAAGCTAATTGCTCACCAGCTCTAAGCATTGTGAGTCCATTTTCAAATGGTTCGGTGCCGTATCCCAGCTTGCTTATCTTTTGCCCACCACGGCCATGAGGTGCATAAACAAACTTTGGAAAAGGCTTATTCTCAAGTGAATATAAATACTCTAACATTTCAAACATCGAGTATGCATGTGTTTGTCTAGTTAGATCTTTCAAAGGCTCTAAAAACCTGACGTCACTCTCTACTAAGCTTTGGTCGAACTGAGGAGCTGTCGTCCTCACACCGTTAAATAAAAAGACTTTATTAGGGTTAACCTCATCTTGAAAAATTATCGGGTTCATATCTTGGCTAGTGTGACCTATACTCAGAGACTGACCTGAAGACAATACTAAGTTGTAGTCATCAATAGCTCCAACACTATTAAATGAGCTTAAAAGAAGTAAAAATAAGTAATGCCTCATTTTTCTTTACTTAAAACCATATAAATTACAGGGATTATAGAGTAACCAGCAACACCAGATAAAAATGAGGCCTCAAATAAAGAAGTAATAATAATATAAACAGCCATCGAGTTACCTAACCTATTTTTGCATTTAATAATAAAATTATAGCCAAGAATTGCAGTTATACATAACATGCCCCCCAAACCAAGACTAAAAAAAGCTTGCAAAATTAAGTTGTGAGCATGAGCAGGTGTATAACCGATAATATCCTCTAATCTCGGTAAAGCTAAAGATGTTACGCCAATACCATAGCCAGTAAAAGGCCGCTCAAGTGCCATATCAAATACCGCAGGCCAGATATAAGTTCTGCCAGTAAAGGTGAGGACTTCTTCAGGATCACCGTGGCGAGATACATGCCCAAGGAAGCCATAAAAGTCAAATGCAGCATATATTATTAATAAAGAGGTGAAGATTATTCCTGATAAAATCACAAATAGAATAAACTTATTTCTTCTATATAAGAATAACGATGAAAAAATAAATGATATAAAGGCAGTCTTACTATCACTCATTAACAAAGCAGCTAAAGACAGTAAGAATGCAATAATAAAAAAAGATTTTGTAATAACAGACTTATTAAAAGAATGTAACAAAAACAGGCAATATACAGCACAAAACCCACCCATTGCATTTGATGTTGAGAATACGCCACTCATACGAGGACTTACAAATAAAACATCATTTAACCAATAAATGTGCCTTCCTAAATCGGGTAAAGCTAAATAATAAAAGTAAGAAAAACAAACAACTATAAAGAATGACAAGCTAATTGAATAAAGCAGAAAGTCATCTCCAAACCTGCTTTTTACATACTTAAAATAAAAGTAAAAAGCTGCATATGAGAGCACTACAACAAAGCTACGGAAAGGGAGCATTGAAAAGGGTAACATCAATATGGCTAAGAGAATAAAAGCAAAAAATAAAAACTCATGATTGTTAGACACCCTAAAACCGAATTTATAAAAATATATAAATGCGATTAAAATACCTCCCCCCCATGCCATCAATCTTAATACGATTTGAAAATCGACACTATCACTTCCATATTCGCGTATTCTGAAAACAAACAAAGAAAAAATAATAAATATTGAGAAGAGAAATAAGTTAAAGAGTCTTATCCTATTCATGGAAGAGCCCTTTTATAACAATTAGATAATAAGTCATTGCTAAAAACAGCCAACCAATAAAAATATAAAATGATAATGAAACTTGTGAATGAAAAACTAAATTCAATAATAAAAGAGATGAAACACCCAAACCTGATAAAAGGTATGATAAATTCATTCTTTTATACATATTGTTTTTAACGAGCAGCATTTCAACACTTCTGGAGCAAGATAAACAAATAAGGATACCTGCCCAGAATAATAAATCATTAAGTTGAGGGACAGCTTGATCGGCATACACAATTGGAAATAAATAAACAGCTATTAATAGGCAAAGTGATGAAGCAACAAAAGAAATCACAATATACTTTTTGAACAAACTCTTCACAAATATTTGTGCATTATCTTTTATACTAGCTAGTTTTCTTTGATCAATTGCCTCCACTGATTTGATCAATATTTGCACTGGCTGAAATACTGATCGAGCTATAAATAGTATAGAAGAAACTGTTGCAGGATACAGAGCCGATACAAGCAAAAAAGGAGAGTGCACGAGTAATAATTGAGAGATGGATTGAACATTGCGATTTAATAAATTTCTTGTATCACGAAACCAAAAAAAAATATCCCATTGCTGTTCATCCGTATGAGCTTTTTTAAAAACAATGTATATAGCGATAACAATTAACTCTAGAGAAAATAAACATAAATAGGTGTTTATCAAAAGTTTTATAGATACACCATCAAACAATAAAGAAGCTGCAAGAGTAAACATCAAAATAGCAGATACCAATACAGGCAGAAAGTACAGCTTACTCACCATAAATAGATATCTAAATGTTTCATGCATAAACAAAAAAGCGAATAAAGCCGGGGCTAAAAGCCACTGTTCTTGAGATGGAAAAACAAAATAGGTGCTAATGAGAATCAACATCATAAATAGTACTAAGAGAAAAAAAGAACAACTTAGAAACTCAATGACTCTAACTTTACTGCACTTATCTTCCTTTAAATTAAAAGGTATTAGCACAATTGTTCTTTGAAATGATAAGAAAATTAATGAGAGAGTCATAGCAACACCAAACATAACTACTGACTCATTTCCCGCATATTTAAGTAAGAGAAAAGTTATTAGAAAATTAGCACCCGAAGATAGCATCGAGTCCACTAATAAAGATAATTTATATTTCATCATCTATCATTTTTTTTATATATGTACCAAGGTTTTCTGTATCGTGCTCTTTTTCAGTGGTGAAGAAATCATTCATCTCACTTAATTTCTCTATTTCTTGGAAAATATTTTTCAAATTTTCCACATCACGGCACACCCGCATTAAGCTTGTTGATGAGGTCAACGGTTCAAACCTTGAAATAGTATCTAGTTGATGGTCATTTCTGTGCTCATTAAACTTAGCGAGCCTAGGTACAACTATAAGCTTTTTATTTAATTCCAGACACTGAATAATGGTTCCCATACCAGCGTGAGCAATGACAATATCGCACCAACCAAGTTTCGCTTCGTACTCATTGGAGCTCAAAAAATCGATAGTTTGAATACCATCGTAAGCATTCAAATCATCACCAACTTGAGCAAAAACATTCAAGTTTAGTGGTTTATTTATATCGTTAATTGCCTTTATCAATCGTTCAAAAGGTAATTGCGCACCTACGGTTACAAGAACTTTCATTATATAACTCGGCCTTTATATTCAACATTATCGCCAGCTAAATCTGGCCATTGGGTTAATGTTTTATGCGCAAATTTCTTTGCCATTCTTCCCGAAGCAGATAACTGTTTTGTATTCGCAATACTATCCACCCACATGGTTTTTCTAAGTAATATTCGACCAATTACTATAGAGGTTAACCCTGGCATTGCACCTGTGGTTACTATCCATTTAGGTTTATGCTTTAAAATAAGTTTTAACAATTGAAAAGCGACTATTGGAGTACGGGCTAAAGTGTCTCTTGACACATCCTCAATTAAGGTTTCATTCTCAAAAGAAGATGTATCGTGCTCATTTACTTTCGTTCGTACAAATAAAATGTCATTAGAATCAAAGTTAGCTTGCTTCATAATTCTGCTCAATTGCACGTAATGACCACCCGTTGATGCAATTGCTATGAGTTTCTTACTCATTTATTAATATTCCTAAAGCTTTGGTCTTAATATTTTCACGAATAACAACAGCAGGATTACCCGCGACAATTGTCCCTGAACTTACATCTTTTGTCACAACAGCACCTGCCGCGACAATACATGAGTCGCCCAAAGTAACTCCAGGCATTATGATAGAGTTACCTCCAATGAAACAATTTTCACCTATTTTCACATCTTTGTGGATGGCTCTACACATGTCGTGGGTTAAAATTACAGAACCAAACGCAATATAAGTACCCGCCCCTATGTGAACACCTTTTGGGTTTGTCTTATCTAACTTTGCTTTCAACGAAATCCTAACGCTTTTATGTATATTCATTTTATAAAAATGGATGTACCAGAGTGTAATGATGGATAATATAAAATGTCGTACATAGACGTGTATGAATCTTTTCATATTCTTGTGCTCTCGTCCCTTTCCCATTTGATTGTCTTTAATTTTTTAATTTGTAACTTAGCACGAAATGTTGCTATTGAGATGACTACCGCATAAACAAAAAACCGAAACAACGCTCTCTCTTTGATAGCTACTTTAAGCAAAGAATGAAAGCTATTACCACCTGTTGTGGGTGAAGTAAACTTCTTCTTTAATTCCATATTGCCTAATTTACTTCTTGTTTTTATTTTAATAAGCGACCAAATTGTTCTTGGACTCATTACTACGGAACAACAAGAAGGAATCGTGGTCAAGTTAGCTGAACCTAAGGTACCTTTAACATAACCATCATCGGCAATAACTTGCGGAAACGTTCCTAAAATATCACGAGCCTTTGGAGAAATAAGATATGCACCAGAGTTAACCATTCCAATCTTATAAGCAGGAGTGAGTTTCAAAAAACTGTAGTACATATTAGTTAAGAAACTGCCATCTTGAATTATTTTTGTTTGTGGAGAAGCAAATAAATACTGTTCATTCTCAATAAACTTAAGAATGTTTCTGACACTTTCTGTGTTGATAATAACGTCAGCATCTTGAACAAGCACATGCTCAAACTGAGCAATTTCCAGCCCTTTATTTATAGCCAAGATCTTTGAGCCAGTATCAAGCTCAAGTACTCTAAATGAAGGAAATTTCGCTCTAACAAATTCGGCTGTATTATCCATACAACCATTTGGTAGGACAATTACTTCAACCTCCAAACTCGAAAAATTCGTTAATTCAGATAGCGTTCTTTTTATACATTTTTCTTCATTATATGCAGGTATTATAATTGTCAGCATTTTAAGACCCTCATACTATAAAATATTTCTACCAATAGAATAATAGCTAAAGCCTTTATTTTTTAGTCTCTTAGGATCGAACAAGTTCCGTCCATCAAAGATAACAGGAGTTGTTAGTAAGGATTTTATCAACGAAAAGTCTGGAGCTTTAAAGTTTTGCCATTCAGTACAAATTACAAGCGCATCTGCATTATTTAATGCTGATTCTTTAGTGCCCATAAAGCTTAGGTCATTTCGTGCACCATATATACGCTGCGTTTCTTCCATTGCTTCAGGGTCATAAGCTTGCACCTTAGCCCCTGCTTTCCATAATTGCTCCATTAAAATGCGACTTGGTGCTTCACGCATGTCATCTGTGTTAGGTTTAAAGCTCAAACCCCACAATGCAAAAATCTTACCTTTTATTGCATCTGGGTTTTGCTCTAAATCATAGTGCTTAGTAATATATTCAAATAACTTATGCTTTTGAGCATAATTTACAGCTTCAACTGCTTTGAGTATTTTTGATTCGTAGCCTATGCCGTCAGTTGTGCGAACAAGTGCTTGTACATCCTTTGGAAAACATGAGCCACCGTAGCCACAACCAGGGTAAATAAACTGATAACCAATTCGCGGATCTGAACCTATGCCATGGCGCACATGCTCTATATCAGCCCCTACGCGCTCAGCTATATTAGCCATCTCGTTCATAAAACTAATTTTAGTCGCAAGCATGCAGTTAGCTGCATATTTAGTAAGTTCAGCACTTTTAATATCCATTACGATAATTTTTTCGTGATTTCTATTAAATGGGGCATACAGTTCACGCATTTGTTCTTCTGCATCAACTGAATCTGTACCAATAATAATGCGATCAGGGCGTTTACAATCATTAACGGCGGCTCCTTCCTTTAAAAACTCAGGGTTTGATACCACTGAAAAGGTTAAATCACTTCTACGACTATCAAGAATCGATTGTACTGTTGCTTTTACTTTATCTGCCGTACCGACAGGTACTGTTGACTTATCGATAATAACTTTTGGCTTTTGCATATGTGTAGCAATAGTTTCTGCTACTTTTAATACGTATTTTAAATCTGCAGAACCATCTTCGTCTGGCGGAGTACCTACTGCAATAAACTGTAGTTCACCAAATTCAACACCAAATTGGGCATCTGTCGTAAATGTTAAACGCCCTTCTGCAAAGTTTTTTTCAACTAACGGTGTTAAACCTGGCTCATAAATAGGAATAATGCCTTTTTTTAAGTTTTCTATCCTTGTTTCATCAATATCGACACAGCAAACATCGTGACCAGCATCTGCAAAAACTGCGGCTTGAACTAAGCCAACGTATCCTATTCCGTAAAAAGTAACTTTCATTTTATTTCTCTCGCTTTTTAAGCAATTCTTTGACGCGCTTGGTAAATTCTTCACCCATTAGGTTTGATTGCATTGCATACTCTACATTTGCCAGCATATAACCTAGTTTTGAGCCGCAGTCGTGCGACTTACCTTTTAAATGGTACGCTTCGATTGTTTCAAGGTGACGTAACTGCAGTAATGCATCTGTTAATTGAATTTCGCCGCCTGCACCTGGTGGCGTATATTCAAGCAAATCCCAAATAGCAGGCGACACAACATATCGCCCTGTTATGGCTAAATTACTTGGCGCTTCGTCATTGTTTGGTTTTTCAACCATGTTGGTAATGGCAGCATTTTCGCCTGGGGCAATATTTTTACCCGCTAAATCAACTACACCATAGTTGTGCACTTCTTCATTTGGGACAGGCTCAACCATAATTTGGTTATGCTGGGTGCGCTCAAATCGGCCGATCATTTGCGTTAAGTTATCAACCTTTAGGTTCGACTTATATTGATCGATAATGACATCAGGCAACAAAATAGCAAAAGGGTTATTGCCAATGATTGGGCGAGTTTCAAGTATTGCATGGCCTAAGCCTAACGGCGCTGATTGACGAACCGAAATAATGCTTACATCTCGCGGGATTATTGAACGAACTTCTTCTAGCAAACTGCGTTTTACACGGGCCTCTAGGGTCGCTTCTAGCTCAAAGCTGGTATCAAAGTGATTTTCTATTGCGTTTTTAGATGCATGAGTTACCAGTACAATTTCTTTAATACCGGCTTTTACTGCTTCGTTTACAACGTATTGAATGAGAGGTTTATCGACTAGCGGAAGCATTTCCTTTGGCGTTGCTTTGGTGGCTGGTAGCATGCGCGTACCTAAACCTGCAACAGGCAAGACTGCTTTTAATACTTTCACTTCAATTCCTTTTTCTTAACTTTTTATTTTTCGTAGAAACTTATTGATGCTGTTGCTAAATTTAAGCATCTGTTTTAAGTGCTACTGTCCGTATGGGCGGGTATTATACACACCAGATAAATTCGCTCAATACAAAAAAGCAGCCTTTTAGATTGTTTTGTGTTAATGGAATGTTACCGATGTGGTGAGTGCACTTTTTATAACCTATCATTTTAGTTTCAATGGGAATATAATTACCGCGTTAATTTTTTAGGGATGGGTTTTGTGCGGGTAGGAATTTGCATCATTATATTAGTGTCTTTTTTTGCTTGTGCACAAGACATGCTTTTACATTTGCGTAATAGCGATATAATTACTCGTGCCAAACAGTTTTATGGTGATGCTGGCCACCAAAGAATAAAAAACTGGCTGAGTTTTATAGATGACTCTGCCGACAAAAGCGAATGGCAAAAAATTCATTTAGTTAATGACTTTTTTAATAAGCACATAAATTACAAAACCGATGACGAGCTTTGGCAAAAAAAAGATTATTGGGCCACGCCACTAGAAAGCTTAGGGGTGGGTATGGGTGACTGTGAAGACTATGTTATTGCAAAGTATTTTACTTTAATAGCCTTAGGAATCCCTGAAGAAAAAATACGCTTTATGTATGTTCGCCAGCGTACGGTTAATCAACCACACATGGTGCTTATATACTTTGAACAGCCTAACCAAATACCGCTAGTGCTTGATAATTTCAATACAAAATTGGTACCTGCTAGTAATCGCGGTGATTTAAAACCTATATATAGTTTTAACGGCCAAGGCTTGTGGTTAGCTAAATCGAAAGGGTTAGGTAATAAGGTTAAAAATAGTCGTGGTGTTTCTGCTTGGAACACCATGCTTGAGCGAATTGAACAAGGTGAGCTTGCGCCCGCCAACAATAACAATAAAGGAACTAGTAGTTATGTCTCGACTCTTTAAATATGGATTGAGTTTAAAGACTCAAGTATATGGCTTGATCATTTTAATTTCGATAATTTCGTTTTGTGTACGCGTTATTACCGACGTTGATACAACCCGTAATTACTTACAAACGCAAATGGCTAGCCACGCGCAAGACACCGCTACCAGTTTAGGCCTTTCTATCTCTCCTTATTTAGAAGACGACAGCCTAATGATTGCCGAGACGATGGCAACCGCTATTTTTGACTCTGGTTACTATAGCCAAATTAAGTTTACTGACGTGCAAAACAACATCGTTTTTGAATTACAAAACCCTAAACGTGTAGAGTCTGTTCCTAGCTGGTTTATAGGTGCTGTTGAACTAAGTGCACCAACTATGCATTCTGAAATAAATAATGGCTGGATGATGGCCGGCACCCTTGATGTAACCAGCCATACTGGGCAATCGTATTTAACTTTGTGGCAGCACACCTTGCGCAGCTTATACAGCTCGTTTTTACTCTTAGCAGCTTCGCTGGCAATTGCATTTTTAATATTACGTGCGGTATTTAAGCCACTACAAGCAGTTGAAAACCAAGCGATGTTAGTAACACGAAAGCGTTTTACCTTAAATAAAGAAATACCGGTTGCTCGAGAACTTCGCACTGTTACACAAGCCATTAATAACATGGTTTTAAACCTACAAAGTACGTTTGATTCACTAACAAAACAAACTCAAGCACTTACCGAAGAGGTATACGTAGACTCGTTAACGGGGTTAGGTAACCGCAAGTCGTTTGAAAACCACTTTAATTCAGTTGTTAATAATATTACTGACGATACACCCATTACCGCAATGATGCTTACCCTGCCCTCGTTAAATAATATTAACCAAGTTGTAAGCTATCAAGATGGCGATCAGCATGTACTTGATGCAGCAAAAATACTTAAACAGCTTGCTGATGAGTTACCAAATTCATCTTTATTTAGGCTCAACGGGGGAACGTTCGTTTTATTGGCCCCGTATGATGTTTTATTTTTAAGTAAAGCTCGCTTAGATGTGAGTGATAAGTTAAGTCAAAAAGAAAATAGCTCACACATTAATGGTTACGCTAATTTAGCCATAGTTGGCATTGAGCAAGGCGCCGCCTTGGGTGAAGTGTTGTCGTTACTTGATACTAGTTGCACTATTGGCGAAGATGCTACATTAGACAATACCGATAAAGAGTTATTATTTAGTGTTAACCAATGGCGTACTTTAATTAAGTCGATTATCAATGCTGGTGAAGTGAGCTTTTCAGTGCAGCCCGTAAAGCAAGCTAATAAAACTGACTCTCAATGTTATTTTGAAGTATTTGCCCACTTTATTCATGAGGGTGAAAAAGTAAATAATGGCCACTTATTCGCCATGGCTGAAAAGTTAAATTTAACCGAAGAACTCGATAAAAAAATTATACGAAGCTTTGTAGATATTAAAGAGCAATACCCAAATGAAGTATTTGCACTAAATCTTAGTAAGGCATCTTTATATTCAACTGACTTTATAGAATGGCTTACTCTTTACTCGCATACTAAGCCGGTTATAAAAACTAACTTACTGTTTGAACTGCATGAAATAAGCTTATTGTATAATGTGCATGTTGCATCGTTACATATAGATGCAATTAAAGAGTTGGGTATTAATGTATGTATTGAGCACTTTGGTACCAGCTTAACATCGTTTAGGTATTTACAAGGTCTTGATATTGAGTATGTAAAAATTGATGGTAGTTATATTCAAGATTTAGTAACTAACCCACAAAGCCAGTTTTATATTCAAACAGTTAATAATATTTGTCATGGTTTTGGTATTAAAGTTTTAGCCTGTTTAATTGAAAAAACTGAAACGTTAGAGATACTCGAATCCTTGGGATGTGATGGGGTACAAGGTAATTTAATACTGTCACCATCAAAAATTATTAAATCTAATGAAAATGGCGTAAATAAAGAGTTTACTTTTTGCGCCGATGCGCTAAAATTTTGCAATTAAAACTCAACCTAGGGACGAGAAATGAAAAAATTACTTTTAGCTGGCTTAGTAGCTAGCGCAACAGCTCTTACTGCTCTTCCAACCCATGCACAAACGGATAACGATGCTGTGGTTCAAGAAGTGAGCATAAATAACATTATTGATATTCTTAATAACGTTACCGCAGATACTTCATCTGAGCAATTACGCGAAGACTTAGTGGAAGCTATTAAACGTATTTGTAAAAACAAAGAAAAAGTTGAATTAGAAGAGAAATTACTAAATGCCGCGTGTAGCGCTGCAGACATTGATGCGATGGTTGCAGCTGTTGTTGCCCAATTTGGTGCAGATAACCCGTTAATTTCTGACTTTTTAGCTGCACTTACGGCTGCAGGTTTAGACTCTGATGCAATTACACTTGCTGCAATTACTGCAGGTGTTGATGCAACCACCGCTTCTGAAGCGACCGCTGCAGGCCCTGGTGTAGGTCAACCTGCTCCGCCAGTAGGCAGTTTACCAACATTACCAACACCTCCAGGCTCTGGTGGTACAGGTGGTGATAACGGTATATCTGAAGTCGGTAACTAGTTTTTACCATAAGTATATTTAAACGCAGCCTATTGGCTGCGTTTTTACTTTGTTTGAGTTTATTTTGAATCGTTTTATATTTTTTTTAATTTGTTTGATCCTATTTCTACTTCCTCTTCCTTTAGGTAGTTACCGACCTTGGGCAATTTTAGCTATTGGCATTTTAACTAGCTTTACCTTTATTACTCACCTTACCCACAGTGTGTTAAATAACAACCAAGCGCTATTTCCGCCTCGCTATTCTTGGCCACTATTTTTTACTCTAAGTGCAGTTATTTTAGTTTGTGGTATACAGCTTTTTGGCGTGAGTGTTGATGCATTTCAAACCAAACAAATGTTATTAAAAACCTGTTTTTTACTCATGCTGAGCTGGTTAATATTTAACTACTGCAATAGTGCAGAGCGAATTAAAAAGTTAATTTATGCTGTTATTTGTGCCGGTGTATTTCAGGCGTTGTACGCTAGTTATTTAAACTTATCTCCCGATATTGTCAGTCCTTTATTTGGTTACAAACATACAGATCGTGCAATTGGTACCTTTACCTATTCTAACTTTTTAGCTAACTATTTAGCATTGTGCCTATGTTTAGGCATTGGTGTTTTAATTAGCGAACTAAAACGCACTAACAACGGCTACAAGCCTACTTTAAAACAAACCTTACGTGCTTGGGCTGAGATTATATTAAGCTCTAAAATAATTTTACGTATTTCATTAATTATTATTATTGTGGCGCTTATTTTAACTCGTAGCCGCATGGGTAATTCGGCCTTTTTTATAGCCTTAATTGTAGTGAGCTTATTGGCGCTTTTTGTTTATAAGCAAAAGCCTAAAGCCTTTAAATTGCTGATTGTGAGCTTTTTCATTATCGATTTAATCATTATTGGTGCTATTTTCGATGTAGAAAAAGTAAAACAACGTATTAGCGAAACCAGCTTGCAATCAGAAACACGAGATGAAGTTGTACGTGACTCAATTCCACTGATTTTAGATAACCCATTATTGGGCTCTGGTGGCGGTACTTTTTATACTGCGTTTCCTGCGTATCAATCTGAGCCCTACTCTGGTTATTACGACAATGCGCATAACGATTATGTACAATTTGCAGTTGAGCTAGGTATTCCTGCCACAGCGTTATTAGGACTGCTAGTGCTTTATTGTTTGTGGTTATGTATTAATACTATGCGAACGCGTAAGACGGC
Source organism: Pseudoalteromonas sp. 3J6 (assembly GCF_903995135.1). GTDB lineage: Bacteria > Pseudomonadota > Gammaproteobacteria > Enterobacterales > Alteromonadaceae > Pseudoalteromonas. The sequence continues at coordinate 2,434,727 of NZ_LR877185.1, read as the reverse complement.
GCTTTATCAGGGGGTGGCGTTTGGTTGTGCTACGGCCATTGTAGCCATGATGCTACATTCGTCGGTTGATTACTCCTTGCAAGCCGGCGCAAACTCAATGTTGTTTATAGTGGTGTTATGTTTAGCTATATTAACCAATAAGTTACCGGCACCAAAACGGATTAAAAAACGGCGAAATGAAAGTTAACGGGCTGCGGGGAGCGGGTTACGGGCCTAATACCCTCATACTTTAAACATGCGCGAGGTAAACTCCCGCCTACGAATAAGGGTAACATAGCGGTTTATTGTAGGCGGGGCTTTATGCCGCGCAAAGAAATTATTAACAAAGAGAGTTAAGAGACGCTGCGCTTTTGGATATTTACCCCGTAACTCGAAACTCGTCGCTCATCGCCCGTCGCCCATCGCTAACGACATTAAAAAATGACGCGACATAAAGTCGCTGCTACAAGTTCTAATTTACTTCTCTTCTAAATCAAATTCGGTGGTGTGGCCGTCGCCGTGGATTAGCTGATACCTGGCTAAATTACCCGCTTCAAGCGTAACCAAACTAATGGCAGAATCGCTTACTAAGTACTTTTGCCCTTTGCCTTTAGTTTGGTGTTTGTCTACTTCCATATGCCAGCGTTTGGTAAAAAAGTTAAGTGGGCTTTTGGGGCCGTATAAAATAGAGTCGAGCTTGTCGAGTATATTTATTAGCTTGCGCGGAAACTCATTTTTAATGCCACTGGCTGTCAGTTGCCAAATTCTGTTGGGATGATCGCCAAAACGCTTTTGCACTGAAAAACAAAACGAATAGTGTACATCGCCCGATAAAATCAGCGTTTCGTTTGGGGTGTCGGTGCGCCTAAAGGTGTTGAGTAACTTTTTGGCTGAGCCTTCGTGGGCCATCCAGTTTTCTACATCAACCATCAGTGGTTGCCCACACATATTAAACACCGCTTGAATTGCCTCTATCGATTTAACCCCAAACACGGGAGCAGGCGATACAATAATGACTTGGTCATGGCTTAATAGGCTTTCTTCTAGCTCTGTGAGACGTTCCCAATCAAGTAAACCTGAAGGTTCGTTAAAGTTTTGCTCGTTACGCCAACGATGCGTACGGGTATCGAGCACCACCACTTTAGGAATGGTCATTAACTCGTAATGCCAATGGTTAAAATCGTTAAGGTGCTTATCAAACGCTTTAAATTGCCATTGCATATAGCCGGCTAAACAGTCGTTAAAAGGGCTCAGTAACGATCCGGTTTTTTGTAGTGCGTCGTTGCCCATACCCTGAAACAACCAATAGCTCGCTAAGCCATTATTTACAATACGCTTGCTACTGGGGTTTTGATTAATGGCTTGCTCCCACCCTGCGGTGAGATTCCAATCATCGGTTACATCATGGTCATCAAACATCATTAAGGTAGATACATTGGCAAACAATCGCTCTACCCCTGCTAAACCTTGTGCATAGTTAATTAATGCGGCTTTTTCTGCATTAAATAGCGTTTGATTTTTTTCGTTACCACCTGAGTAACTTAAGTTATTTAGGTTAATGTATTGCCATGCTTGGCTACTAAAATTGAGTAAATACAGCGCTATGAATTCTTCAAAATGAATCAGGTGGTTATACGCTTTAACACTGGAAAAATGCGGTTCGTCCTTTTTTAACCAATAGCCAATACCTAGTTTTGAACGGTTTTTCCATGAGGTAGTTGGCAGCAAGTAATGGCGACCATACAGTTGCTCTGCAATGTCAGCGGGTAAATCTAAATCAAGTGGCTGCTCTTTATAAATACCTAAGTGCTTAATTAGCTGATGTATCGCTAATAACATGGGGCCAGCTACATCGTCGGCATAAATTTGATCGCCCGAAAGCAATAATAACTGTGCACCCTGCTGTTCATTACTTCGCTGAACGGCTTGCCAATGGCTTGAGCTTACTAGGCTGTCTTTTGCAGGATGATGCGCATTGCGGCACGAACCATGTAATATTTGCGTTAGTTTTTTGGGGATCACAAATTCAGGTAATGGCTGACTGTTAAAGCTAAATGCTGATAAATCAACAGGGCTGTCATCAAAAAATAGTTGGTATGATAATAAGGTATCGCGCGGGAATTTGCTGTTTATAGGTTTAATTACCACAAACTGTAAGAATAAATGCTCCCCTAGCCTTATGGTGTCTTGTTCGCTATAGCACTCGTAGTCAATTAACTCTATACGGCAATTTACTGGCTTTGAAGTAGCAAACTGAATACATACTGCGGTTTTTTCTGCTCGGCGCACCATGGGCCCCATAAGTAACAGTGGGTGTTGCACCGAGAGAGTCGTCATGAGGTTAGCCTTTAGCTGCTAATTTAAATAAAGAGTAAAAGTTATCAGTGGTGGCTTTTGCCAACTCGTTAAAGCTAATGCCTTTAAGCTCACTAATGTAATATGCAACGTCTTCAACATACGCTGGCTGATTAGTTTTACCACGATATGGTACTGGCGCTAAGTAAGGCGAGTCGGTTTCAATAAGCAGTCGATCGAGTGGAATTTGTTTTACTACTTCTTTAAGCTCTACCGCATTTTTAAAAGTCACAATGCCTGAAATAGAAATATAAAAACCCATATCAATGGCTTTTTTGGCCATATCCCAATCTTCAGTGAAACAGTGCAATACTCCACCGCAATTTTCTGCTTTGTGCTCACGCATTAAATTAATGGTATCGGCACGGGCATCACGGGTATGAATAATAAGTGGCTTTTGTAATTCATTAGCTACCTCAATATGGCCAACAAAACTCGCTTGTTGCACTGCATGTGTGTCTTTTGCGTAGTAATAATCGAGCCCAGTTTCGCCAATGGCCACTACTTTGTCGTGTGAGGCTAAATCAATTAATTGCTGTTTATTAAGCGCGTCTTTTTGATCAAGCGGGTGCACACCACATGACGCAGACACGTCGTTGTAATGTTTTATTTGCTCTAGCATATTGGGGAACTGATCAAGTGTGACGCTTACACATAAAAAATGTTCTACTTTTTTAGCGCGAGCGTTATCAAGTACTTGGTCTAGGTTTAAATCGAGTTTATCAAAATCAAGACGGTCTAAATGGCAATGAGAATCTACAATCAAAATAAGGCCTGTTTTTACTACATGGTATAAGTTGGATTGCCGGAGTTTAACATAGTCCCCAGCAGTTTTTCGATCTTCGCGTTTAGATTGGTTTTGTCATCTAAAAAGCTAATGCCGATCCCCGGTGGATTTGAGCTCTGAGCGCCTTGTGGAGTGACCCACGTAACCTTTCCGGTAACCACGTCATCTTCTAGCGCATCTGGCAAGGTAACGCGTAAGGCAAGTGAATATCCTGGTTCATAACGCATATTAGTGCGTACAAATAAGCCACCTTTTTTTAAAAAAGGCATGTAACAGCGATATAGTTCGTCAAGGTCGTCTATATCTACTAATAGCTCTTGCATATCTAGTCCTTTTTATTGGTTACGTAATATGTACGCTAGTCGTGATACCGCAAGCGGTAAATTTAGCCCAAGTATTTGTATATTATTCTGTAAAAAATCATTCAGCGCTTGCTGAACTACTTGGTAAGAGTCAAAACTCATACCATTTAAAAGCTGTTGTTTGAGCTGCTCACTTAAAAATAAAATAAAAATACGAACAAGCTCAGGCTGTTTATTTATTATATCGACTAACGCATTGAAATTATGGCTTTGTTTAAACTCAGTTGCAAATTTATAAAGCGTATCAATATTTTCTAGCTGATTTTGCTGTTGCCACTGCTTTACTTGTAGTGGTTGGCTATAAAATAACGACAACCACGGATAATTAGACACATCTAGAGAGCTAAGCCATTGTTGAGCTAATTGATTATTAGTTACTTTAACTTCGGTTTTAGCACAACGGCTTAAAATAGTCGCTGGTAACTGCGCCACTTGGCTGGTAGTCAAAATTAAAAACCGGCTATTACTTGGCTCTTCAAGGGTTTTTAATAACGCATTAGCGGCTGCGGTGGTCATTTTTTCGCAGTTTTGAATAATCGCTACTTTATTGCCATTTTGAGCCGCGGACTGGTGCATAAAATCGCTTATGCCGCGAATATCATCAACACCTATGCTTTGCCCTTCTACTTGGGTAATGCGTTTGTCTGGGTGTGTACCCGCTAAGTTTAATGAACAACTTTTACAGTGCCCACAAGGGCTTAGTACGCTAGTGGGGCTACTTAACTGTACTTGCGTATTTTGGCATAGCAAACTGTTTGCGAGTTGCTCACTTAGTTCAAATTTGCCAACGCCAATGGGCCCACAAAACAGTTGCGCATGATGAAAACGTTGGGCTTTATAGCTTTGAGTTAAGCGTTGCTCTACCTCATTAAGCCACGGCAATGCCATATTATTTTAACCCTGAAAAAAACGTGCGTAGTACATTGGTAATATCACGGTGAACTTTATCAATACTTTGGTTGGCATCAACTGTTTTTATGCTGTCGTCATCATTTGCAAGCTCAATGTAACGCATACGGGTGCGCTGAAAAAACTCAATGGCTTCTTGCTCAATTCTATCTAGCTCACCACGGCCTTTTGCACGTTCAAGGCCTATAACAGGGTCTATATCTAAGTAAATAGTTAAATCGGGTTTTAAACCTTTTAACACCATAGACGATAACGACGCTAACGTGTTTGCACTAATTCCTCGCCCGCCACCTTGATACGCCTGTGACGATAAATCGTGACGATCAGCCAATACCCACTGGCCTTGTTCAAGCGCTGGGTTGATCACATTATGCATTAGTTGTGAACGCGCGGCATACATAATTAGCAGCTCAGTTTCAAAAGCTATTTCTTCTTGGTGTTCTGCTTTTACTAAAGTACGTAACGATTCAGCCAGTGGTGTTCCACCGGGTTCGCGCACATTGATAAAATCAACATGGTGATGATTTAAAAAGTCTTGGCACAGGGCAATGGCGGTAGATTTACCCGCGCCCTCTAGGCCTTCTATAACTATAAATTTTGGTTTCATAAACACTAATTCTTTTTATTTAAAATATACTGGTTAACCGCCGCATTATGTTGTTTTAATGTGGTTGAAAACTGATGGCTACCATCGCCTTTTGCTACAAAGTAAACATACTCGCTTTTGGGCGGGTTTACCGCCGCTAAAATGGCTTCTTTAGAGGGCATGGCAATGGGTGTGGGCGGTAATCCGTTAATACGATAGGTATTATACGGCGTGTAATTCCTTAGGTCTTTACGTTTGATATCGCCGTCAAAATCTTCGCCTAGTCCATATATTACGGTTGGATCGGTTTGTAAGCGCATATTGGTATTTAAGCGATTAATAAACGCCGAAGCAATTAACGGGCGCTCACTGGCAAGCGCGGTTTCTTTTTCGATAATAGAAGCCATTATCAGGGCCTCATAGGCGGTATTGTAAGGTAAATCACTTGCCCGTTGCTGCCATGCATCTGCCAATGTTTGCTGCATTTTTTGCGCTGCACGCTTTAATAAACTACTCGCGCTGTCGTTACTATGATAATGATAGGTATCGGGAAACAACCACCCTTCAAGGTGAGTTTGCTTGCCGATTATTTGCTCGCCAAGCTGTTCGAGTTTTAAATCGTTTTGTAAATGTGGAGCAATTTTTACCGTATTTAATACATCTCTAAGTGCTTGACCTTCAATAATGGTAAAGCTAAAACTAATTTGCTCACCCTGGTTTATTTTTTTTATGTTGTTTATTACGCTATCTGCGCTTAGCTCGTACAAACCTGCTTTTAGGTCAGTCAAAGTTGGATCGAGTTTAGCTAATATTTGAAACCGCCAGCAATCTTCAAGCCACTGCTGCTGTTGCCATTGGCGACATAACTTATTAAAACCGGTGCCTTTTTCAACTTTAAATTGGGTATTAGTAGCTACCTTTAGTGGCGTTTGAATGGTTGCTTGTAATTGCTGGTAGCCAATCACAGAGCTAAAAAAAGCCAGTAGTAATACTGATAATATAACTTTTAACACTAAGCCTCCTTGGCTAGTAACTCGTTTAGTAATGATTGGCTGTGCACAATATCAAAACAGTGCTCGCCTATACTTTTTACGGGCACAATTTTCATTAAGCTGTTACATAAAAATACGGCGTCTGCTTGGGTAAGGTCATCAACGCTGACAGTTTTAAATTCAACGGTTAATTTATCACATAAAGATTGCAGAAAAACACCTTTAATGCCGCATTCATCTAGCCTTGGGCTAAATACTTTATTATTTTTTATTGCAAAAATATTAGCCGCTGAGGTTTCAATTACATTGTTGTTGTAATCAAGGACTAACGCATCATCGCTATGCTGAGCTTGCAGGGCATTTTTGATCAATACTTGTTCAAGCCTATTTAAAGTTTTAAGCCCAGCTAAATGAGGTTGAACGGCCAGCTTAATCGGGCTAATAGCTAAACTAATGCCCGTATCTGGTAAGCTGTTGTAATGTTTTGGATAAGGTAAAACACTCACAATAATATTTAAATTACATTCACTTGGTGGCGCATAGCCTCGCCCGCCCTCGCCTCGTGTTACCACGACTTTAAGGACCGCTTGAGGATGTGATGCTATTAGCTGAGTAATGTGCGACTCTAGTGCATTAAACTCAAGTGCAGGAAAGCCCAAACGCTGCGCACATTCAATTAAACGTGCTTTATGATAAGCCCAATGCTCAACTTGTCCATCAGTAACCATTGCAGTGGTAAAAAAACCATCGCCATAATTTAAACCCCTATCACGGGTGCTTATATTACTGGTTTCACTTGCTGTTATTATTGTTTGCATATTTTTTTACACATAAAAAAACCCAGTTAAACAACTGGGTTCTTATTGTCGTTCGTTGTTAAAAAAGATTATACCTTTTTAAACAGTAACGAGCCATTAGTACCACCAAACCCAAATGAGTTACACAAAGCGTAATCAAGTTTAGCATCACGTGCTGTATGCGGTACGTAATCTAAATCACAGCCTTCGTCTGGGTTATCTAAGTTAATTGTTGGCGTCACTTTTTGCTCGGTCAACGATAAAATAGACACTATCGACTCAACAGAACCTGCAGCTCCAAGTAAGTGACCCATCATAGATTTTGATGAACTTACCATTACGTCTTTAGCTGAATCACCAAAAATAGTTTTAACCGCTGACGTTTCTGCTTTGTCACCCGCATGAGTAGACGTACCATGTGCGTTGATGTAGCCAACTTGCTCTGCATTTACTTGCGCATCGTTTAATGCGTTTTCCATTGCCAGAGCTGCACCTGCGCCATCTTCTGGTGGTGAGGTCATGTGATACGCATCACCACTCATGCCAAAACCAACAAGCTCTGCATAAATTTTAGCGCCACGTGCTTTCGCGTGTTCGTATTCTTCAACAACAACCACACCGGCACCATCAGAAAGTACAAAACCATCACGGTCTTTATCCCACGGGCGAGACGCTGCTTGTGGATCGTCATTACGCGTTGAAAGCGCACGAGCGGCGTTAAAGCCACCCATTCCAATTGGTGTACAGGCTTTTTCTGCGCCACCGGCAACCATTGCATCGGCATCGCCGTAGGCAATCATACGAGCGGCATGGCCAATGTTGTGCAGGCCTGTAGTACATGCCGTTACAATTGAAATATTAGGACCACGTAAGCCGTGCATTATAGATAAATGACCCGAGATCATATTAATAATGGTAGACGGTACATAAAACGGCGATAACTTACGTGGGCCGCTGTTTAATAATTTTATGTGGTTTTCTTCAATGAGGGTTAAGCCACCAATGCCTGAACCCACCGCTACACCTATGCGTGTTGCGTTTTGTTCAGTGACTTCGAGGCCAGAATCTTGAAAAGCTTGAACACCCGCTGCAATGCCATACTGGATAAATAAATCCATTTTTTTAGCATCTTTTGGTGACATGTAAGCCGATGCATCAAAATCATTGATTAAACCAGCGAAGTGAGTACCAAATTTTGATGTATCAAAGTGGGTAATATTTTGAATACCACTTTTAGCATCTAATAAGCCTTGCCAGGTTGATTGAACATCATTGCCTAGCGGCGTCAACATTCCTAAGCCAGTTACGACGACACGACGTTTAGCCACGGTTTGCCTCCAATAAGGAATTATTATTATACCAATTAACTTAGCTCAGTTTATTTCAGCGCTAACGCTGTTGCTAGTTATGTTATTAGTATTGGGGATGATCATACCCAAGCTACCTCAAAGTGCGAGTCTCAAACCAATAACCAACGCTGAGCAATAACAATTTAATTGCTGATTATGAGTGAGGGTTTGGAATTGAATCATGGACTTTGAGGTGGTTTGGATATAAAGATTAAAGGCAGCGAATGCTGCCCTTAACTTGCGATTAATTACTCAGCGTGAGCTGTAACGTAATCGATTGCAGATTGTACTGTAGTGATCTTTTCAGCTTCTTCATCTGGGATCTCAGTATCGAACTCTTCTTCAAGAGCCATTACTAATTCAACAGTATCAAGAGAGTCTGCACCTAGGTCATCAACGAATGAAGCTTCGTTTTTAACTTCTTCTTCTTTAACACCTAGCTGTTCGATGATAATTTTCTTTACGCGTTCTTGGATATCGCTCATTCTTCTTTCCTTTATTAAAAACGCCAATGCGTTATTTTCAGATTGCGGCGTAGTTTACGTCCGATAATTCTCTGATTCAATCTTTTGACCATAAATAATTTGCTGGTCAAACCTCTTGAGTGTTTATTTTATCTTTTATCGCTTATTTTCACAGCGATTTCAAGTATGTTTAAAGCAAGTTTGCGAAAAATTCAATATTTTTTAGCAAACCCGCATACAATTTCTAGTTTATTTAATTCGCATTGCGAACTTAAACCATATACATCGCACCATTTACATGCAAAGTTTCACCTGATACATACGCAGCGGCGTCAGATGCTAAATAACATACTGCAGCTGCAATCTCATCTGGCTGACCTAAACGACCCGCAGGTACGTTTGCAAGCGTTGCTGCTTTTTGCTCATCTGTCAAATCATCGGTCATGTCCGTTTGAATAAAACCAGGTGCAACCACATTTACAGTAATTCCACGAGAGGCTACCTCACGCGCTAGTGATTTAGAAAAGCCGATAACACCCGCTTTAGCGGCTGCATAGTTGGCTTGACCCGCATTACCCATAGTTCCCACTACTGAGCCGATATTGATGATACGACCGTTCTTTTTCTTCATCATTGGGCGAAGTACAGCCTTAGATAAACGGAAGATAGAACTTAAGTTGGTATCGATAATATCGTCCCACTCATTTTCTTTCATGCGCATTAATAAATTATCGCGCGTAATACCGGCATTATTCACTAATACATCAATATCACCTAAATCGGCTTTAATTGCCGCTAATGTCGCCTCAATTGATGCAGGATCAGTTACGTTTAACGCATAACCCTTACCGTTATCACCTAAGTACTCACTAATATTAGCCGCACCCGACTCGCTTGTTGCCGTGCCCGCTACTTTTGCGCCTTGCGCTACTAATGTGTTTGCAATAGCTTTACCAATACCACGGCTAGCGCCAGTGATCAGGACAACTTTGCCCTCTAAAGAAAATAAATTACTCATTTTATATACTCTTATTTAGCTGAATCGATTGATGCAAGGTCGTTAACTGAACCACACACCATCGCTTTATCAATACGTTTTGCAAGCCCGGTTAGTACTTTACCAGGACCAAATTCATAACTTTGCGTTACACCTTGTGCAACCAGTGCTTGTACTGTTTCGGTCCAACGTACTGGGCTATATAACTGGCGTACTAATGCCTCTTTAATTGCATCAGCTGAACCTTCTGCTTTTACATCAACATTATTGATTACATCACACTTAGGTGTATTAAATGTTAAAGCGGCTAAATCGGCGGCTAATTTCTCAGCAGCTGGTTTCATTAGTTCACAATGTGACGGTACACTTACCGATAATGGCAGTGCACGTTTTGCTCCGGCTTCTTTACAAGCAACAGAGGCTCGATCAACAGCATCTTTGTGACCGGCAATAACAACCTGACCAGGCGAGTTATAGTTTACTGGAGAAACCACTTCACCTTGTGCCGCTGCTGCACAAGCGGCTTTAATTTCATCGTCGCCTAAACCAATAATTGCGGCCATAGAACCTACACCAGCAGGTACGGCCTCTTGCATGTATAAACCGCGGTTTTCAACCAATTTTACGGCTTCGCTTAAACTGATCACATCGCTACATACTAAAGCTGAGTACTCACCCAGGCTGTGACCTGCCATAACGACGTCTGCATCTGGATTTGCAGCTAACCAATGACGATAAATAGCAACGCTTGCAGTTAATAGTGCAGGCTGAGTACGGTGTGTTTGATTTAGTTTTTCTTCTGGACCGTTAAGTACAAGGTCTGCTAGGTCGTAACCAAGTGCGCTTGAAGCTTCTGCAAATGTAGCTTTTACTATGTCAGAACTCGCTAGTAGCTCTTGTAACATACCCACAGTTTGCGAGCCTTGACCTGGAAAAAGAAGTGCAATTTTTTGTGCCATAATTTGCTCTTATAATTAAACAAAATAAATAATGTGTAACACGGCACGTTAACTGTTATTCAACCGCCGTGTCTTTAGAATGTGTTTTTTCGAAAATAGCAGCTATTTTATCTGGAAGTTGACGTTCTACTTCTTTCACTGCTTCGTCGATTGCAGCATGAAATGCTTTAGCTGAGGCATTTCCATGACTTTTAACAACAATACCGCGCAATCCTACCAGAGAAGCGCCGTTATACTGGTCGGGGTTCACTCTTTTATAGAGTTTTTTTATGATTGGCGCCAACATAAACGCCATACACTTGTAAACGACGTGCTTTTCGAGAGCGCGAGTAAACTTTTTCATGATAAGTTTAGCAATGCCTTCGCAGGTTTTAAGTGCAACATTGCCAACAAAACCTTCACAAACAATAACATCAGCCTTGCCAGAAAAAATATCACTGCCTTCACTGTAACCAATATAATTAATCAGCTCGCTTTGTTGCATTAATTGTGCGGCTTGCTTAATTTCTTCATGACCTTTTATATCTTCAGCACCAATATTTAATAAACTCACTTTAGGGTTATCACAGCCAAGTGCTTGACCTGCAACCACAGAGCCCATAATGCCAAACTGATACAGCATTTGCGCATCACAATGCACATTAGCGCCTAAGTCGAGTAAGTAAACGGGATTTTTACGTTCAGTAGGTACAGCAGAGATAAGTGCGGGACGTTTCACCCCTGGAAGCATTTTTAATACGTAATGCGCCATAAAAAATAGCGCCCCCGTATTGCCAGAGCTAACACAGGCTTGCGCTTCACCCGATTTAACTAAATCAAGGGCAACTCGCATGGAAGAATCTTTTTTTGAGCGAACAGCAACAGCGGGTTCGCAGGCATTGGTAACAACATCGTTACAATGGCGAATAATTAATCTGGGATGAGAAAGTGAATCGAGTGATTCTAGTTGTTTAGCTATTACTTGCTCGTTGCCACATAAAATGAGTTTTAAGTTGGCATTAGCATTTACCGCACGAACGGCTGCGGGGATAGATGAACGGGGGCCATAATCGCCCCCCATCATATCTAACGCTATGGTTAGATTAGTCAGCATATAAGCAATCTCTTAGTTAGAAATTACTTGAACGCCTTTGTAGTAACCATCTGCAGTCACATGGTGACGACGATGAGTCTCACCAGATGTTTGGTCTACAGTTAAAGTTGGACCACTGATCGCATCGTGTGAACGGCGCATGCCGCGTCTTGCACGAGACTTTTTGCTTTTTTGTACAGCCATAGTCTTCTCCTAAGAATCTTTCTTAAGTTGTTTCAAAATATCAAATGGATTTGGTTTATCATCTTCCGCCTTTAAAACACCAAAGCTGGCAGGCTCTGCTGTATAACTGCATGAAGCTTCGTTGTGGGTAGGCACTAATGGCACTGCTAAAATAAGTTCGTCTTCGATTAACTCAAATACGTCTATTTCACCATTTTCATCAAGTGCTACTTCGTCGTAGCTTTCTGGAAGATCATCTGACTCTGCATCCAAACCGACTGGCGAATACACAAAGTCTTGATCCAAATCCAACCCTAAATCACCATTACAACGTTGACAAGTGACAGTTACGTGTGTGGACAAATTGCCACTAATCACAACTAAACCTTGCTCATCGTTTTTGCAATGAATTTTTACCGCTATTTCACCTACTTCTTCCTGGATAACCCCTCGTAAACGAGGAAGTTTCTCAAGCGGTACAACGCCGTCATACTTTAAACGATGCTGAGCTGCTTTGCCCGGATGAAGGGTGATGGGAATTTTCACCTTTTGCATAGGGGCTGCATCATATAGATAGTTAGTAAGTTAGTCAAAGTAAAAAACCAATTTTACGTTGTTTTTCACGTGTTTTACTCACGGATCTGATTTATCCTAACTCAATCTGATTTACGCTAGGAAAACATGCCATGAAGCACTCCCTTATATTAGCCTCAAGCTCGCCATTTAGGCAGTCTTTATTACAAAAATTTAATCTGCCGTTTGAAACGTTTTCGCCCGATGTTGACGAAACGCCGCATAAAAACGAAACACCAACCATGCTTGTTAAGCGCCTCAGCGAATTAAAAGCCGCTGCAGCCGTCGATCATTTTGACCAAGGCCTCGCAATTGGCTCCGATCAGGTTGCTGTATTTGATGGTCAAATATTAGGTAAGCCGCACAATAAAGAAAACGCTATCAAGCAATTGAGCTTATTTAGCGGGCAAACAGTCACTTTTTTAACGGGCTTGTGTGTGTTCGATATTCATACTAAGCAATGCAAAACCATTGTTGAGCCATTCAATGTAACCTTTAAAACGTTAACAACGGCGCAAATAAGTGCTTATTGCGATGCAGAGCAACCTTATAACTGTGCAGGAAGTTTTAAAAGTGAAGGCTTGGGTATTTGTTTATTTGAAAGACTCAGTGGTGATGATCCAAACAGCTTAATTGGTTTACCACTGATTAAACTCAGCCAATTATTGGCTGAGTTTGGTGTTGATGTATTAGCAGCGCAAATGCCTAGCGCAAATTAACTGATTAACCGAGTAATATATTTTGCAACTGCTGATAGTTGTCAACGGTTGCAATCGGGGTTAATTCGTTTAATTGCGCAGCGTTGTGCACGCCCATGGTTACCCCTATTCTATCCATGCCAGCGGCTTTTGCCATTGCCATATCTATTTGCGTGTCGCCTATCATTAGCGCTTCATCAACACTTACCCCTAGCTCTTCAAGCAATTGATAAAGCATATCGGGAGCAGGCTTTGATTTAGCGTCGTCACTGGTTCGCGTAGCACTAAAAAAGTGACTCAGTTCACTTTCACCTAATAAACGATCTAACCCTACTCGGCTTTTTCCTGTAGCCACGGCCAAAATTACACCTTGGCTTTTTAACGCAGTAAGTACCTGTGCAACATGATCAAACACCGGTGTTGGGGTGGTATCAAGTGCATATTGCTGTTTATATCCTGCAATAAGCGCTTCGTGATGCTCTCGGTGGTCAGGAAACAAGGTTGCGATTGCGTTTTCAAGCGATAAACCAATAATATTTTTACTGGCGGTATCACTTGGCGGCTCAATATTAAGCGATTGGGCACTTTTGCGAATGCAATTAACGATTTTGCTAATTGAATCCATAATGGTGCCATCCCAATCAAAAATCACCAGTTTATATTTTTTAATCGGCGTTACATTCACGCTTTTGCTGCTCTAAGTTTAACTAAACAGCTTGATAGTGCTTTATCAAGCGGTGCTTCTACTCGCATAGTGGTTTCGTTTTTCGGATGATAGAAGCTTAAATCATGGGCGTGTAAAAATAAGCGGTTTAAACCACGTTTACGCATTGACTCGTCAAATCCTTGGTCGCCGTATTTGTCATCACAGGCAATGGCATGACCTTGGCACTGAGTGTGCACACGAATTTGGTGAGTACGACCAGTTACAGGGGATGCTTGTACTAATGAACAATCGTTATAACGCTCAAGCACTTTAAAACGGGTATGCGACGGTTTGCCTTCCGTGTTATCAACACGTACTACGCGCTCACCCGATTTAAGGGTATTTTTACGCAAACCTTCCGTTACATTTTTAGTTTTAGAGTCCCATTGGCCTTCTACCAATGCCCAGTAATTTTTTTCCATGGTTTTTTCGCGTAATTGCTCATGCAAAGCGGTCAGCACTGAGCGACGCTTAGCAATAAGTAAACAACCTGAAGTATCGCGGTCTAACCGATGTACTAGCTCAAGGCTGCGCTCTTCTGGGCGTAAAACACGTAATGCTTCAATAAGCCCGTAGCTTAAGCCACTACCGCCATGCACAGCCATGCCTGAGGGCTTATTAATAACAATTAGGTATTTATCTTCAAATAATATATCGTCTTCGAGGCGTGTTACTTTATCGAGTTTTGACGGTACAAACTCTTCACGCTCTGACACTCTAATTGGCGGTATACGAATAACGTCGTCTAGCTGCAATTTATAAACAGGCTTAATGCGTTTTTTATTTACACGCACCTCACCTTTACGAAGAATTTTGTAAACTGCGCTTTTAGGCACCCCTTTTAAATGGGTAATAAGAAAGTTATCAATACGCTGACCTAAGTGGTCTTCGTTGATAGTGACAAAAGTTACTTGTAAGCCGGTTTTTTCTGACATTGCCTAATCACTGATTTAAGTAAAATAATTTAGTTGCTAACACGGTTATAATAGTGGGATAATCAGCAGCGCAAATATTTAGTATTTGCAAATAACAACGGTGCTTTTTAACACAACAAAACATTCGTGATGCACATTCTGGGTAACCGATCATACAGATCCGAGTTAAGTTTTCCAAAGCTTTTATACATACCCAGTTAACACGTGCGCACAACTAACGGCAATGCGCGTAATATATTGCAGGTTAAGTTTGAACATGAATTGATTTTTAATGTGATAGTAAAAGCAATGAACAGATAATTTGTCTGATAGTGACGGCGTAAAAACACGCCGTTCAGAATTCGCTCAAATATTGTAGTAGTACCGTACAGCAGCTTATTTAGAACTAAAAAAATCTAATAAATAAGCGTTCATTAACATCGGTAGCGATTTTTGCTCATAAAATAGATAACGGTAGTTTTAAAAACGAAACTATGGTTTGAACCTAAAGAGCCCTACGCACCTAATATGAATGCATTTAATAAGATTGATATGACAGGCCAACTTCTGGATAAAACGTGTATTGAGCTAAATAGCCGACACATTTGAATCCTTTTAGAATTTAATAGCGTGATAACACCCTATTGTTTGCCGGCATTTAAAATACTGCGTACCAAAATACAGAGCCGTTCCGTTAAAGACCCAGTCGTGAGGCTGCACATTCTAAAAATAGGAACACCTGAACAGGCGAGAAAAACATCGTCATGTCAGCGACATAAACTAGTAGAGTAACATTATGAAACGTATGCTAATCAATGCAACGCAGCAAGAAGAAATGCGCGTAGCACTGGTTGACGGCCAGCGCCTATATGATTTAGATATAGAAAGCCCAGGTCACGAACAGAAAAAAGCCAATATTTATAAAGGCAAAATCACACGCATTGAACCATCTTTAGAAGCAGCATTTGTTGACTACGGTGCTGATCGTCATGGTTTCCTTCCATTAAAAGAAATTGCTCGTACTTACTTCCCGCAAGGTTACACCTTCCATGGTCGTCCGAATATTCGCGACGTGATCAAAGAAGGTCAAGAAGTAATCGTACAAGTTGATAAAGAAGAGCGCGGCCAAAAAGGTGCAGCATTAACTACCTTTATCAGTGTTGCCGGCAGCTACTTAGTGCTTATGCCTAACAACCCTCGTGCTGGCGGTATTTCTCGCCGTATCGAAGGTGATGAGCGTACTGAACTTAAAGAGTCGCTAAGCCGTTTAGAACTACCTAAAGGTATGGGCTTAATTGTACGTACTGCGGGTGTTGGTAAATCGTTTGAAGAACTAAACTACGATTTAAAAGCATTATTAGTCCACTGGGAAGCCATTCAACAAGCGGCAGACAGTGCTAAAGCGCCATTCTTAATTCACCAAGAAAGTAACGTTATTTTCCGCGCTATTCGCGATTATTTACGTCGTGACATTGGCGAAATTTTAATTGATAAACCACGTGTTTTTGAAGAAGCTAAAGCGCACATTGAGCGTTTTCGTCCTGACTTTATGAGCCGCGTTAAGCTTTATCAAGGTGACACACCGTTATTTACGCATTACCAAATTGAAAGCCAAATTGAGTCTGCGTTCCAACGTGAAGTGCGTTTACCGTCAGGCGGTTCAATTGTTATTGACCCTACTGAAGCACTTACGTCTATCGATATCAACTCGTCTAAAGCAACAAAAGGCGGTGATATTGAAGAAACAGCACTTAACACCAACCTAGAAGCAGCGGATGAAATTGCTCGTCAACTTCGTTTACGTGACTTAGGTGGTTTAATTGTTATCGACTTTATTGATATGACTCCTCCACGTCATCAACGTGAAGTAGAAAACCGTTTAAAAGATGCTGCTCGCCCAGATCGTGCCCGTGTACAAATTGGCAAAATTTCGCGCTTTGGTTTACTTGAAATGTCGCGTCAGCGATTACGCCCTTCACTAGGTGAAGCAAGCCAAGGTGTTTGTCCACGTTGTAGTGGTCAAGGTACTATTCGTTCAAACGAGTCAATTGCACTATCAATTTTACGCTTGATTGAAGAAGAAGCAATTAAAGACAACACTGCACAAGTAAACGCACAAGTGCCTGTTGCCGTTGCCGCTTATTTATTAAATGAGCAACGTCGTAGCGTTCACCGCATTGAAAAGCATCATAAATGTGATGTAGTGATTATTCCTAATCAACACATGGAAACACCACATTACGAAGTTATGCGTTTACGTAAAGACGAAACACTTGAAACAGTAAGTTATGAGCAAGTTGTTGCGCCTGAGCCTGAAGCATTTGAAATGTCTAAATCGCCAGCAGCACCTGTACGTGAAGAGCCGAAGCTTAAAGGTGTCGTTATGCCTTCTAGCCCTGCTCCACAAGCAGCAGCAAAAGCTGCGCCAGTAGTAGAAGCAAAAGCTGAAATTGGCCTATTTACTGCACTTGGCAAATGGATTAAGTCGTTATTTGCAAGCGAAAGTGAACAAACAACACAAGAGTCTACAGATAAAAAATCTCAAGAGCGTACCAATAACAACCGTGGTAATGATAATCGTCGTCGTAACAACCAACGTCGTCGCAATAATAACCCACGTAATAAACCACGCAACGAACGTAATACAGAGTCTGAAACTAAAAATGAGTCAGCACCTGTAAGCGATACGCAAGAAAAGAATGAGAATCGCAATAAGCGCCGTCGTAATTCAAATACGCGTAAACGTCCTGAGCATAAAACAGAAGATAAAACGCAAGTAAAAGCAGAGGCAACTCAAAAAGCGGATACTGCGCCTAAATCTGATAAGAATGCTGAGCCAAAAGAGCAAAAGCCTAAGGTACGTCGTCAACGTCGTAATTTACGCAAAAAAGTTCGCGTACAAGACGAAAGTGCTGAGCAAGTTCAAACAATAGAACAACCTGTTGAGCAACCTGTGGTGAAAGAAGAAAAGCCACAAGTGAAAGAGCAAGCACCTGTTGTTGAAAAGCAAACGCCTGTTGTTGAAAAAGCACCTGCACCTGCTAAAGAACAAGCAGAAGCTGTTGTTGATTCAAACGATAACGCAGTATCACAAGATGAAGAACAAGAGCAAACACGCACTCGTTCACGTCGTTCACCACGTCATCTTCGTGCATCAGGTCAGCGTCGTCGTCGCCCTGAAGGTGAAAACGCGCAAGAAAAGTCTGATGAAGCGCCTGCGTTTGTACCCGTTGCTGATCAAGCTGCAGCTGAATACGAAGCAGAGCTAAAAGCAAAAGCACACAAAACGGCTGTTGATGCCTCTGATGCAGTTGAACAAAACATTGTTGAAGAAGAGTTAGCGAAAACTGAAGAACCAGTAAAAACTGAAAAACCAGTACAAGCTGAAGAACCAGTGAAAGCTGAAGAGCCAGTGAAAGCTGAAGAGCCAGTTAAAACTGAAGAACCAGTACAAACTGAAAAACCAGTACAAGCTGAAGAACCAGTGAAAGCTGAAGAGCCAGTGAAAACTGAAGAACCAGTGAAAGCTGAAGAGCCAGTTAAAACTGAAGAACCAGTAAAAGCTGAAGAACCAGTAAAAACTGAAGAACCAGTGAAAACTGAAGAACCAGTGAAATCTGAAGAGCCAGTACAAACTGAAGAAGTCGCTGTTGAAGCAGAAACTGCACCGGTTAGTGCTACTGAAACACCTGTAGAAGCTAAAGAAGCGCCTGTAGTTGAAAGTCAGCCTGTGACAGTGTCGCAAGCGAGCTCTACTAATGTAAACGCTAAAACAGTGATTACAGCTGGACATGCAAGTGCGCCAATGGCACAGCCAACACCTGTAGCTGATAGCGAAATCAAGCATACATCAGTTGCAATGGCACATGACAAGCGTGAGTTAATCCCTGACAGTGGCCTTCGCCCTGGCTCGGTAAAACCTGCTGGTCGTGCAAGCTCTGCAATGACTAAAACACTTAATGCTGAATAAGCACTAAGTTTAGCTCAAAGCTAAAAAAACCGCGTTAATTGATTTTAACGCGGTTTTTTATTGCTTGGAATTTATGTAACTGGCAACGGGGTTCGGGTAAAGTCGAAAGTTAGCGGGCTACGGGGGTCGGGCTTCGAGCCTACTCCCTAAACCCTTAGCTCGCAACTTGCTGTGAGCAAGATCTACGTCTACAGCTATTCCTAACACCTAAAACATGCGCGAGGTAAACTCCCGCCTACGGATAAGGTCAACATCGAGGTTTATTGTCGGCGGGGCTTTATGCCGCGCAAAGGAATTATTCACAAAGAGTACTATGAGACGCTGCGCTTTTAGAGGGTAAAGTTACAATCGAAGGTTAACGGGCTGTGGGGATCGGGTTACGAGCCAGGGCCCGAAACCCGTAGCTCGCCGCCCGCCGTGAGTTTAATCTTGCTCTTGTTCCATGAAACGTTGCAGTTGGTCTTTAAGGTTTGGCGGAATGCCCTTGATCACTAAGGTATCAGTGGCTTCATTATAAGTTACACGTTCACCTAAATGTTTACGCTCAAAGCTAATACTCACACCGCCACCTAAGCCTGAAAACTTAACCATACTTGTTACTGTTTTCTTATCAACTGGAAATGACTCTTCTAGGTCATAGCTTTGCTCTTTACAAAAGCTCTCAAACGGGTTGTCGTCGCCTTTGGTCAGCGTTGCTGAAAGTTCACTTACATTAGCCTCTTCGCCTGTGGTGACACAGTCGTTGCAATAATCAAATACTTGCTTACGTAAATCGTCCTTTTCAGACTTATCAAATTCTTGCTCTGATAAGTAATCTTCTACTGCGCTTAGCATTACTTGGCTTTGTTGCTTAGGATCAATGCCCTCTTCACAACCTAAGAAATCTAAAAAGAAGTCAGCCACTTTTCGCCCTGCACGACCTTTAATAAACGAAATATAACGATTATCGTCTGCTTGGGTATCCCATGCTGTTAAATCAATGCGAGCAGCCAATTGCATACGCGAAATATCTAAATGGCGCGATGCGGCTAAATCAAGCTCTGAAGTCATGGAGTAGTGCTCTTTAATGTTGATCATGGCAATCAACATATAATCAGTAGCCACGTACTGATAATGACAAAATACTAAGTAGCCAGTTTCATTAAAGGCGTATTTATCTAACTCTTCTTTTAATACCGTTGATGCCTGCTCGGTCATATGCCAAAAGCCAAGCTCATTATTACGATAGCTTTGCATAGTAGAGGCAACAATACTGTTTTTTTCACCACTAAAAGCACAAAAACCTTTGCCTGGCTTGCCGTTGTAGGCGTGGTGTAATTGCTCAATGAATACAGCAACTTTGTCGTTGATCATCATTTCGTCGTTGCGAAGGTGAATTTGGGTGTCGTCATCTTTTTTGTCTACATAGTGCACGACTAATTTTTTAACATCTATTGCCATCTTTGTTTTTCACGCCTCTGGTGTTAAAATACGGGAATATAACTATTTTTATTGAACCAACTGATGCCAATCTTATCAAAATACTCTAATGAAGAAGTAGAACAAATCGTCGATCAGCTTATTGATGTTTTATCAAAACACAATGCGCCGGTTGATTTAAGTCTTATGTGTTTAGGAAATTCTATCACGCATATCTTAAAAGAGCATGTACCAACAGGGAAAAGACAAGCTGTTACTGAGAACTTTGCAAAAGCACTCGCTCAGTCGGTTAAATAAACTCTATGAATTTATCGCAGCATAACCAGTTTTCATCGAAAGCAAGTCAATTATTAAGTTGGGGCCATTGGTTTACATTTGCCAATATTGGTTTGGCGCTTTTAATTAGCTTAAGCTATTTATTTGCCGACTCGCCACCCACCACTTTTATAGGTATCGCTTATATGGTGGTTACGTGGCTAAGCCACACCAGCTTTATTGCCTTTTTAGCGTTTGTGCTGACGGTCTTTCCTTTAAGTTTAGTGTTCCCCTATCCGCAGCATATTCGCGGCATGGCGGCAGTGATAGCAACAATAGGTGCTTCAATACTGACTTTAGACGCTTATGTGTATTTTAACTTAGGCTATCACTTAAATGCCTCAGCACTGCCTGAAATTATTTCGCTGTTGTGGCACCGCTTAACAAATTCACCGGCGCTCACTACCTTGCTAGCAGGAAGTATTGTATTACTTATTTTAGGCTTTCAGCTTACAGTTAGTAACTTTACTTGGCACCATCTAGCACGCTTAAAGCAATTTAAATTTGCGCGTTATGCAGGTTCTTTTTTAGTGATTTGTTTTGCATTAAGCCACAGCATTCATATTTGGGCTGATGCAAATTTAAAGTTTGATATCACCAAGCAAGACAACGTACTGCCACTTTCGTACCCTACTACAGCCAAAAGTTTACTCGCTAAAAACGACTTATTGGATGTTGAAAGCTACGAACAGGCACATAATGTTAAAATTAATAACCAAGGTATTAATTACCAAATACCTACCCCATTAGCAAAATGTGAAGATTACAACGCGGCTAAAGTTGATATTTTAGTTTTTGATAATGACGAGCAGTTAACAAAATTTGTTGCTAGCAAAAAAAGCATTTATAAAAACCAACAATTTTTACAACCCACCGATCAGAGCGACATGCTATTTGGTTTGGTGTATGGCCTGCCTGCATTTTATAAAACCGACATTATTGAGCAACAAACCTTACCCGTTTGGCAAAGCCAACGTCGAAGTGTAAAAGTATTTGGTATTGATGAGCTGAGCTTTATTAACGAGCAAGCACACAAAGACAGTGCAATCAGGGTGATTAAAGCGACTGAAAATGCAACGGTTCGTGATGATGCTACTGAGTTTTTTGCATTTAGTGTGTCTCAAAACAGCAATGAAATAGTGACCACGTCAACGCTATATAGCTCAGATAAGTTTATTTCTAAAGTGAATGGCTTAATTCAACCTAGTGATATTATTGCTACTAGCCTTGGCCAATACTTAAACTGTAATGCGCTTGCTAAGCAAACTATGCTAGGCGAAAACTTATACAGCAAAAGCAATAATATTGGCGTTAATTACTCACAAGGTGTCGTAATTGCTTATAAAAAAGATAGAATTACGCTGATTGATCGTGATGGAAACTTTAGAAACATTTCCGCGGCTGAAGGGTTTTCTATTGAGCAAGGACTTGATATTCCGTTTTTAGTACACAGTATTAAAAAGCTTAAAACGTTTTCTCAATAGCACCTCATAATATGAGCGAGCCATTAAAACTGACTCGCTTGGTTTCTGTTATTGCTCCTTTGCACTTGCTATCCCCCTCAGCTAAGTTATAGTTTTTAGGATTAAAACATTTTAACTCGATCAGAATGCGCAAAGGATCATCATTATGTTCAACGTTATTAATCTGATCATTACTGCCTGCCTTTTATGCTTTAGCTCTCTTGCACTAGCCCAAACTACCTATTACAAATGCGTAACCCCAAAAGGGACTACCTTTTCACAATTGCCCTGTAGTAACAATGCAACCATGCATAAAATAACTGCCACTGAGCCAAAACAAACAGGTGAAGAAATAAACTACACTAAGCAGTTAAACGAGCTTGAGCGCGACACCATAATTACTAACTTAGAGGCAGAGCTGCGCAGTAACCAGCATAAACTCGCTATACTTTCACGAGAAAAAGACCGTGCTGATTTTAAACAACAACAACGCTTGAATCATATATTAAGTGCCGATGATAAAAAACGAATTAGAAAAGATATTAAAAAAACGCAAAAAAGTTTAGATAAGCAATATAAAAAAGATAAAAAATTAATTGAAAAACGAATTAAGAAATTACAAAAAAAGATTGATGCCTACCAAACAGACTCTAACTAACTTAAATAAATATCATCTTAATTTGCTTGGTTTTAAACATAAAATAACATACCCTTAACAACTATAGAGTACAAACTCTAATGCGTGTTTAGTGGTGCAATTTCCTTTGACCCGCTTTTACAAATTAAATGGTATCCACCGGCACTTTACTAAACACCCAAAGGCGTCAATTAAGGAGTACTGATGCAACCACGCCAAATTGCTGAGTTAATATTAACCGGATTTAAAAAACATTACCTGCTGTTTCAAAGAACAACAGCAAAAGCGCCTCATGCGTTTGCTAAAAGAGATTGGCAAGCAATTAATGATATTAGCCGCCTACGTATTAGTTATTACGATGATCGGGTTAACGAAACCACAAAAACCTTACGTGAACGCCAACAAACAGACCAGCTAAACGAAAGTTTATGGCTTGAAGTAAAGAAAATTTACCAGCATTTTTTATGTTTTCACCCGCAGGCTGAGCTTGCCGAAACATTTTATAATTCTGTATTTTGCCGCTTGTACCACCGCCGCTATTTTCATAACGACTTTATTTTTGTTGAAGCGACACTCAAAGATGCGCCCTCAGTGCCAGTAGAGGCTGAATATAGAAGTTACTTCCCCGTCGTAGATGGTTTAAAACCAACAATTAAACGTATTATTAACCACTTTGATTTTAAAGCCGATTTTGTCAACCTTGAGCGTGATATTCGTTTATTAGTAAAAGCGTTTTATAAGCAAGCTCCCGATACTCACCACCAGCATTGGCAAATGCGTTTTGATATATTACACACGCCGTTTTACCGCAATAAAGCAGCGTATATTGTAGGACGTGTCGTATCGCAAAGCGGCGTTCAACCTTTTATCATTGCGGTACTTCATCATGAAGATAAAGGGTTATATCTTGATGCCCTACTGACTAAGTCATCGCAAATGCGGGTTATTTTTGGCTTTGCACGAGCTTACTTTATGGTAGAAACTCACGCCCCCTCAGCGTTAGTGCGGTTTTTAAACCAACTCATGCCAAATAAAACTTTAGCCGAGCTTTACAACGCCATTGGTTTTCATAAACAAGGAAAAACTGAGTTTTACCGTGAGTTTTTGAATCATTTAACTCATTCTAATGACCAATTTACCATTGCACCTGGTACACCCGGCATGGTGATGATGGTATTTACCCTCCCCTCGTTTGGTTATGTATTTAAAGTTATTAAAGATAAATTTGGCGAAAGTAAACCATTTGGTCGTGATACGGTATTAAAACGCTATCAACTGGTTAAAAGCCACGACCGTGTAGGGCGAATGGCCGACACCATAGAGTATTCAAACGTCGTATTTCCTTTAGCGCGTTTTGATAGTAACTTGTTAGCGCAGTTGTATAAAACCATTGGATCATCAATGGTCATTGAAGGTGACTGGTTAATAATAAAACATTTATATATTGAAAGACGAATGACGCCACTAAATCTGTTTTTAGAAAATGCAGATGAAAAAAGTGCCGCCGATGCCATAGAAGAGTATGGCCAAGCGCTCAAAGAAATGATTGCTGTGAATATTTTCCCCGGCGACATGTTGTTAAAAAACTTTGGGGTAAGTAAGCACAAACGGATTATTTTTTACGATTATGACGAAGTGCAATATTTAACAGACATGAACTTTAGAGCACTACCTAAGGCAAAAAGTTATGACGATTATTTAACGGATGAACAAAGTTACTCGGTTGCCCCTCAGGATGTATTTCCAGAGCAGCTATGTACCTTTGTTATGCCCAATCCAACATATAAACAATTTTTAACTAGCACGCACCCTGAATTACTTGATGTTAACTTTTGGAAACAAGCACAACAAAATATAAAAAATGGAAAGGTGAGTCACATTTATCCCTATCCTACAGCACAGCGTTTTATCCATTATTGGTAAACGTTAAGGACACACAATGAATATAAGTAAAATAGATTTAAATTTACTGGTTTACCTCGATACATTACTGCGCGAATGTAATGTTACTCGTGCTGCAAACCAGCTTAGTATTACTCAACCGGCAATGAGTAACGGACTTAAACGCCTACGTAACCTTTTTAACGATCCTATTTTAGTTCGTACCAGCGATGGTATGGTGCCGACTGAGCGTGCTATTGAGTTGCAGCCAGTAATTCGTGGAATTTTGATGACTCTTGAAGAAACTCTGGCACCTAACCGTGAGTTTGAAGCTAAACAAAGTAAGCGAGTGTTTAGGATCATGGCCAGTGATTACGCGGCCAGTACCATGGCGCCGCGTTTATTAGGGAAACTACACGAAGAAGCGCCCGACACCACCTTAGATATTTTAACCCCTAGTGATGTTACCTTTCACGATGTTGAAAACGGTAAAGTTGATATGGCGATTAACCGCTTTGAAAATTTACCACAATCGTTTCATCATAAACGTATTTGGAAAGACAGCTTTTGTTGTTTAGTAAAATCAGATAACCCCATTATTGAAAACTTTAGCCTAGACAGCTATTTAAAAGCTCGCCATATTTGGGTAAGTAAAACAGGCTTTGGTGTTGGTGTGGGGATGGACCCTAAAGATGTGCAAAAGCTGGGCTGGGTTGATGAGGCACTGGCTCATTTTGGTAAACACCGTAATATTGCCACTTTTACTCGTAACTACCATGTGGCTGTTCACTTAGCCAAAGAGAAAAATTTAGTTGCGACTTTGCCCTCAAAAGCGGCTAATATTTATTTAGACGATCCTGGGCTTAAAATACTGGAGCCCCCCTTTCCTATCCCGCCATTTGAACTTGATATGATATGGAGCCCTTTATTACACAGAGACGCTAGTCATATTTGGTTACGCCAAAAAGTAGCTGAAGTAGCGGATGAGCTAAAATAACCTTCTTACAAACTTTTATGTAAAATTTGCTTGCTAACGCTCAGTTAGCAAGCCTACTAAACAATTAAAAAGCATAAAATACAAACACTTAAAAAAACAACCTACTTGGAATAGCGCTTGCTTAGTAATGACAGTATTTTAAATTAACAGAGGTCATTATTATGAGCACCCATCAAGGACAAGAAATTAATCATATTACCGAAATTATCCAAGTAATGAATAGCGGCATCGACTTTTACCAAACAGCACAAGATAAAGTAAAGGACCCCGCAATAGGTGCCCTATTTCAACGTATGATTGACGCTCGTAAAGTCAGTGTGGAGAGTTTACAACCTTACGCAATTAATCAACAGGGTGAGCGCGAAGATGGCTCATCGTTTGTTGTAGAAGCACGTCGTGCATTTACTACTTTGATTAGTAAATTTACTAACGATAACGATCAAACCTACGTTAAAGAGCTTGAGGAAGTAGAAGATAAAACCTTAGAAGAAATTAAAATAGCGTTGAAAAAACCTCAGTCCCATGATTGTGAAGCAGCGTTATCAAAGGTATTACTTACTATGCAGAGCTGCCATGCTGAAATGAGTAAAATGCAAAAACATTAAGTTTAATACAAAGAATAACCGCCCAGCCTTAGTGCTGGGCTTTTTGTTACCTTAAAAAAATCCCCTCCTGTGAAAAAAATTAGTTTCGTCACATGTTTGTAAAAATTCATCACTATTATTAGTCAAAACATCTGGTCTAGACCAAAATAAACTTAAGGTAAAACTAATAATGAAACGACATGCAATAGCCACTGCTATATTACTGTGTACTAGCCCGTTATTTATTGCCCAAGATGCCGTTGCCGGTAACGCTACATTTGTAGGCACTGTAGAAGATAGTAGATCACTGCTCTCTGGCGCATTAATCACAGTAGTTGGTACTGGTAAAAGTACCGTAACAAACTATCAGGGACAATTTGAGTTACCGCAGTTAAATCCAGGTAAACATCAACTTAAAGTGACTTATTTAGGCTATCAGCCTTATTTTGTTGATATTACTGTTGGTGAAGGCGAAATAAAAAAGCTAAAACCAATCACTCTTTTTGCTGCAAAGAATAATAACGCCATTGAAGAAATAATTGCTGTCGGCCAAATTCAGCGCGGTGAAATGGCGGCAGCTAATAACCAAAAAAATGCCAAAAGTATTAAAAATATTATTTCTGCTGACGGTATTGGAAAACTACCTGATAGAAATGCAGCTGAAGCTGTACAGCGTATACCTGGAGTATCGATTGAACGTGACCAAGGTGAAGGTCGTTTTGTTGCTGTGCGCGGTCTACCGGCACAGTGGAGCTCTGCGAGTATCAACGGCGATCGTTTACCAACTGCTGAAGAAGAAACCACCAGCCGAGCAACAGCTTTTGACTTTTTCCCTAGTGAATTAATTGAATTTGTCGAAGTGTCGAAAGCGCTAACCCCTGACCTTGAAGGTGACGCCATTGGCGGTAATGTTAATTTTATCACTAAAAAAGCGCCCGATGATTTTGTGTTTAATACTAATTTTGCAATTGGTCAAAATGAGCTTGCCGATGGCACTAATTATTCAGCAAACTTACTTTACGGCGACCGCTTACTAGACGACAAGTTAGGTTTTTTGATCAATGCGACTGCGTGGCAACGTGACTGGGCCACTGATAACTATGAGCCGCGCCGTGGCAATGATGGTTTAGGCATTTATCGCTTAGAGTTACGAGATTATACCGGCACGCGCGAAACTTATGGGCTTAATGGTGCTGTTGAGTATCAACTTGAACAAGGCACAATTAGCGCCACAGCCATGTATGGGACTTTAATTGATGACGAAACACATTATAAGCACCGTATGCGCTTTGATAAAAATCGCGCTGAAGTACAACATATCCGCAATGAATTAATTACCGAAATGACTGGGCTTGAGTTAGAGGCAGAGCATTATTTTGGTTATGACAAAACTCTTAGTTGGAAGTTATCAAGTTACGAGAATGAATTTCGTTATGGCAATACCCCAAATAACGAAGACAACAGTTATTTTGTTGTCAGATTTGACCAAAAACAGGTTGGCTTTCAAGGACTAGAAGACAGGGGCACAGGCAAAAATTACGCTTATAATACGATTGATGGTGGCAGCGATCCATGGAATGCAATCAGTAACCATTTACCTAGTGATTTTTCGTTCGATCCTGCTAATACTAATCTTTCATGGGTAGAGTTATATAAAATATTCGTTAATGAGAAAGATAAAATTGTCGCGAGTGCCGATTTCGAATGGCAAGTAGATGCAAACTTAACGGTAAAAATAGGTGCCAAATACCGTGATAAAGAACGTGTCGCGCGCTTTAGCGATGAATTTTACGCGTGGGATGAAGCAAACTATGGCGCTGCGCCAAGCTTAAGTGATTTTACTTTGGCAGATCAGCCAGGCCGCAATGATTTTTTAAATGAATTAGCTATTGATTACCAACAGCAATTTTCGCAAGTTGTTGATACCGGTGATCTAGCGCAGTTTTGGAATACCAATAAAGAAAAATTTGTACTTGATAAAAGTGAGTCTGCCTTAATTGAAAATGGCGGTGCGTTAGGACGTAACTTTGATGTTAACGAGCAGCATACCTCACTATATGGTATGGCAACCTATACAATTAATAACGACTGGGAAATACTAGGTGGTTTACGTCTAACTCAAACCGATACTGAAGTGAATGGTTATACATACCTAGCTGATGAAGATAGGGTTACACCAAGTCATGCTAAAAATGATTACCTATCGGTGTTACCTGCATTACATGTTACTTATCACAGCGGCGAGCAAACCAATTACCGCTTAGCATTAA
Organism: Pseudoalteromonas sp. 3J6; assembly: GCF_903995135.1. Classification (GTDB taxonomy): domain Bacteria; phylum Pseudomonadota; class Gammaproteobacteria; order Enterobacterales; family Alteromonadaceae; genus Pseudoalteromonas. The sequence goes on along the minus strand of NZ_LR877185.1, from coordinate 2,406,509 downwards.
CCCGCTCGTTCTCACGTCCTGACTTTGGCTCTTTAACACCAGGCGCAACCTACTTAGAAGCAGATAACGAACTTGTTACCGGTAACCCCGAACTCGAGCCCACCTACTCAAATAATGTTGATTTGATGGTTGAGCATTTCTTTGAACGTGTTGGTTTAGTCTCTGCAGGCCTGTTTTACAAGGACATTAGCGACCCAATTTTTCAAAGTAGCTCAATTGGTCAGTTTAATGATAACAGTGGTGTAAATATTGTGCGCCCAGAAAATGGCGACAGCGCATGGCTTGCAGGTATTGAGATGGCCTTTAATCGCGATTTGGGCTTCATCAATCCGACTCTAGATAGCTTTGGAGTAATGGTGAATGCGACATTTATGGACTCACAAATGAGTATTCCAGATCGCGACGATAAAGTAGCGATTCCGCGTCAAGCCGATAACCTCTATAACTTTACCTTATATTACGATGACAGCTTCTTTGCCGCGCGGGTTGCCCTAAATTATAAAGGCGAGTACATCGAAGAGCATGGCAGTGATCGGCAATCGGATAGCTATTATGGCGAAAATGTTAGTGTTGATTTTACTACGTCATACCAGCTTAACGAAAATGCATTAGTTTATCTTGAATTAAATAACCTAACTAACGAACCGCTTAAATATTATTTGGGAGATGAAAATCGCCCACTGCAAGTTGAGTATTATGGTGTTCGCGGCATGGTCGGTATTAATTATCAATTTTAATCTATTGTATTACGCGGGGCGAAAGCCTCGCGAAGGATAACCCTATGTTTACGCAATCAAAGTGGCTACATCGTGCACACGGTGTTGGGTTTGTTCTATTTGCAGCAAGCGCTGCATTTATGACTTACTTTTGTATGTATGCATTTCGTAAACCCTTTACAGCTAACAGCTATACAGAGTTTGACGATCCAAGTTGGCAAATTAGCTTTAAAATAGCACTCATACTGGCACAAGTATTTGGCTACTTATGCGCCAAATTTATTGGTGTTAAGGTCATTGCAGAAATGCGGCACCAACAACGGGGTCTTGCCATCATTGGTATGATTACAGCAGCTGAATTATCGCTAATTTTATTTGCCGTGACCCCTGTTGGAGTCAACGTAGTATGGCTATTTTTTAATGGTTTATCGTTGGGAATGATTTGGGGTATTGTATTTAGTTTCTTAGAAGGCAGACGAACTTCTGAGATACTCGGTGCCATTCTCAGTGTCACCTTTATTTTGGCGTCAGGTTTAGTGCGCAGTGTCGGTAAATGGCTGATAGATAATCTCAATGTTCCGGAACTGTGGATGCCTGCCGCAACCGGAGCGTTATTTTTACCCTTGTTGTTACTTAGTGTTAAGTGTTTAACCTTGTTACCCAATCCAACACCAGAGGATCAGCAGGCGCGTCAACAACGCTTACCTATGAATGGTAGAGCCCGCTGGCAATTTTTCAAACAATACTGGTTTGGTATTAGTTGTTTAATTCTGAGTTTCTTATTATTTACTGGCTTTCGTGACTTTCGCGATAACTTTGCCGCAGAGATTTGGCAAGCACTGGGATATGGCCAAGAGCCAGCTATATTCGCCTATGCAGGTATACGAATGGCATTCATAGTCTTGATTGCACTTGGTGCAATGGTGTTAGTAAAAAATAATAAAACTGCTTTTTATGTTAACCACGGATTCATTTTGTTTGGTGCCTGCTTGTTCGTAGGCAGTACTGTTGCGTTTGAAAGCCAATTACTAAACGCTAAGGCATGGATGGTGCTCCTTGGGGCTGGCCTTTATATTAGTTACATCCCCTACAATTGCTTCTTATTTGACCGTATGATTTCTGCTGTTGGCTCAACCGCTAATGCCGGGTTTTTAATTTACTTAGCAGACTCAGCTGGTTATTTGGGCTCGGTGAGTATCTTACTCTATCGCACCTTTGTGATGCCTGAGATTAGTTGGCTTAACTTTTTTATAAACGCCTGTTACTGGATCGGCTGTATCGCTGCATTCTTGGTATTGTGCTCACTAAGCTACTTTGTAATGCGCTTATCCCCTTTCAAACAAGTTCGCAGGTTACACCCTGTATCTACACCTACATATATAAGAGAAGAAATATGAAACATTTAGAAGCACTCATTTTAGACTGGGCCGGCACAGTTGTAGACCATGGCTCTGTAGCGCCAACCACTATTTTTGTGGAGGCATTTAAAGCCGCGTTTGATTTTGATATTACGCTGGCGCAAGCGCGTATTCCGATGGGCATGGGAAAATGGGACCATATTGCAACTCTAGGTAAATTACCGGAAATTGAATCTCGTTGGCAGGCACAATTTGGCTGCTCAATGACTCATGAGCAAATAGATCATATTTACAATACCTTTATGCCATTACAAAAAGCTAAAGTCGCAGATCGTGCTATGCCTATTGCTGGCGTATTACCCGTAATAGCGCGTTTAAAACAGCAAGGTATTAAAATTGGCAGCTGTTCAGGCTATCCTCGCCAAGTGATGGACGTGCTTGAAGTGGCTGCCGCTGAATATGGTTACCAACCCGATCATAGCGTTGGTAGTGATGAACTAACGGCTGGCTCTCGCCCAGGGCCATGGATGGCACTTGAAAACGTGAATGCACTAGGCATTCAACGTGTTGCGAACTGTGTAAAAGTTGACGATTCAGCACCTGGCATCGCTGAAGGGTTAAATGCAGGAATGTGGACTGTTGGTGTTGCCCTAAGTGGTAATGCTGTCGGTTTAACCGAACAAGAATGGGCAGCGTGCTCAAACGATGAACAAGCCGTTTTAACCCGTCAAGCATACCAGCATTTATATCAAGCAGGTGCTCACTTTGTGATTGACTCTTTAGCTGATATTGAACCTGTTTTAATGCAAATTGAAGCAAAACTCGCTCGAGGAGAGCGTCCTTAATGAGTTATCAACCTTTTTGGTTTGATAACGCCATAAAAGAGGAGGATGCCGATAGACTTCTTCCTCAACTTCCTGAAAATCATCACACCGATATTTGTATTATCGGTGGGGGGTTTACAGGACTTTGGACCGCCATTCAAATCAAGCAACAGCAGCCCCAAAAAAAAGTGACTATTATTGAACAAGGGTTGTGTGGCCAGGGCGCATCGGGCCGTAATGGCGGTGCGATGTTAACATGGTCGACTAAATTACCCAGTCTGATTAAATTAGTAGGATTAGAAAACGCCCTTTTTTTAGTACAACAATCTGAGCAAACCGTCCATGATATTAAGCGTTTTACGCTAACTTATGCTATTGATTGTGATTGTCGAATTGATGGATGCTTTTATACAGCCTCCAACACGAGTCAAATTGGGCGACTAAGTAACGCGCTTGATTACTTAGATAAATTTAAAATTAATTCGTGGCATTCTTGTGACACTCAACAATTACAACAAACCGGTTCAAAGCAAAACCTCACTGCTCATTTTTCTGCACATGGTGGCAGTGTACAACCAGCGAAGCTCGTCAGAGGATTAAAGCGAGTCGCGCAACAGCTTGGAGTGACAATAATAGAGCAATGTGAATATATGCAACACTTTGGCGATCAACAAATAACCGTACATACAAGTCAGGGGAACCTATTATCCAATACAGTTATTTTTGCGGTTAATGCGTGGCTACCTAGTTTACATAAAGTATTTTCTCGCTCTGTTGTACTGGTTTCTAGTGACATGGTCATCACTAAGCCAATCCCAGAAGTTTTAGAGCAACTAAATTTAAATCACGGCAGTGCTATTATTGACTCTCGTCTGTTTGTTAATTACTACCGGACCACCAGTGACGGGCGGTTAATGTTAGGTAAAGGAGGAAACTTTTTTAGTTATTGTAATAAGGTGCATCCAAAGTTTGATTTGCCGAGCAGCTATGATGATATTTTAAAATCATCACTCAATTATTTCTTTGAAAGGCATCACTTACCCATAGAACGAACGTGGACGGGCGCTTCCGATCGCAGCGTTTCTGGCTTTCCATTCTTTGGTCAGCTTAACAATCAAAAAAATGTATTTTACGCAGGTGGCTACTCTGGCAATGGCATTGTACAATCTTATTTGGGTGCAAAAATTCTCTGTGCAATGGTACTCAATAATGATCCTAAGTGGCAAAACTGTGGCTTAGTTAATCAATCACTAAATCAGTTTCCTATTGAACCCATCCGAACAGCAGGTGCATATTTAGTACGTAATGCAATAAGACGTAAAGAGGCCGCAGAAGATAGTAATGCAGCAGTTCGCAGTATTGATAATTTTTTGGCTAAATTAAGTGGCAATGCTGCTAAAGTCGATTCATAAACTAGCTGAATATAATACTCACCATAAACAATATAAGTCATATTATACTCAGCTAAGCTATTATATTTTTTAGGATAAATAATCAAACGATGCTTTTATATCAAGAGATCCGTAATTATATTCATGCGCTACTAAAAACCGACGTGATTGCAGCGGGTCATAAGTTGCCTTCAGAGCGAGAATTACAACAAAAGTTTAGTTCTACCCGAATTACTGTACGCGAAGCGCTTCTGAGGTTGGAAGCTGAAGGCCTAATATTCAGTCAAAAACGTAAAGGCTGGTTTGTCACCCCAAAAAGATTAAAGTGGCACCCTGCTACTAAAGTCAATTTTTATGAATTGGCAAAACAACAAGGGTTTGTTGCACAAACGACACTCGTGAGTGTACAACAGCAGGCAAAGCTTGAAATTTGCCGAGCGTTAGATGCCCAAACGCTTTATCATCTTCAACGTATACGTAGTCTAGATAATCGCGCCGTAATGTTTGAGCATATTTATTGTGATGCTAAACGCTTTGTTGATTTTCACTCACACCCCTTAGATACCTCTATCACCGATATTATGGCAAAACAGTACGCAACGAATATCGTTAAAGAGCAAAGCATAATAAATGTCACGGTATTACCTGATGAAGTGAGTCATCTACTTGAAAAAAATAGCGGTACACCCTGCTTACACGTTATTCGAAAGCGATTTGATGAGCATGGTTTGTTAGTTGATTATAACATTGAGTACTGGTTGCATAATGCCATTGAAATGGTGGTTGATGGCCAATAAAAAAGCGGTGTTTAATGAAAATTAAGCACCGCTTGCACGGGTGAAATTAGCTTTAAGCTTTCCAATATTGGTTTTTTGCCACAGCATCAAGCAAACGCTGTATATCGGCCTCATCTACTTCACCAATATTACCTATGCGAAAGCAATCGGCGTTAGAAACTTTACCAGGGTAAATAACAAAACCTTCTTGCTTTAACGCACTATAAAAAGATTTAAAATCATAATGCTCTTCGCTAGGCGACAAGAATGAGGTAATGATGGGGGAATGGACTTCCTCATTCAGTAAAGGTACAAACCCTAACGCTTTCATACCAGCTACCAAAGTCTTTTGGTTTTGCGAGTAACGCTTAAAGCGCTCTGCTATTCCTCCTTCCTCATCTAACTCTTGCAGGGCTTGATAAAATGCACGCACAACATGAGTTGGCGAGGTAAAACGCCATTTACCATGGTGTTGCTCCATACATAACCATTGCTGATATAAATCCAACGACAAGGAGCGCGCAATACCTTCACTTTGCTCAATAATACTTTGCTTACACACCACAAAGCCAAAGCCAGGGACACCTTGAATGCATTTATTTGCAGAGCTGATCATTACATCTATATGCCACTGTGCAAGGTCGAACTCAATACCGCCAAAACTGCTCATAGCATCAACAATAAATACCTTTTGATACTTTTTAGCTAGTGAGCCAACCTCTTCAATAGGATTGAGTATACCTGTGGTCGTTTCACAATGGACCATTGCAATGTGAGTAATACCTGAATTATTTTTTAAAACAGTATCAATCTCATTAAGGTTTGGCAGTGCCGTTTCTGTATAATTTAAAACATGACAGTCAATTGCTAAATAGTCGGCAATTTCAGCAATACGCTTCCCGTATGCCCCATTATTAATAACAAGTAGCTTACCCGTTTTTGGAATAAGACTGCCAAGCGCTGACTCTACACTGGCAGTGCCACTGCCTTGCATTAATACACTAGTATAATTAGGTTGTGATGTCGCAAGCGATACTAATTTATTACGTATTGTTTGCACTATGTCGCGATTATAATCATCATCCCAAGTACACCAGTCTTTAAGCATCGCCTGCTTAACAGTATTAGAGGTCGTTAATGGGCCGGGCGTTAATAGCAAATAATTGTTCATAATTTATTTCACTCAATCTGGTCTAGTCCAGTTATTATTGAAGATTTCATAAACTAAAAACAGTGAAGTTTTTATGACACTATAAACACTTTAACTATAAAAACGATAAAAGGGCCTTACGGCCCTTTGGTTGTTAAATAACAATAGGAGAGTTATTAAAAGCGGTACTCTGCACCTACGTAGTAGTAAGCACCGTTAAAACCAAATGGCGCTGAACGACGTGAGTACTTAAATACACCATCGCTGCTGACAATGGTGTTACCTTGAGCATCTACAATTGTGCCTGAACGTGAATTACCTATGGTGTTTTCATCTGGGTAAACATCAAATAAGTTATTTGCGCCAATATTTACTGATAAATCGTCAGTCACAAAGTAATTTACTTTGATGTCAGTTAAAATTTCAGCACCATAAGTCTGGCGGCCGCCATCTTCCACTGTATATTCACCAAAGCGATTAAGCGATAGGTTTACGGTCCAGTCGTCGCGACGATAAAGTGCACTTAAGTTAATTCGATCTTCTGGCTGCCATTCTTCAATAATAGAAATTTCTTGATCAGAAAACACATCATCGACTGGCACGGTTTCAAGACCAGAACCTGCTGGTGTAAATAACGACACGACATCGGTTTCTGTAAAGTTAGCCGCTAGCGTGAAATCAAGCGTGCCGCCTAGGCCTTCTGTATTCCACGTAGCCACAAAGTCGATACCTTGTGTCTCAGTGTCAGCGCCATTTAAGAAAAACTGCCCTGCACCTGCACCCGAGCTTAATAACGCGGCATCAAGGCTGCTTGATAAGCCTTTACCTAAGCGATTACTGATTACAATACGGTCGTCAATATCAATTGAGTAGTAATCTAGGGTTACATTAATATTATCGCTTACATTATACACGATACCTAAACTGCGGTTTTGAGATTTCTCTTCTGTGAGCTTAGGAATACCTAAACTTTGGGCAAGGGTTGAATCGTTTCTAAAGGTCCCTACTTCTTCAGCCACTAAATTGCCATTAGGGCCTACAACAAACTGTGTGCTGATGTTGTTAAAATACAACTGTTGCATTGAAGGTGCTCTAAAGCCTGAGCTTAGCGCACCACGAAGTGAAATATCTTCAGTTACTGACCAGTTACCGGCTAGTTTAAAGTTAACTGTATCGCCAAACCCTTTATAATTGTCGTAACGTAACGCCCCTGAGATAATCACATCTTCAATAACGTAAGCTTCAGCATCTAAGTAAAATGAGATCACATCACGCGACTCATCAACCGAAGATGCTGGCGATGAACCACCAAAGCCTTGTGTGCCACCGGATGCGTTTTCGCTGCCAATACCACCGCTTAGTCCATCGTAAATATTAACACCATTGTTGGTATCGTAATCACGATATGCATATTCACTACCCTCTAAAATTCGGTACTCATCGGTACGAATTTCAGCACCCATTGCTAACGAGTAGTCATCAAAATTTTGAGTAAAATCAAGATTGATCGTTTGCAGTGATAGCTCCATGCCATAAGCGTAACCTTGACGTGGAATCGTGGCGCGAATATCTGCTGCACTTAGGCCTTGGTCATAACGTAAAAAATTCGCGTAAGAGCCGTTAATAGTATCGCTGGTCGTGTAGTCAATACTGTTTTCACCATAGGTGTACGATAAATCTAAGCTTGAGTCGTTATCAAATTCAGTTTTATAACCAAAGTTATAGGAAATATCATCAATCGTGGTATTTATTTTAGGTAAGAAGCCAGCTGGGATAGTTGCATCGCCATCTTGAAGTACCGGATTACCACCTGCATTGGCATTATGACGGAAAAATGCCGCTGATTCGTTATCACGAGTTGAATAGGTAATAAAACCGTATAGTTCACCCGCGCCTAATTCGTAGCCGGTGTTAACTGTTAAACCAAATTGTTGTGAATCAGCGTCACCAATTCTGAATGTATCACGTGGTGCGGTTAATTCGCGTGGATCACCTGCAAGCAAGGTGCCATCAGAAAGTTCAGTACAGCCATAAAACTGACATGAACCATGAAGGCCTGCACGGTTAGTCGGTGCTCGGTCACGGTAGTTAATAGTTGTATTTAAATAACCGTTATCACCTAAAGCAAAGCCTTTATTAAAGTCAATATTAACGGTTTCGCCATCACCTTCTGAATACTCACCGTAGTTAACGGCCGCTTTACCACCTTCGCTGCCATCTTTTAGCACGATATTAATAACACCGGCAATTGCATCCGAACCATATTGAGCTGCAGCGCCATCGCGAAGCACTTCAATACGTTTAATTGCTGAGGCTGGAATCGCATTCATGTCAGTACCCGCAGTACCACGACCAACCGAGGTATTAATATGAATAATACTTGCTTGGTGGCGACGCTTACCATTGATCAATACCAATGTTTGGTCAGGGCCAAGGCCACGTAACGTTGCAGGTCTTAATGCATCAGTACCATCACTAATAGATGAACTTGAAAAGTTAAAAGAAGGTGCGATAGCTTGAAGCATGCGGCCAACTTCTGTTTGGCCGGTGTTTTCGAGTGCTTCTGCACTTAAAATATCAACGGGGACAGGTAAGTCTTCAACTGAACGTCCTGCGACACGACTACCTACAATAGCAATTTTTTCGATGTTTTTTTCTGCGCTTTGTTCAGCGGCATTTATTCCTTGTGAATTAACTGCAAGTAAAGCAGGTAATACGGCAGCACTAACTCCTGAAAGCTTCATCATGTTGTTATTCTTCCTATTGATTTGTTTGAGTTTAATACTCAGTAAACCATTTTGATCAACAACCGCATCGAGCTCAGTCTCAGCTAACAATGCGTTTAACGCATCGAGTTGAGAATAAAATCCATATAATGAATTTGCCTCGAACTGTTTAGCAAGCTCATACGAAAAAACCACTGTTTGTTCAGTTTGCTTAGCAAATTCTATTAAGGCTTTGTCTGCTCGTTGCGCTTTTATATCAAACTGCATCATTTGTCCCTCAGTTTGACTCGCATGCACACTGATACTAAAAAACAGCGGTGCAACGAGTCCCAGCGGACTTAAATAACACGTATGGTTACTGCGCAACTTATATAAACAGTTAGCAAACAAAAATCCTCTATAGGTTTTTATCATTTTTTTAATCTTTAAATTACTTTTTACACCCTTGTGAGTAACATTGATTAACAATGGCGTGATTTTCATTACCATTACCTATGATTTTTTTTGATATTTTAAACTAACAACATGCTCGCCTAAACGCTCATGTTCAATTGAAAAGTTATTTTGTAGGCTCTCTAAAAGCCCTGCAACATCACCCGCTTTAAAAACGCCTGCCACTTTAATGCGCGCTAATTCATCAGATGATAATTCAAACCGAGTGGCGGTATAACGGCTAACCTCGTTTAAGGCATCAACTAACTTTTCGCCATTAAATATCAACATGCCATTTTGCCAAGCTAAATCACGTTGTACATCATCAACCGATAACTGTATGATTGGTTTGGTAACGCTTTGTTCAATAATGGCTTTTTCACCAGAAATCACAATGTTGGCATTGATTTGGCGAATATCTTGGTTGCTGTTATCAGCTTGTTGATACGCTTTAAAATCGTCAGCATTAACAGCAACACTAGGGTCGGTGATCATTACTTTACCTTCAGTAACTACCAATTCAAGATCAGATGAGGTATTGCGCTGCACGTTGAATACTGTACCAAGCGCGGTAAAGCTTTTATCCCCCGCCATCACACTAAACGGGCGTGATGCATCTTTAGCTACATTAAAACGCCCTTCTCCACGACTTAGTAATAACTGTCTGCGTCCTTGGCTATAAGCGACTTCTAGTGAACTATTGGTATTAAGCTGAACTATGGTGCCATCTGGTAAAACATAGGTTGCTTGCTCGCCAACCTTTGTTTTATAAATTTTTGTGTAATTTACTTTAGCGAGATCTTGGTTAAAGTTGCTCTGCATGTTTAGCAAAAAGTAGCTACACATCATTAAGGCTGCAACAACACTTGCCGCAATACCGTATACATAAGCAGGCTTGGTTTGAATGCCAGCTGAGTGCTTATTAGGAAATAATACGCTGAGCTCGTTAAGCACACTTAAGTCATCCCACAGTTGTGCTAATTCATATACCGCATTCTGATGAGCCGTGCTTTGTAGCATCCACAGTTTAAATTGCTCTTGCTCTTGTGTACTTAAGCCACGATCAATCGCGCTTATCCATTGCGATGCTTTTTCTAAGATTAACTCTTTTGATGTAAATTGATGGATGTTACTCATTTTACAGCCCTCACTATGCTCGCACTTTGTTGGCAATTCTCATCGTGCGCTTCGTCGCGCATATATAGCATGGTGTTTAGTAGCCCTTTAGCAATGTGCTTTTCTACCGTACTTTGACTTAGCTGCATTTGCTGTGCGATCTCTTTTTGGCTCATCCCATATACTTTTTTTAATATAAAACATTTTCTCACTACAGGGCTTAGTTGCTCAGTAGCACGACAAAATAGTAAAAAACGTTCTTTGGAGGTATATTCATCTTCTAATTGCATCGATTTTAGCAATTTAGGAAGTTCAGTTTCGTGATTTAAAGGAGTACTAAATTTATTATCCCATTTAGCTATATGATTTAGGGCGAGATGTTTAGCTGTTTTCAACATGTAACTGCGGGTGTATTGAATATCTTGTTTTAGCTCTGCTTCATAACTTTTAACAAAGGTTTCTTGAACAATATCATCAACATCGTCAGGTAACACAATTTTAGACACAAAGCGCCGCAGTTGCGTGGATATATCTGAGAATGTACTGGCTAATTTAATTCCTCGAGCCACGTGGGTAGTCCCTTGTTATTATTATTACGGTAAGATTACGAGTTTTATGGTTAATTACAAGGCATTTTGTTAATTATTGGTTATTTATTAGTTGCGAATATACGCACTCAGTATAAATGTATTAATATTTATTATGTTCTTAATCATTATGGCTGTATAAAAAGTAGCACCCCTAGCGTTTTTATAGTGAAGCCAAACCCTTATTTAGCTTAATTTTTATTGGGTTGCTGTGTAGTAATTTAATAACCGCAACGCTACTATTAACGGATAGAGGCTAGGAGTTAAAAATGAATAATCAAAAATTAGCTGATTTTGAGCTTTACTTTCAAATCGAAGAGAGCAATCGCGTCAATCTATTTGCCGTAGATGACGCAGTGGTACCAAAAAGTTTGGCTGAACTAGACGCAGATATTCCGCCTTTATTTAAACTTGCTAACGAAGTCAGTAGTTTAGATCAAAGTGCTTTGGGTCCTTTGCGTAATTTAGGAGATATTGCCCAAGAACTGACGACGTTTTTACAAGCCCAGTCGCGTAAGATAGATTTGATCATGAGCCATATTTTAGCTTCAGAACAACCTGAAGATAACTCAATGTATTGCGATAGTTATGGCGGCGGTGGAATTAAGTTTACCAGTGAACATTTGTACACATTAGGTCAGAAATTTCGTACCAAACTATTTTTACAGCATGAAGCCTCTGCAGTGTATTGTTACAGCGAAATTGTTGCTATAGAAAAACAAGACAATGAGCATTACCAGTATACCCTGCTGTTTGTATCAATAAGAGACAGTGATCAAGAGTTGGTTGTTAGAGCCAGTTTACATGCGCAAACACGCCAACTTAAAAAGCGCCAACAACTTGAAAAAGCGAAAGAGAGTTCAAACGAGTAACACGAGTGTTTATTTACCTGTTTAAATCGCTTTAAATTGTAGTTCAAACGTTTATTTAAAAGTGACTTAGCTGTAATTGAACTGCTAAACTAGCCCCATCTTTATTTGTATTAAAAATCCATGAACTTTAGACTTTTACCTGAATGGGCCGAGCAAGATGCTATTATGCTTACATGGCCTCATAAAAATACCGATTGGGCTGATAATTTAGCGCGTGTTGAACCCGTTTATATTGAACTTGCAAAACATATTACCGCGCAACAAGCCTTAGTGATTGTAGCTCATGATGAAGCATTAAAAACCCACATTAACTCATTACTAAATGATGCTGGTATTGAGCAGACCCGTGTATATTTTGTTGTTACTCCCACTAACGATACGTGGGCGCGCGACCATGGCCCACTTACGTGCAGCGCTATAGAAAAGCCAGAGCAATTAAAAGTCTACGACTTTACCTTTAATGGCTGGGGTAATAAGTTTGAAAGCGCCCTTGATAATCAAATAAGCCACACATTAGTTAAACAGCTAAGCAATACAAACAACCAGTATCAAGCCCTCGATATGGTGCTTGAAGGCGGTGGTATTGAAATTAATGAACATGGTGTATTGCTAACAACTAGCGAATGTTTACTGAATAAAAACCGTAACCCTGATTTAAACCCAAGTGACATAGAAGTACTTTTAAAAGCGCATTTAGGCGCTACTGATTTTTTATGGGTTGATCATGGTTATTTAGCCGGTGACGACACCGATAGCCACATTGATACGCTAGTGCGCTTTGCACCTAACAACACCCTTGTGTATGTAAAATGTGACGATAAAAGCGATGAGCATTTTAGCGCGCTAGATGCCATGGAAAAACAACTACAAAGCTTTAAAACTGCTGATAACACCCCATATAAGCTAATTGAGTTACCGTGGCCAAAAGCCGTGTATGACGATGAAAATACGCGTCTACCTGCCACCTATGCAAATTACTTAATTATAAATAACGCAGTATTAGTGCCTATTTATGATGATGTAAACGACCAACGTGCTTTAACACAAGTTCAAAAAGCATACCCAGAGCACACAATTATTGGTGTAAATTGTTTACCTGTTATTGAGCAATTTGGCAGTCTTCACTGTATTACAATGCAATTACCTCGTGGATTTTTAGCTGGAGCAGCACAATGACAAGCCCTGCACATTTATCAGTTGCCTTAGTGCAACAAAGCAACAGTGACAACGCTGAACATAATATTGAAAAGTCAATTGCGGGCATTCGCGATGCAGCTAGTAAAGGCGCGCAACTTGTTGTATTACAAGAGTTACACCGCAGTTTATATTTTTGCCAAACCGAAGACGTTGATGTATTTGATTTGGCCGAAACAATACCGGGCCCGAGTAGTAATATTTTAGGTGAACTCGCCAAAGAGCTTGGTATTGTGATTGTAGCGTCATTATTTGAAAAACGTGCTACGGGTCTTTATCACAATACCGCCGTGGTGCTTGAAAAAGACGGCAGCATTGCAGGTAAATACCGTAAAATGCATATTCCAGACGACCCAGGGTTTTATGAAAAATTTTACTTTACTCCCGGGGACTTAGGCTTTGAGCCTATTCAAACCTCAGTAGGTAAGCTTGGCGTATTGGTGTGTTGGGACCAATGGTTTCCTGAAGCCGCGCGCTTAATGTCAATGGCCGGTGCTGAACTTTTAATTTACCCAACAGCCATTGGCTGGGATCCACGCGATGATAAAGACGAGCAAACTCGCCAAAAAGATGCTTGGGTTATTTCACAGCGAGCGCATGCAGTTGCTAATGGCGTTCCGGTGATTAGCTGTAATCGAGTTGGTCATGAAAGCGACCCTAGCGGTCAAAGTGACGGCATTCAATTTTGGGGCAACTCGTTTATTGCAGGCCCTCAAGGCGAGATGTTGGCAGAGGCTGATAACCAAAATGAACAAATATTAATGGTAAAACTTGATCAAAAACGTAGCGAGAACGTAAGACGTATTTGGCCGTATTTACGCGACCGTAGAATTGATCATTATCAAGATTTAACAAAAATTTACCGTGACTAAATAATAATGTGGCTCTTACTCGTTAAGAGCCTAATTTAATGGAGTAATTAATGGCGTTTGAGCAATGGGCAGCCTTGCCTTGGGTAAAATCTCAAAAAGATAAAATTCAATGGGGCGAACTTCTAGGCAGTGGCTTAAGCATTGCTATTGCACAAGGTGTTAAGCAGCAAGACAACTTAGTGTTAATTGTTACCCCTGATACACCAAGTGCTCTGCGCCTTGAAACCGAATTAGAGTACTTGCTGCCTAATAACCCAGTAATGGTTTTTCCAGATTGGGAAACATTGCCTTATGATCACTTCTCGCCCCACCAAGATATTATTTCAGCACGTTTAGCAACACTCAACACACTGAAAAAAGAGCAACAAAGCGTACTCATTGTTCCGGTATCAACCTTGATGCTGCGCACTGCCCCAGCATCATTTATATACGGCTCAACGCTGAATTTTAAAGTAGGCGATAGATTAGACACCCATGCTCTGCGGGACAATTTAGAGCAAGCGGGTTACTTACATGTGCAACAAGTCATGGAGCATGGCGAGTACGCTATACGCGGCTCAATTGTTGATTTATATCCCATGGGGAGTAAGCATCCATTTAGGCTCGACTTTTTTGATGATGAGCTTGATACCATCCGTTTATTTGATGTGGAAACTCAGCGCTCAGACGATAAAGTAGAAAAAATTGAGCTACTACCTGCTCATGAGTTTCCTACTAACGAATCAGATATTGAACGTTTCAGAATAAGCTATCGTGAAAAATTTGGCGCAAGTGCTGAGCAAGACTCAGTCTACATGCAGGTCAGTAAAGGTAATTGGCCAGCAGGTATAGAATATTACATGCCGCTATTTTTTGAAGGCTTAGCAACCATTTTCGACTACTTGCCTGACTCAACAACCGTCATGCAATTAGAAGATTTAGAGCATGCAGCAGATAACTTTTGGCACGATGTTAATGTACGCTATGAGAACCGCCGTGTAGATCCTCTACGCCCACTATTACCACCCGATGAGTTATATCAGCCAATTAATGAGCTGTTTTCTAATTTAGGCAATTATGGCCGCATTCGTCTATCGCAAGCAAAGTTAGGCACAAAAGCGGGCAATAAAAATCTCGCAGTTAATGAATTGCCCAATGTACGCATCGATCATAAACAACATCAACCCTACGATGCATTTATTAACTATGTAGCTGAGCAAAAAAAGAAAAAAGGCCGAGTGGTTATTAGTGTTGAGTCGGACGGTCGACGCGAATCATTACTGAGTATATTAAAACCCAGCGGCTTAAAATTTAAAGAATTTGATAGCTTTGAGCAGTTTACCAACAGCAGTAATGACGTTGGTTTAATTGTCAGTCCGCTTGAGCAAAGTGTGGTGCTTAGTACTAAACCAAGCTTGAGCATTATTACCGAGCAAGAATTGCTTGGGATCAAAGTATCACAACGCAGACGCCGTAAGCACAAGTATGAAGCAAGCCAAGACGCGTTAATTCGGAACTTAGCAGAGCTTAAAGAAGGACAACCGGTTGTGCACCTTGACCATGGTGTGGGCCGTTATCAAGGGCTGCAAACGATTGATGCCGCCGGTGTGGTGACTGAATTTGTGACCATTACTTATGCAGGTGAAGCAAAACTGTATGTGCCGGTATCGGCACTTCATATGCTTAGTCGTTACTCTGGGGGTGAAGAGGCCAGTGCGCCACTGCATAAGCTCGGCTCTGATGCCTGGGATAAAGCAAAAAAACGCGCCGCTGAAAAAGTCCGTGATGTGGCTGCTGAGTTACTCGATATTTACGCACAACGCCAGGCTAAGCCTGGTAATAAGTTTACGCTTGATGGCCAAGCTTATCGCCAATTTAGTGATAGCTTTCCGTTTGAAGAAACAGATGATCAACGTAACGCCATTGAAGCGGTACTTGGTGACATGCAGTCAAAACAAGCCATGGATCGTTTAGTATGTGGTGATGTGGGTTTTGGTAAAACCGAAGTAGCTATGCGGGCAGCCTTTGTAGCGGTTAACGATAATAAGCAGGTGGCTATTTTAGTCCCTACCACCCTACTTGCTCAACAACACTACGATAACTTTAAAGACCGCTTTGCTGATTTTCCAATTGAAGTGGGGGTGCTATCGCGTTTTAATTCGGCCAAAGAGCAAAAAGAAACCCTTGAAAGAATGAGTGATGGCAAGCTAGATGTGGTTATTGGCACTCATAAATTGATTCAACAAGATATCAACTTTAAAGATTTAGGCCTGTTAATTGTTGATGAAGAACACCGATTTGGGGTTCGTCAAAAAGAAAAAATTAAAGCTCTGAGAGCTGATGTAGACATACTCACTCTGACCGCAACCCCTATTCCGCGTACATTAAACATGGCGATGAGTGGCATGCGTGATTTATCAATTATTGCCACTCCACCGGCTAAACGTTTAGCGGTTAAAACCTTTGTACGCCAACGCGACGAAGAGCTTATTCGCGAAGCGGTACTACGTGAAATTAAACGTGGCGGCCAAGTATACTTTTTACATAACAACGTAGAAACCATTGAACGTGTCGCTCAAGAAATTAGCGAATGGGTGCCTGAGGCAACAGTAACCTCTGCACATGGTCAAATGCGAGAGCAAGAGCTAGAGCAAATAATGACCGATTTTTATCATCAAAAATACAATGTCCTTGTGTGTACCACGATTATTGAAACCGGTATTGATGTGCCCACAGCAAACACCATAATTATGGATAGAGCCGATAAACTTGGTCTTGCTCAGCTACACCAATTGCGCGGACGTGTAGGTAGAAGCCATCACCAAGCCTATGCTTATTTACTTACCGGTAACCCTAAGGCACTCTCTAAAGATGCGAAAAAACGTTTAGATGCGATTGCCTCATTGGAAGATTTAGGTGCAGGCTTTGCCTTAGCAACTCATGATTTAGAAATTCGTGGTGCGGGTGAGCTATTAGGCGATGATCAATCAGGGCAAATGCAAACCATTGGCTTTAATTTATACATGGAAATGCTTGAGCAAGCCGTTAACGCACTTAAAAATGGTCAAGAGCCAACCCTTGAAAATCTATTACAAAAACAAACAGAAGTAGACTTAAAGTTACCTGCCTTGTTACCTGATGATTATATTCATGATGTTAACGCGCGTTTAGGTATGTACAAGCGAGTAGCAAGTTGTGCTAACCTTGCTGATATTGATGAGCTGCAGGTAGAATTAATAGACCGCTTTGGTTTATTACCCGATGCAGCTAAAAACTTATTTAGTTTACAACAACTAAAGATGCAAGCGAGTAATCTAGGCATAACCAAAATAGAGGCTAATCCGAAAGGGGGCTACTTTGAGTTTAGTCAAAATACTAAGGTTAATCCTAGCTTCATTATTGGTTTGATACAAAGTGCGCCACATATTTATAAGATGGATGGCGCAAATAAATTACGCTTTGCCATTAGCGAGGCGAATGCCCGTGAACGCTTAAAAATGATCACTGCTATGATTGCAGATTTCGAAAAAAAGGTTAGCCATTAATGTTGCTGAAAAAATCGCTGGTTGTTTTATGCTGCTTGTTTAGTAGTACTGCATTTGCAGAGCGTTGGTTTGAAGTAGAAGTGTTGATATTTAAACAACCCTTTGCCCCATACCTACAAGAAGACTTTAGCTTAAAGCACGACGCCATTGAAGATAAAAACACCTTAGATTTACTAAGCCCTGTTTATAAAAGCCAAGCAATGGACGCATGTATAAACGGCGATCCGCGTTTTCAAAAGCGTACCTTTGCTGACACTCTAGTCAACTCAAACCCTCAGTCAGCAGCGTGTAACGACAGCATTGATTATGTCAAGAGTTACGATGTACTGCCAGTGATCCCTCAAGCACCTGCACAAGAGACGATGGAGCAAACTTACCTGTTAGCCCCTGAGCAGTTGCAGTTTGAATCACAACGTCAAGCCCTAGACCGTAAAGGGTTAACTCCTTTATTACATACTGGGTGGCGATTTGAAGGTGCGAGCAAATCACGTTCGCCTAGCATTCACTTGTTTGCAGGCAGCCAATTAAAAAACAATATGAACACCACGATTAGCTACGCAGATTCTGATTTTATTAGCTTAATAAATACGCCTGAGCCACTGTTTGACGAAGTTCAATCTCCCGAAATGAAATGGGAATTAGATGGACTATTCAAAATTCATTTGCGCCATTACTTATTCATTAATGCACACTTTGATATAAATGAAAGACGTAACAATGGCGATCTAGAGTCAGCCCGCTTTTCACAGTTTAGGCGAGTGTTCAGTGAAGACATTCATTACTTTGATCACCCTCGTATGGGGATGATTGTGCAAATTCGAAAATTTAATCATTAACAATACTCATTCAAAGGAAGTAGCAATGAAGAAACTTTTTATTATTTTTGCAGCACTCAGTCTTGCAGCTTGCTCAAAAGTAAGCTTAGAAAATTACGAAAAGATTAAAATAGGTATGGACAAAACAGAAGTTGAAGCCATGTTAGGTAGTGCTGATAATTGTGTGGAAAAAACACTGCATACTAGCTGTACTTGGGGTAATGACGCTAAAAATATCGAAATTACCTTAGTATCAGACAAAGTAACGCTATACAGCAAAAAAGGACTAACGGATAAATAGTCTAGTTTAGTTTAAGTAAAAAAGAGGAATAACCTGTGTTATTCCTCTTTTTTACTGTCGCTGGTGTAAATCAGCTCTATATTAACAATTTTACTGCGATTTAAAGTGATTTTATAGCGCTGATACAACGCATTATCAGATTCAGTCTGAACGAGTACCATATTTAATTGGTAGCGTCTTTCAACTCCTTGCTTAGAGATTTTATTATTTTCTAAATGGTAGAGCTTCCCTTCCCCCTTTTTTAAATAACGTGCAAATGGTGCAAGATTAAATTGCAATGTTTGTTGTAAGCTATCGTAGCCTGGCAAAAATTCTTTAGCACTGACCCGCGTTTCACTAGCAAAATGCAGCCATTGCGCCGCCTGTTTATTTTGCTGACGACGCTTAGAGAAAATTTTCCTAACTTCTTTAGGGATTTTTTTAAACCGCGTATATTCTAACCAAATAAACTGGCTCGCTACTTTATCTTTTGTAATACTGTTTTTAAAAATAAAGCGCCATTTTGGCCGCCCTCGCACAATAGCACGCCAAATAATACGAGTGATATCCTCTTTAAATATCTCTCTTAACCCGTAAATAACCCCTAAAATCAAAATCAGTGAAGCGGTTATTTCAGTAAAGGTAGAACGTGCATTTAAAATAACCACCATCACAAAAGCCATTATTACGGCTGTTACAGAGCCTTTTACCAAGCGTTTTAAATAACTATTAAGATAACGGGTTTGGCGCTGCAAAATCACACCATGCTCTATTAAACGCTGCAATAGGCGCATTTTATTAGTGATTCTGTTGGCGTCTTTAAGTGTTGAGTCAGAATTATATTGTTGCTCTGCTCGGTAGTCACTTTCTGACTTACAAAAGTTTAATAAGTCATTTCGCTCTTTTGCGTGATCGCTACTGCGCGGCCCTTCATCAAGCAGCTTTAAAAAAGTTTGTTCAATTTGCCAACTTAGGTAATTATCAGCATTGGTATAAAACGGGATCAGCTTTTCGTTATCTGGGGTGTAACGTCTGAGTTTTCTGAGTAAGCTTTGGCTTTGCTCGCAAAGCTCCATGGCCCGTTGATAAAATTCATCGCTTTCTTGAATTTTTAACGCATCTTTAATATCAGCATCAATGGCGAGACGTACTTGATAACAATATAAATTTAAATTTTGTCGGTAGTCTTGCTGCTCACCTTTGTTTTTACTCACAAAGCGGCTTCGCACTAATGGAAGGTGAATGTTATTCGCGTTATAGGCTACAAAAGATTTAAATTGGTTATTAAAGTAAGACTCTTCGCTGAGTGTTTGTGCATTAATTCCCATTTCATTTGGGATAGAAAAATAAAGATCGAGACGCTGCTCTGCACGCGGTGATAATTGCGGTTCAATAACAAACGATAAATTTTCGTCTTGCTTTAACAATGATGCCTCCTTTGGTTATCTACCTGAGTTTACGTGCCTCTTTAATTTTGTTCAACAAAAAAGGCCTAGTAAATACTAGGCCTTTTAATGGTTCTAATTAGTTAAAATTAGAATTTAACGTTTACGTTTGCAAAGAAACGACGACCTAGTACATCGTATGTGTACGGGTCAGTGTTTGAATCATTGTTACCAGTGTAGTAAGGAGGCTGTTTATCGAACAAGTTGTTTACACCTGCAGTAAGAGAAACAGTATCATTTACTAGGTAGCTACCACTTAGGTCACTATAGATAACTGATGGTGTTGTAGGTGCATAACACGTGTCTTTATTTAGACATGCGTAGCTATCCATACCCGCGATGTAACGCATTTGGTATTGTGCATCCCAGTTATCGCCAGACACATTAATGGTTAGGTTTGACTTAAGATCTGCGTAACCACCTGAACCAGATGTTACTAACCCTGCGTAATCAACAGGAGAACCAGTTACTTCTACAACATATTCATCTAAGTAAGTTGTATCTAAGCCCGCTTTCCAGTTAAGACCTACTGCTTCAAAGCTGTATGCAAGATTTAAATCAACACCCGATGTCTTTTCAGAACCAATGTTTTGTAATTGGTTGTTAAAAGTAATACGACCCGTAGAGTCTAGATTTACATTTGCTGACTGACATAGTGCAGAACCTGCATTAGTGTCTACAGCTAAACACTGATCAACAATGTATTGATTGTCTACAGTTGCAATTGCGTTTTCAATTTCAATTGAGTAGTAATCAAGTGTCATTGAGAAACCATCAAACCACTGCGGTTCATACACGATACCCGCAGTAAATGTATCAGCTTCTTCTGGTGTTAATGCATCATTACCACCAACAGTTACTTCAGCCTGCTCTTGTGCACCAGGGAATTCAACTTGATTAAATGATGGAGAGTTACCTGAGTATAATTCTGAAACCGTTGGAGCACGGAAAGCCGTTGAAACAACGCTGCGTAGCATTAATTCATCATTTGCTTTCCATGTTAAACCTAATTTCCATGTATTATCAGAACCAAACGTGCTGTAGTCGAATGCACGAATAGCGGCACTAAGCTCTACATTTTGCGCAAATGGTGCATCTGTTAGTAGTGGAAGCGCAAATTCAACATAGGCTTCGTTTACATCAAAGCCACCTGCTGTTGGTTCAACCATAGGGTCATTTGCAAGGCCTTGCGCAGTTAGTGAATCTGGTGTGAACCACGCTTTTTCTTGACGACGCTCTACACCCGCAGCAAATGCTGCATAACCTGCAGGTAATTCAAATAACTCGCCAGATACAGATGCCGCGATAATAAATAACTGGCTGCCACCATTATTTACTTCTGTGTATACATTATTACGGAAATCTTCAGATACCCATGCAGCTTGATCTAGTGGATTGAAACCAACAACATTGCCCTCATCATCGAAATGGGCAAGGTTATCAGGATTCTTAATTGAACCTACGTTGTGTAAATTGCTTAGCTTATCTACTGAGTCATTACGTCCAAAGTTAGCAGATACATCCCAAGAGTAATCACCAACAAAGCCCTCAGCACCAACAACGGCACGAACAGTATCAACTGATTGCTCGAAGAAGCGAGGACCAGTATCTGACATACGGCGACCGTAGAAAATATCATCGCCATACGCATAATTTGCAGATTCAGTTATGTATTCACCGTCAGCACCACGATCTGCAATACCGTCACCATCGCGATCTACTTTACTTGTGTATGATTGACCAAGAAGTGAGTCACCCATTGCTTCATCATATTTAAAACCAAACCAAATTGGTTGTGGTGCCATTTGCTGTTCAGACCAACGCTTGGTGTAAGTGAACTCAGCGAATAAGCTTGTATCATCACTAATTTCGTACGTAGCAATACCCGTTAAGTTTAAACGCTCCATTGGCGTGTATAAGTAGCTAGTTGGTGCAAAGTTATAACGGTCAGCATCAGTAAATGGGTGTAAGCCGCCTTGACCGCTTAAGCCATCATCTTTATGAGCAATCCCTGACGTTACTTTATTTCCCTTTTCATCAATAGACTGACCTTTGTCATTAACATCACCAATAATACCGTCTTGCCAAAGGTGACCGCCATCGGCGTACACAGAACCGCCATTACAGTTTAAACCGTTCGCACCTTCAGCAATTGGACAGTTTGAAAAATCACGGTCTGATTGCTTTGCTTTACCACGATCTGTGTACTGCATGCCGATAACGATATTACCTTTATCGAAAGAGCTACCCACAGTGAAATCTATAGAGTTTTCTGTTGCATCGCCTTCACCGGTAATTGCAGAATTTACGTTCATGTCTAGGCCTTCAAAATTATCTTTTAAGATAATATTGACTACGCCTGCTACCGCATCAGTACCGTATACAGCAGATGCACCATCTTTAAGTACTTCTACTTGTTTGATCATCGAAACCGGAATAGTGTTTAAATCAACCGTTGATGCTGCACCAGTACCTGATGCAATCATACGACGACCATTAACAAGTACTAATGTACGGTTAGCACCTAAGCCACGTAAATCGATACGTGCGTTGCCACCCGAACCATTATTAATACCTGGGTTGGTCATTGCACCGCCCGTAGCGGTCATTTTTTGTAAAACACTATCAATACTTGTTGCACCCATAGCTTGAATGTCATCAGCACCGATAAGTGTAACTGGGCTTGCGTTTTCCATGTCTGAACGCTTGATACGAGAACCCGTTACTTGAATTTTTTCAATTGACTTTACTGCTTCGTCTGCAGCTAAAACTTGAACACTTGAGAACATTGGGATTGCTGCAATTACAGCTAAACCAAGAGTTGATTTTTTCATGGATGAACCCTACTTGTTGAAATTTACCTAAATTGGTAACGCTCACTTTTATGAGAATTTTGAGTGAGCGGGGGCAACTTAGGCGCCTTTAACTGAACGAAAACTTAACGGAAGATCACTATATAAACAGCCAAAATTAAGGTACCCCATGAAAGGGACAAAGGTTACAGCATGTTTCATTGTTAATTAATAAAAACAGATAAAAGTCATGAACTTAACCAAGCACAATCACATAAAAAACATAGATGAAATCAAATATATGGAGTTTGTAATCAAATGTAATTTAATCATTAATGTGCCCTTAATAGGTAAATTAACATGTTAATCACAGCTCATTATTAAAACGGTAAAACTAGGTGTTAATTACTAACCATATTTATGCAAGTAGATTGTTTATTTAGTCTGAATTTTTTTACTAAAAGTTTTAATCGTGCAAATTTTATGTTTATTGAGAGTTTCAATCTAGATCTATACCTATAAAGGAGTAATAGCAAAACGAGGGTGTAATAGAAGAAAAGTATTTTATTGCATATGTTGGTATAGCGCTGATCAGATTTGATTATTGGGTATCATTGCGCTTACAGTCCCAGCGCTTTAACTTAGTAATGAATGTAGCTTTTTTATGCTGAGCATAAAACAGACCCTAACATCGGCTAGGAAAGAAACTATGCCTCAGGAGTGTGTTACACAAAAAATAGTGCGATTATGAATAATTGAAAACTAAAACATTTTAGTAAGTAACATTAAAATAATATTCAACCGTTTGGTTAACCGAAGTGCTTTCATTAACTGCAGTGAGCACTAATTTCCAAACCATATTTTTCTCTGAGCAAATACCAACCATAGTATCGGCTAACCAAATATTATCTTGTTTAGTAAACTGCAATGGAATGTAACCCATATACATAGTTACTCCCTCCAATTTAGCCGCTGTTATTGTTAGATCATTAGGTAAGTGAGCATAAATTGAAAACGGTGTCTCTGGTGATAAGATTTCTTCGCTTAACCAAACCTTAACTTGATTTTCAAAATGACATGGTTTGTTATTTTTACACTCAGTTTGCGATTGGCTTACTTTTGCTGTTGATGTTGATCCAGAAAAGTCACAACCTAGTAAAAATAATAGAAAAGAAAGTAAGCATACTCTATATATATACATGCAGGTTCTCAAATATCTAATGTATGGGCCCAACATTTAGGGCAAGTTGGTTGATTATCGGCTTTAATGAGTGAGTAAGGTACAAATCACCTCAAAAAATAGACAGCAACTCAATAAAGTTTGATTGATGTCATATTATTACGCAATTGACCTATCTTTTTAAGGCCAAAAAATTTATCATTTCAACCGCAAAAAAAACAAGTATTTCTTGAGATTATTATCTTTAACAACCACATGTTGTGTGGTTTAGATAGTATACTTTGGAATAATAGTAGGTCCTACTTTAACAAGTAGGTAATTCATTTCTAAACGCATTTATTGCAGCGGAAGCCAGAAAATGAGCCAAACAGTAGCATCACAAACTGAGTACAATTATAAAGTTGTACGCCAATTCGCTATTATGACAGTGATTTGGGGCATCGTTGGCATGGGTATTGGGGTTCTGATTGCTGCCCAACTAGCTTGGCCAGCACTTAACTTTGACACACCATGGTTAACTTACTCTCGACTTCGTCCGTTACACACGAACGCAGTAATTTTCGCATTTGGTACAAGTGCTCTTTTTGCGACGTCTTATTACGTCGTACAACGTACATGTCAAACGCGCCTTCTTTCAGATAAATTAGCCGCCTTCACCTTTTGGGGTTGGCAGTTAGTGATTGTTCTAGCAGCAATTACTCTACCTATGGGTATTTCAAGTTCTAAAGAGTATGCAGAACTTGAGTGGCCTATCGATATCTTAATTGCTGTTGTTTGGGTAACGTACGCTGTTGTATTTATGGGCACTATTGCTAAACGTAAAGTGGCTCATATTTATGTAGCTAACTGGTTCTATGCTGGTTTCATTATTACTGTTGCAGTACTTCATATTGTTAACAGCATGGCTGTTCCAGTCTCACTAACTAAATCATACTCAATTTACGCCGGTGCGGTTGATGCGATGGTTCAGTGGTGGTACGGGCACAATGCTGTAGGTTTTCTTCTTACTGCTGGCTTCTTAGGTATGATGTATTACTTTGTACCAAAGCAAGCGGGTCGTCCAGTTTACTCATACCGTTTATCGGTTGTTCACTTTTGGGCACTTATCTCGCTTTACATTTGGGCAGGTCCTCACCACCTTCACTACACTGCGCTTCCTGATTGGACGCAAAGCTTAGGTATGGTGATGTCTATTATCTTATTCGTGCCGTCTTGGGGTGGTATGATCAACGGTATTATGACACTTTCAGGCGCATGGCATAAGTTACGTACTGACCCGGTACTTCGTTTCTTAGTGGTTTCATTGTCTTTCTACGGTATGTCGACGTTTGAAGGTCCAATGATGGCAATTAAATCTGTAAATGCGTTATCGCACTACACAGATTGGACAGTAGGTCACGTACACTCAGGTGCATTAGGTTGGGTTGCAATGATTTCTATCGGTGCAATTTACCACCTTATTCCAGCGTTATTCTCGCAAGGTCGTATGTACAGCATTAAATTAATCAATACACACTTCTGGTTACACACAGTGGGTGTTGTTTTATACATTGTTGCAATGTGGATTTCAGGTGTAATGCAAGGCCTAATGTGGCGTGCAGTTAACTCTGACGGTACATTAATGTACAGCTTTGTTCAGTCGTTAGAAGCCTCTCATCCTTTCTATGTTATGCGTTTCTTAGGCGGTGTATTCATCGTTACAGGTATGCTGGTTATGGCTTATAACGTTTATCGTACAGTTTCAGCGAAAAATAACTCGCTAGAACTTGATGAACAAGCGCAGTTAGCATAACGGAGTCAGATAATGAGCAATAAAAATTCGCAAAATAAACACGAAATTATCGAGAAAAACATCGGCCTTATGGCCATCTTGACTGTTTTCGCAATCAGCTTTGGTGCATTGGTGGAAATTACTCCGCTAATGTTCCAAGACGACACAACTAAACCCGTTGATGGGTTACGCCCGTTAAATGCGCTTGAGTTTGAAGGTCGTGACATCTATGTGCGTGAAGGTTGTGCTAACTGTCACTCACAAATGATTCGTCCATTTCGTGATGAAGTTGAGCGTTACGGTCACTACTCGGTTGCGGGTGAGTCAGTATGGGATCACCCATTCCTTTGGGGCTCTAAACGTACTGGTCCTGACTTAGCACGTGTAGGTAAACGTTACTCAGATGACTGGCATTATGCGCACTTAGTTGACCCACGTGCAGTGGTTCCTGAGTCGAATATGCCAGGCTTCCCTTGGTTAGCAGAGAACACGCTTGATACAAGCCTGACTCTGAAAAAGCTACAAATTTTCCGTGACACGTTTGCTATTAACCCAGAAAACCCAAAACACCCGGGTTTAGGTTATGGCAGTGACGAGGAATTAATCGCTGACATTGCTAAAGTTGACGCAATGAATGACGGTAAAGGTGCAACAGAAATGCAAGCCCTTATTGCTTATTTGCAACAACTTGGCACACATTTGAAGTAGATTATTATGGACTACGGGACATACAGAGGCATTTTGACTCTGGTAATTTTAGTATTATTTATTGTGATTGTTGGATGGGCATATAGCAAGCGTAGTAAAAGTCGTTTTAAAGACGCTGCTAATGTCATATTTGAAGATGAAAAAAAACACAACAATACACTCTCTAACGAGGAAAAGGGGTCTGAGAAATGACTAGCTTTTGGAGTATATGGGTTATTGTATTAACCCTTGCATGCTTAATCATTATCTTTGGTCTACTAGTTTGGAACTTAAAAAACTATGTAGGTGTAAAAGAAGGTGAAAGCTGTGGACATGAGTTTGACGGCATTGAAGAATTAAACAATCCACTACCAAAATGGTGGACTTACATGTTCTTCGCAACGTTTGTATGGTCTGTTTATTACTTAGCAGCATACCCAGGTTTAGGTAACTGGGAAGGCTTAGCAAAGTGGACCAGCTCAAATCAAGGTGTTACCTCTTTAACTGAATCGAAAGAAGCAGTCATTGATGCTAAAGAAGATGGCCGCTTTGTAAAGCTAGATGCAGAATATCGTGCTGCTGAAGAGCGTTTTGGCCCAATTTTCAATGAATTGGCACAAATCCCTGTTACTGATTTAGTAGAGTCTAAATTTGCTGGTGATGCAGCACAACAAGTAGCACTAGAAAACGGTACTAAGCATGAGCAAACGCAAGGTCAACTAGCGGTTGAAATTGGTCAGCGCTTATTTGCTCAAAACTGTGCGCAATGTCATGGCTCTGATGCTCGAGGTGGTACTGGCTTCCCTAACCTAACAGACAAAGATTGGTTATACGGTGGTACACCTGACAAAATCAGAGAAACATTACTTTTAGGCCGTGTTGCAGCAATGCCACCTTGGGGTGATGCATTAGGTGAGCAAGGCGTTAAAGAAATGACAGCTTATGTACTTAGCCTATCTGGTCGTACTGTAAACCAAAAAGATGCCGATGCAGGTAAAGCGAAATTCGCGATGTGTGCAGCATGTCATGGTGCAGATGGTAAAGGTTCAGTAGCGCACAACTTACCGTTTGGTGCACCAAATCTAACTGATAACATTTGGTTATACGGTGGTTCTCAACGTGCAGTTGAAGAAACACTTAACCATGGCCGTGCTGGTGTAATGCCTGCTTGGAAAGAGATTTTAGGCGAAGATAAAATTCACCTATTAACTGCTTACGTTTACAGCTTATCGCAAGATAAATAACGATAAAGTTAACAAAACGTTTCAGTTTTAATCTTTTTATTTCAATAGATTAATTCAGATCAAAAAAGCCTCCACTCGGAGGCTTTTTTTTAGTCTTTTCGTTCTATTTATTATAATATAGCCGCACATTAATTAATTTTAGAGCGACTATGCAACCGACTCCGTGGTATAAAAATTTTTGGCCTTGGTTTTTAATCTTCTTTCCATTAGCTGCAATTATTGGCTGCATTAGTTTATTTATTACAGCCATTGGTAACGGCCCAGATATGGTTGTGGACGATTACTATAAAAAAGGCAAAGCAATCAACTTAGAGCTGATCAAGTTTGATAAAGCAAAAGCCTTGTATTTACATGGTGACCTAAATGTATCTGATGAGCGAGTAAGCTTTAAATTTACTAAAGGCGATACCAGTAATATTCACGCGCTAAAATTATCGTTTTTTCATCGCACTATAAAAGCACATGATTTTGAAGCTACCCTCACTCCAAATGCTAATCAAGAGTTTACTGCATTATTAGAAAGCTACACGCCTGGTGCTTACTCAGTGTTTATTGAGCCTGTTGATGCTAGTTGGAAAATGAAAGAAAGTATTACTTTACCAACCACAGCCACCGTTTTAGTTACTCCTAATTATAAGTAGTATTTAGTATGTCTAAAAATTGCTTTCATTGTCTTGAAAGTGTGCCGGCAGGGTTTAACGCACACGTTATTATAGACAATACCGCTGAGCCAATGTGTTGCATTGGCTGTCAAGCGGTTGCTCAAAACATCATTGACCAAGGAATGACCGACTACTACAAATACCGCACCGTAAGTGCCGGCAAAGTAGAGCAACTTGTCCCTGAACAGCTCGCTTTTATTAAAAGCTATGACAATGAAGATATCCAAGATGAGTTTATTAGTACGCACAACGACAACTCTGAGGTATTACTGAGTGTTGAAGGTATAACCTGCGCCGCCTGTGCATGGCTAATTGAAAAGCAATTATTGAACCTTAAATCGGTAAAGCGCGTTGATGTAAATACCTCAACAAATCGTGCCATGATCCACTGGGATAAAAGTGCCACGCCTTTAAGTGAGCTAATTACCTCATTGGCTGAAATAGGCTATAAAGCTTACCCCTTCCAATCAGATTTAGAAGCCCAGCAAAAGCAACAAACAGCCAAAGCGTATATTCGCCGTCTTGGTGTCGCAGGCTTGATGACCATGCAAGTAATGATGTTTGCCTTTGCAATGTACTTCGGCATGTTCTCTGGAATGGATAGCAACTTTGAACAGTACTTTAGATGGATCAGTTTAATTCTAGCCACTCCAGTCATTTTATACAGCGCCCTTCCCTTTTTAAGTAACGCAATTAACGGCTTAAAGGCAAAGCAGCTGAATATGGACTTACCAGTATCATTGGCTATTTTTGGTGCTTATGGCGCCAGCTGTTATGCCACCGTAATGGAAGTAGGCGAAGTTTACTTTGAATCTATTTGTATGTTTACCTTTTTACTCTTACTAGGTAAATACTTAGAATTTAGAGCGCGTTTAAAGGCCAGTGAATTCACTGCCAACTTGCAAAAGTTGTTACCCCTTACTGCACGTACGCTCGATGAGCAAGGTAATGAGCACATCATTGCCGCCAAAAAACTCAAACTTAACGATATTGTGTTAATAAAGGCTGGTGAAACCATTCCTGCTGATGGCATATTGGTTAAAGGCAGTACCAGTGTTGATGAGTCTATGATGACCGGCGAACATCAACCAGTACGAAAGTATATTGATCATAATGTGTATGCGGGTACGGTGAATCATGATGGTATTATTGAAATAAAAATCAATAAACTAGGCCAAAACACCCTACTTAATCAAATTATTCGCCTGCAACATAATGCCCTAACAAAACGCCCAAGACTGGTTGAAATTACCGACAAAGTGGCGCAGTGGTTTGTTGCTGTATTATTGGTGTTTGCCTCTCTAACCGCCATTGGTTGGTACCAGGTAGACCCTGATGTTGCTTTTTGGATCACTATATCGGTGTTAGTGGCCACTTGCCCGTGCGCATTAAGCTTAGCAATTCCCACCGCGTTAACCTGTGCTGTAGCAACCTTAACCCGCAAAGGTATACTGATTAAGCAAGCACATGTGCTAGAAACTCTATCAAAGCTCACTTTATTTGCCTTTGATAAAACCGGTACGCTTACACAAGGTAAATTTAGCCTCGACGTGGTTGACATACTTGATGATAACTACAGCAAAGAGCAAATTCTTGATATTGCAGCCCAGCTTGAAAGTTACTCTGAACATCCTATTGCCAGCGCATTTAAGGAGTTTAAGGGACAACGTAAATTTGACGATGTACAACTGCATCCAGGCATTGGGATAAGCGCTCAGTTCGATAATACCCATTACGCTATTGGTAAAAGTGGCTGGTTTGACACAAAAAAAACCAATGCACAAGCAACGCTTTACATAAACAAGCAGGCTGTTGCACGCTTTTACTTTGTAGATAAAGTTAAAGCTGATGCCGATAAGCTCATTAATGTTTTACAAGCGGCTAACCTTAGTTGCCATATGCTGACTGGTGATGCATCTGATGCCGGTGCCAAAGTCGCTAAAAAATTAAAGCTTGATTCAGCACTTGCAAGCTGCAGTCCAAAAGATAAACAAGTCGCAGTTGAACGCTGGTCATCGCAAGGTGAAATTGTTGCTATGGTTGGTGATGGCGTAAACGACAGCCCAGTATTTGCCAGCGCCCATTTATCTATCGCCATGGAAACCGGTGCCGATATATCTAAAAATAGTGCTGATGTTGTATTGCTAAACAGTGACTTAGCTTCTATCTCGCATTTGTTAACTATTGCTAAACAAACACGACGTATAATTAAGCAAAACTTGGCGCTTTCTTTATTATATAATGGCTCTATATTACCGCTAGCGGCTATGGGCTTAGTTGCGCCATGGATGGCCGTTATTGGTATGTCTGCCAGCTCTATTATTGTGATATGTAATTCACTAAGGCTATTAAAGTTATGAGCATAATTTATATTTTAGTTCCTATCGCTATTTTGTTTGTATTAATTGCTATTGGCGTATTTTTTTGGGCAGTAAAAGGCGAGCAATTCTCTGATTTAAACAAGCAAGGCCATAGTATTTTGTTTGAAGACGACAAAGAGCAGCACAATAAAAGTAATGATTGACCCTGTTTTTGTTAGCGCTTTTTTAATGGGCTTAATTGGCAGTGGCCATTGCATTGCTATGTGTGGCGGTATTGCCAGTTCGTTACAGCTTGCCAGCAACAAACGTCAAACGTGGTTATATTCTCTAGCTTATAACAGCGGTCGAGCTTTGAGTTATATGCTTGCAGGAGCCCTTGTTGCGGGTATTAGTAGCCAGTTTGCCACGCAAAATTCTGCCTTTTCATTATTTTTGTCATTTTTAGCCGGTATTTTTATGTTACTGGTTGGCGTTTATATTATGCGCCTAGCCGCCACCTTACAGTGGCTCGAAAAACTAGGTAAAACCCTCATTTGGCAGCACTTAATTAAACTTAATAAGTATTTAATGCCCATTGATTCGCCTCTAAAAGCGCTTGGTTATGGTGCGTTATGGGGCTGGTTACCGTGCGGTTTAGTATATTCTGCACTTACTTGGGCAATGACCAGTGGCAGTGCCATTAATGGTGCTTTAGTTATGCTGGCATTTGCCCTAGGCACATTTCCTGCCATGATCACCTTAGGCATAGCTGCACAAAAGCTAAATACGCTTTTTAATCACCCATGGACACGAATAACATTAGGCAGTGTTATCATTTGGTATGGTATCTACCTTCTGATCATTGCAACAGATAAGCTAGTGCATTAACATTATAAAATGTCGTGCATAGAAATTTAACGGATTGAACTTATGGATTTTTCTCAAAGTCGTGCTAAAGGTAATTGTGCCATTAGCTGTAATAACTGCAGTATTAGCCAGTTATGTTTACCATTTTCTTTAAATGGCCAAGAAATGGATAAACTTGATGAGATCATTGAGCGAAAAAAACCATTACACAAAGGTGACTACTTATTTGAATCGGGCGCGCCTTTAAATGCAATTTTTGCGGTTCGTTCGGGTTCGTTTAAATCGTATACATTGTCTGAGCAAGGCGATGAACAAATTACAGGCTTTCATTTAGCTGGCGACCTTGTTGGATTTGATGCCATTAATAAAATGCAGCACCAAAGCTTTTCTCAAGCACTAGAAACCTCAATGGTATGTGAAATCCCCTTTGATACCCTTGATGAACTCGCTGGTAAGTTGCCTAAGCTACGCCAACAAATTATGCGCTTAATGAGTAGTGAAATAACCTACGATCAAGAAATGCTGCTATTACTCAATAAGAAGTCTGCCGAAGAGCGTCTAGCGAGTTTTATTTATAATTTATCAGAGCGTTTTGGTGAACGTGGTTTTTCACGTAAAGAATTTAGATTTACCATGACCCGCGGTGAAATTGGCAACTACCTTGGTTTAACTGTTGAAACTATTAGCCGTTTATTGAGCCGTTTTCAAAAAGCAGATTTAATCAAAGTAGAAGGTAAGTTTATTACTATTTTAGATAATGACGCGCTTGCAAAAACAGCTGCTATTATAAAACCCCGTTAATAATAGTTTCTCATTTTAAAATTAATCCCCCCTAAATCAGAGCGTAATTATTGCAATTATGCTCTATCTCTACTAACACTTTGAGTAGAGGTATTAACCATTCACTTTTAAGAGTCGATGAAGATAATTACTTATCTAGCTCATTTTCTAACATAAAAGCAACTACGTCCTATTACACTCTTATATAGAAGAACAATCTTATGCCTTATTCTTTATTTCTATTTATCACTCTTTCTTTAAGTATTTTATTTAGTAGTCAAGTATCAAGCTCTATGATCCCCGATGATGGAATTGATGACTCACAAGCACTAAAAGACTTGATTTTAAACACTGCAGAAAACTCTGAGCTTAAAATAGACAAACCAGGAGTTTACGATATATGTTCAGCTATTATCGTCAGAAACCTTAGTAACATTACTATCACCGCTAATGCTGGCGTTATACTAAAAAAGTGTGACCAATTTGAAGGAGAATATATTTTATCCTTTTATAATTCACGCTTCATAGAAATTAATGGTTTTATTTTTAGAGGGTTAACGACAGACAAAATTAATTATGTTTGGGGTGAGCAAGGTATCCTTTTTGCAGGCTCCGAAGATATTTCAATTAAACATAATCACTTTTATGATTTTGGTGATGCGGCTATAAGAGCAACATCTTCACATTTATCATCCCATGATGCGAATATAAATTCTTTCAGAATTGATATTCGTAATAATTACTTTGAAAATGTCACACAAGTAACAACTACTCACCCGTGGAATAATAACTATGGAGGTACGCATGATATTACAGTTGAAGATAATATTTTTGAGGGATTGAAGGGATCATTGAAATTTGCAACGGTTAAACCTGTATCAAAGGCTCTAGTAAGATATAACACTTTCAAAAACACCAAAGGCACTGCTATAGAAATTACTTATTATTCTAACGTAAAAATTATTGCTAATACCTTTATAGACAGTGATAAGTTTATCCTCAATGCTTACCCAAATAAACCAAGAAGTGTAACGGAGCCTTTTAATTGGGGAAATATTTATTTTACTCACAACACTATTTTACGTTCTAAGGGAGGCATTAGAATACAGTCAGATGTAACCGGCGAGCTAATAGATGATAAATACGTAAGAAGCATTTATATCAATAACAATCATTTTATTAACGTTGATATGACCGTTTATCCTGAAAAAAAATATTGGTATCTTATTAACTTATTCAGTAGAGGTGGAAAGAGTTATCTGTTTTCTACCATTAAAGATAACGTTTATAACTTACTACCTGAAGTGGGCTTTGTGAAAAAAATGAGTGGATTCACTGTAGAAGATAACACTTTAATAAAACCTGAGAATAATTAAATCTTTATAAAGCCCTACATGCTTTTATTCAAGATAAAGAGTTTTAAAATTAGAGAAACTTTATTTCTTGATATAGAACAATAATCTTAGTGCTACCCCCTTTAACTGTTGTGTATTTGCGTTACACTAAATGTATAACTGTTAAGTGAATGGAGTAGCACAATGGAAACGATTAAACGTATTATCGCGGTTATTGATCCAACTAAAGACGATCAAAATGCCCTCGCGCGTTCAATAGATTTAGCCAAAAAATCGGGTGCAAGCATTACCGCCTTTATGACGGTTTACGATTTCTCTTACGAAATGACTACTATGCTATCAGGCGATGAACGTGAAGCAATGCGTCAAGCCGTCCTTAAAGATCGTGAGCTATGGCTTAAAGAGCTGATCTCTCCTTATCAAAATATAAATATAGATACGCAAGTTATTTGGCATAATCGCCCATACGAGGCAATAATTAATACCGTTATCAATGATAAATACGACTTGGTTATCAAAGGTACGCATCAACATGGCGCACTAAAAGCGGTTATTTTTACTCCTACAGACTGGCATTTAGTTAGAAAATGCCCAACGCCCGTTCTATTTGTTAAAGATATGCAATGGCCAGCACAAGGTAATATTTTAGCTGCTGTGAATGCAGTCAGTGAAAATGAGCAGCACCTATCACTTAATAAACGCATAATTAAAGATGCACAATTTTTATGTGAACTGGCTAATGCTAAACTTAACTTAGTCAATGCTTACCCTGCTACACCGGTAAATATTGCCATAGAAATTCCTGAGTTTAACCCCGGGCTTTACAACGAATCAGTTAAAAAACATCACATTGAATCAACCAATGAATTAGCTAATGAG
Organism: Pseudoalteromonas sp. 3J6; assembly: GCF_903995135.1. Taxonomy (GTDB): domain Bacteria; phylum Pseudomonadota; class Gammaproteobacteria; order Enterobacterales; family Alteromonadaceae; genus Pseudoalteromonas. Next base: position 2,371,914 of record NZ_LR877185.1, on the reverse strand, counting down.
TTTAACCTAACCTCTGATCAATGCTTTATTGAAGAGGGATTGCCAGAAGATGTGATACCGGATGTTGCAAATCGTTTAAATAGTGAGTTAGTGGTTATTGGCACTGTGGGACGTACCGGCTTAAGTGCTGCATTAGTGGGTAACACCGCTGAGCATGTTATTGACAGCCTCGATTGTGATGTACTTGCATTGAAACCTGATGGCTATGTTAGTCCACTCGCAGAAAGTTAACGTTTGCTGTAGCTGTGATATTACATATGGCATATAATACGCCCCTTTATTTTTAGCAATTAATTTTGCCGTACTGTTTATAAGGGGGCGTAGTGTCTCATTCTGCTCAAGCCAAAGCTCAACACAACTTAAATAAGCTTCAAAAGCGTTTACGTCGCCTCACAGGTCAAGCTGTCATGGATTTTAACATGATAGAAGAAGGTGATCGTATCATGGTGTGCTTATCTGGCGGAAAAGACAGTTACACTATGCTCGATATGCTGCAACATTTACAGCGTGTTGCCCCTATCAAGTTTGATCTTTTTGCGGTTAACCTTGACCAAAAACAACCAGGTTTCCCTGAGCATGTACTGCCTGAATACCTTGATAATTTAAATATTGAATACAAAATTGTCGAAGAAGATACCTACAGTATTGTTACCGATATTATTCCTGAAGGTAAAACAACCTGCTCACTTTGCTCTCGTCTACGCCGTGGTATTTTATATCGTACAGCTAAAGAGCTAGGCGCTACTAAAATCGCATTGGGTCATCACCGCGATGACATGATTGAAACCTTATTTTTAAATATGTTCTATGGCGGCAAACTTAAAAGTATGCCGGCTAAACTAATGAGCGATAATGGTGAACACATGGTTATTCGCCCATTAGCTTATTGTAAAGAAGCCGATATTAGTCAATACGCATTTAATCAAGGCTACCCTATTATTCCGTGTAACTTATGTGGCTCACAAGAAAACTTACAACGTAAGCACACCAAGAACATGCTAGAACAATGGAATAAAGAGCACCCAGGGCGTATAGAAAGTATTTTTACTGCCATGCAAAATGTTGTGCCTTCGCATTTAGCTGATAACCAATTGTTTGATTTTGCTAATCTGCAAACCGGTGACGTTATTGATGGTGGCGATATCGCGTTAGATAAACCAGATATTCCAAAAGCGCCGGTTAATCCTGAACAAGATGAAACAGACCAAGCCGACGTGGTTACCATAAATTTAAGCTAACTTTTAAGGGTTTGCAGTAATGCAAACCCTACACTCTGCTCTATACTGCTACTTACCGGCAGTTAATCCTTGTAAAAACTCTAAACTCTGCAATTCTTGTTTATTCGCCTGATAAGGCAGCTGCTGTAAGCTATCGTAAGCAAAATCTTCAATAGTAAACTCACTCACTTTACTTTGCCCAAAGCTGTTACGCTCACCTGGGCTTGGCGACATACGCTCAATAACAAAGTCGCTCAGTCGTAAGCCATTTGTTTGCTTAGGCAAAACAGACCAATGCGCTTTAAAATCAATTTTTTCGCTGCCCTCATTTAAACGTGCTTTAGCAACTAAATGCGCTAATGGCGAACTACCACTGTATAAGTTAGCTCTTAAGCGATATAAGCCACTTTTTATAACCGTTAAATTAGCAGGCACTATCATATTATCATTACGTGGATACGCGCTATCAAAGCTAGTTAGGGTTGCACTAGGCGGCATATATTGTATTTGTGCCACCACAGGGACCATTTTACCTGCAATGTCGGCCTCAACTAATAATTGTAAATTACGAGGATAGTCTTCCTCACCTTTAAACGTAATTGCTAGCTTATTGTCACGAGCAACACCGCTATGTGTTTTTAACGGCTGTTTGGTATCCGTATCACTGAGTGTTACCTGTGCTTTACCTAAATTTTGTGCGCTTATGGTTAATTCAATTGCTTGCGGATAGACATAGCGATATTGAGATAAACTTAAGGTTAACTCCCCCCCTTGCTCTCCTACAGGGCTAGTAACCGGAAAAAACTGATTTGGCTTAAGCCGGTCTTCATCATATACCGTTAAAGGTTGCGAATAAGGTGGAAATGCTAAGCTTTGCTGATATTGCTGCGCGACTGCCGATGCTGCTTTTGCTATATCTTCATTAAACTCATGCTGCTCTTTAGGCATGTTTTTTATGCTCGGTTTAACATCTAGTACCTTAGGTTTTGCTGGCATAGCTACAAATTCAGGTGTTTTTTTATGCTCTTTAGCTGTTGTTTGCGAAGCTGAATAACTAGCATTGCCTTTACCTAAAAACCACATCAAGCCGGTAACTATTATTACTAAAACAATAACGTAGGATTTTTTCATTGTTATTTATCCTATAAATACTAGGGTCTGTTGACCTTTAAAGGTTAAATTTGCAGCAGTCTGTTTGGTATTTAGGCAAGGCAGAGCCTATGTGGTGTGGTTATTCCCCATAAATAGGCGATAACGCAGCATCAATACCAAACAGGCGCAGCCCTTCGGGTTCTGCCTAGGGGCGATTTACTCTTTGTTTCTCGGTTTTTACCTATTCTTACATGGATGTAAGCCAGTAGAATAACGCAGGAGCAGTTATCGAGCCCACTAGGTTACAAACCTCGCGCCGCGATTAAACCACCCCTAGTTTGAACAAATTGTAATCCGCAAAGGTCAACAGACCCTAGCAGTTAATCACTTTTAGAACGTAAACCTGATACTATTTGCATTAAGCTTTTTTGGCTAAAAATAAATAACTGCATAAAGCGAATTGGTATCAAAAGCGTGCAGCATATAAAGCCGCACGCACAATCACCTTTATGGGATCACATTATAGATGAGCGTTGAAGCACTCAAATTATCAGAGTCTTTTACATAACGGTATTGTTTTTTCCAAAACCAACTACCGGTAGTTTCATCGACAGTTTCATACCCTAATGTATCGCCAGCCACGCTAATATTATTCATTGCCACCGTTACATTGCCTTGGTGCTGCGCTTGTTGAATTTCGTTATGGCTGTAACTGTTAGTCATCATTAATGGATAATGGTATGGCATGAAGCTACTAACAGCATCACCTTGTGAAGTTAAACGCCCATTGGTGTCAATATTGGTACTACAACTACCAAATGAGCTTACCGAGCTTGCGCCACATGATGAGTGAGTAGCGACTACCGAATCATCGTTACCACGTAAAAAGCCAGCCGTTAAACCTAAGTAAGCATTACCATCGGCCACAAAACGTAAACGCGGAGTGCGCGCATCAGGTAATGGCGCAATTCTACGTGCATTGTTAACTTTTAAATCATGCAATACACCAACCGCCTCATTAACTTCACTGCCTAGCCACCAAGTTAATGCAGCATCTACAGCAAAATTCCATGATGCACCGGTTAACGCACTCACGGCTAAATCGGCTAATTCACTGCCGCCACCAGCACCTGCTAAATCAAAGGTAGCAATAATATTAAGCGGTTTTAAACCCGCGTTTTCTAGCCAGTTTTCTTGGTTATCTATAATATATCGGGCAACTAAGTCACCGGTAGAGTGGGTTACAAACACGCAGCCTGGCTCGCATAAATTTGAGCGAGAGATCTGTTGCAGCTTGGGCCATACCCAATCTGTAGTAATTTTTCCTTCTATTCGTTCATACGCAGGCCAGTCAATGCGCACGTCGGCACGGTTTACCCAATAAGACTGCCAATAACTTTGGCCATCGTTTACTACATCACTACCTGCTTTATTGATAAGTTGGGATACTTGCAAACCATGAATTAAAACTACTTTATACTCTTTACTCATCGCAGAAAAACTCATTAAGAGCCCTATTGCTGCTGCAAATAAAGTCGCGCGTTTAAAAATGTGTGTGTTGTTCATATTAATCCTTAACTGATTGAATATTTTTATTATGCTTAGCTTGTTACACGCTGTTGTCAGTGCATGGTAAAAGCAGTGCATTGACCAGTATTGGGAACAAATTTAAAAAATGCAACATTTTGTTATCATTTTCACCGTTAAAGCTAAATATTTGCGTTAAAATACGACAAAAACGCCAAACTATTGTGTTAAACAAAATAGCTTTATCCCCTTCTTAAGCAGTATCAATAAACTTTCTTTTAACTGTGGTTAACTATTAAACAACACTACTTTTTATTGATGTAATAGCGTAAGTTAATTACACACGATGAAAATCAAGGAATTAAAATGATAAAAAAAATAATTTTTGGCAGTGTTTTATTTACTGCAATTTCAGCGCCTAGTTTTGCTAGTAGTATTAACACCCAACTTGAACAAGCAACACAAAGTGTGAGTGAAAAAGTCATTACATGGCGTCGCCATTTGCATCAATATCCAGAGCTGAGTAATCGCGAATTTGAAACCGCTAAGTACATTACTAACCATTTAAAATCTTTGGGTCTTGAAGTACAAACCGATGTTGCGCATACCGGTGTTGTGGCTAAATTAAGCGGTGGTAAAAAAGGCCCTTTAATCGCCCTTCGTGCCGATATGGATGCTTTACCCGTTACCGAACAAGTTGATTTACCCTTTGCCTCTAAACAAACCTCAACCTATCGTGGTAATGAAGTAGGCGTTATGCATGCCTGCGGGCACGACACTCATGTTGCTATTCTAATGGCCGTAGCAGAGTCACTGGTAAAAATTAAAGATCAGTTAGCGGGTGACGTACTGTTTGTATTTCAACCGGCTGAAGAAGGTGCCCCCGAAGGAGAAGAAGGAGGCGCAGAGCTAATGCTAAAAGAAGGTTTATTTAAACAAAAACCTGAAGCGGTGTTTGGCTTGCATGTCACCAGCTCACTTAATACTGGTCAAATTGGCTTTAGAGAAGGGCCTCTAATGGCCAGTGAAGACTCTTTCACAATTAACGTAACGGGTCGTCAAACTCATGGCTCGCGCCCTTGGAATGGCGTAGATCCCATTGTTGCTTCATCACAAATTATAATGGCAACTCAAACAATTGCCTCTCGCCAGGTAGATGTAACTAAAGCGCCTTCTGTGATTTCGTTTGGCGCGATTAACGGCGGCATACGCTCAAATATTATCCCCGATAATGTAGAGCTTATTGGTACAATTAGAACCTTTGATCAAACGATGCGTGCCGATATTAAAAAACGTTTAGCTAAAACCGCTGAACTGGTTGCCGAATCCGCGGGGGCTAAAGCTGATGTGCATATAGATCATGGTTACCCTGTAACAGTAAATAATGTTGCACTGACTCAAAAAATGACCCCTACGCTTGCCCGTATTGCTGGCGCTGACAACATTATTACCACAGATTTGATTACCGGTGCAGAAGACTTTAGTTATTATGCGCTAGAAACCCCTGGGCTGTTTTACTTTTTAGGCGTCACTCCAAAAGATCAAAACGCTAAAACAGCGCCAAGTAATCATTCACCTCAGTTTTATGTTGACGAAAGCGCATTACAACTTGGCGTAGAATCATTATCTCAACTGGTCGTTGACTACTTACAATAACAACCCAGTATAACAAGCACAGGGCTAATAACCTGTGCTTATGTTATAGAGAGTGTTATTCAGCTAATATAAATCCCCAATCGCTTATCTTTAATATCTAATATAAATCCTTAACTTGGTAAGGACACCTCAATGACGGCAGAGTATTTTAATTTTTTAAGCCTTATTGGCGTGGCATTCTTTGCAATTTCAGGTGCATTATTAGGCCACGACAAAGATATTGGTGGATTTGGTGTTGTCGTTGTTGGCTCAGTCACCGCGTTAGGCGGTGGCACGCTCAGAGATATTCTTCTTAATCAACCTGTATTTTGGATAGCCAACCCCGATTATTTATATGCCACCTATGGCGCTATTTTTGTCACCGTTATGTTTATTCGCCACTTGCCCGACCTGTCTAACTATTACATGTTACTGGTTGATGCCATCGGTATGGCTATTTTTAATGTGGTCGGCATTGAAAAAGCATTAATTGAAGGTACAACCATGGTGGTTGCGCTTACAATGGGAATGACGACGGGTATATTTGGCGGCTTAATACGTGATGTGATCTGTAGAGAAGTACCGCTGGTGATGCGCGAAGAGCTATACTCCACCGCGTGCTTTGCAGGAGGCTTAACCTATGCCACACTATTTTTATTAGAAGCTCCTTATTTATGGTGCATTATAGGTTCATTATTGGTAACCGTCTTTCTAAGATTGGGCGCACTGCATTTTGGCTGGCAACCCAACCTATTTAGAAAACGAACCCCAAAAATAAGAGATTAGTATAAGTATGGCTTTACACTAATCGCTCATACAAGCCTGACGCCCGTGATACACTTTTACCCATGGCCAATTGCAGCACTTTTTTATCTGCCACCAGCTCAAAGGTCTGTTTTGCGCGGGTAATTCCCGTGTACACTAATTGCCTATTAATACCGATACTCGCCTGCTTGAGCGGTGGTAACACCATCGCGGTATAACTAAACTCTGAGCCTTGCGATTTATGAATGGTCATTACATACACTTTATCGTGCACCGGAAGCCGTGCGGGTGAAAATGCCCGTTCATTCCCTTGCTCATCAATAAACAGTGCCTTGAGTTGGCCGCTATCATCGGGCATTAAAATCCCTATATCACCGTTAAATAATTTTAGCTGGTAGTCGTTTTGACTAACCATTATCGGCATCCCTATATAATGCCGCTGATTAGGATTAACGCTAATTAAACCTTGCTGCTGTAATACCCGTTCAATACGCTGGTTTAAACTATTAACACCATAATCGCCTTCACGTACCGCAGCAAGTAACTGATAACTGGCAAAAGCTGCATGCACTTTCGCAACACTGGCACCTTGCGCTATCAGGGTTAGGTAATTAGCATAATGACTTGCGGCACTATTTACTAACTTTTCAATCGGTGTGGAAACAAAATCATAGTCTAAAATAATATCGCTAAAATGCCCTTCGCTGCTTTGTTGTTCAACGTAATTTAATATTCCTCGGTTGTTGGTATTTACAGCCAGCGCCAATTGACCTATGCCACTTTTTGCATCAAACCGATAGCTATGTTGTAAAAAGGCAATGCAGTCAGCAAGTTTAAACTCACTTTGACTTTGCGCATTTAGTTTAACAGCGCCATTAAAGCACAGCGTGTTCAATTGCTCACAGCGTACTTTTGAATAACGCGGTGTTTGTCCAAGCACTAACCCTTGGCATAAATCACTCATTACACTGCCAGTATCAACCGAAGCAAGTTGGTCTTTATCGCCAAGTAAAATCAATCGAGCATGATCTGGCAAGGCCTCAATTAGTTTAGCCATAAGTGATAAGTCGACCATGCTGGCCTCATCAATAATCAATACATCAACATGCAACGGATTGCTTTTATCGTGTCGGAATTTATTGGTAAATGGCTTAACTCCCAACAGACGATGAATGGTTTGCGCACTTTGCGGGATCAACGCGTTAATATCAGCCGGTATTTCACTAAGCTTATTTTTAGCCCCTAAAATTGACTCTGTTAGCCGTGCCGCTGCTTTACCTGTGGGTGCTACTAATTTTATGCTCAATGGCGCCGCTTTATATAACGATTGTAAAATCGCTAACAGCTTTGTTACCGTGGTGGTTTTACCGGTGCCAGGCCCGCCCGTGATCACACTAAACCCTTTTGTGGCGGCAATCGCACACGCTACTTTTTGCCAATCAATGTCAATACTCGGATCATCAGGAAAGTAGCGGGTTAATAACTGAGCAAGTACTGCATCATCAATGTTAAGTTGTCGTTCGCTCATTGTCAGTAATCGTTGGGCAAGGGTTTGTTCATAGCCTGCTAAACGAGAAAAATATAATCGTTGATTAAACAATTGCAGCGGCTTTTGCTCCCCAACACTGTGATGTGAGAGTAAATAACGTATTGCTGCCTCAGTCGTAAAGTCATTACTAAATGGGCTGAGAGTGTCAGGCTGCGTGCCTTCTAGTTTAGTAAAGTCGCTTTGACGTAAATTAAACGGATTAGTCCAATCAACCTCTGTTAGGGTTAAACAGCTATGCTGGCTTTGTTGCGATAAACACAGCATTAAAATTATATAAAAGAGGTCGTCATACCCTTGCTGTGCGTTTGTGCCACTGAGTAATTCAGCCAGTTTTACATCAACCACACGCACTCTATGTTCGTCCGTTAAATACGTTAGCAACGGCACGACTTTAATACTGTCGCTGCCCTGCATCGTTGGCTGTGCTGTTGTGAGCACAGGTTCGTCTATAGGGGCATCATCTAAGTCATCAAACAAACCCGGTTGTTGATTTAAATCACTCATAGCATGGCTCCTTGGCTAAACAAGCCATCTAAAATAACGACTTGATCTGCACTTAGCTGTTTAAAGTACACTCCCTCACCTGCTGGCATACCGCGTAAAAAAGTATAATAAACACCGCCTAAATGCGCCTCTATTGAATAATCGGGAATTCGCTGTTTAAGCAAGCGATGCAGCGCTACGGTATAAATTAAATACTGTAAATGATATTGGTGACTGGTCATTGCTTGCTCTAGCTGCTCAGACACATAATCGGCAGCGGTACTGCCCAAATAATTCGATTTATAATCTAAAATATAATACTTGCCTTGGTAGCAAAAAATTAAATCAATAAAGCCTTTTAGTAACCCTTTAACATGGGCAAACTCAAGTTTACTTTGGTTAAAACCAAAATGTTTAATTAACACTTCATTAAGCTTAGGGGCACTGAGGCTGCTAAGCGGTAAATTAAACTCCATTTCTACTAAACAGTCACTTGGCGCTAATTGGCTCAAACTTAAATTATTCTTGCTGTTTAACGGGCAATTAAGTGCATCGAGTACCCATTGCTCGGTAATTTGCTGCCATTGCTCATCGATATGGTACTTTTCAAAAGCACGTTCAATCACAGCCGTTAAGTTTTGCTCGGCATTCGTGGGATGATTTACCGGACTGGTAAAATCAAGCTGCTCAAATATTTCGTGCAAACAACTCCCTGGTTTTGCACCCTTAGGAAAGCTATACGGTGAAGGAAGTTCATCTTGCTGCACGGCAAACTCATCTTTTTGATGATCTTCATCGCTGCGCCCTGGAGCAAGTTGATCAGCATGCTTTTTAAAGCTCAAGGCACTAAAGCTAGTTGCTCGCCAGTCACGTTCAATCTGCGCCGTTACTGTATTAATAAGTAAATCGTGCTGTTTAGTGTCACTATTTTTTAACCGAAGTATGCCCTGCTCATGTAATTCGCCTGAGGTAAATTGCTGGTATTGCATAGCATGATTAGCCTCACAAAATTCACTTAAATGGGTGCGCCATACTTGGCTACTGCTTATCTCTAATCCTGAGAATAACACATGCCCCAGCGCACTACTTTGAATTGCTAAACGGCTACTTTGCCCTTGAGAAATGTTATACACGCCCAGCGAACAAAAATGCACTGCTCGGGTCAGTGCCACATAAAGCAAACGTAAGTCTTCTGCTAAACGTTCTTGTTCGGCTTTTTGCAAGGCGTCTTCGTCTTTACTTAAATCGTAAATCAACTTGCCATTTTGATGATAAAGCGCGTCTTTAGTTTCACGATAACCACTGGCAAATGGCATAAATACCAATGGGTATTCAAGCCCTTTAGAAGCGTGCATAGTCACAATTTTAACTAAGTTCGCATCACTTTCTAAGCGAACTTGCACTGTTTCGCCATCTTGCTGGCTCACCTTTTGCGCAAACCAACGTAATAAACGAAGTGTCCCTTCAAGCTCTATTTGTTTTTGCTGCAGTATTTCGCCAAGATGTCTAAAGTCGGTAAGCCACCGCTCTACGTTATAGCCCAAGCCTTGCCACTTGGCACTGAGCTGATTGTGACTCAGTAAGCGTTCGAGCATTGCCATTGCCCCTTGCTTATGCCAAATATGGCTAAGTTGAGCAAAAAAGTTTAGGTGTTCTTGCCAGCTATTTTCATCATCGGCTAGAGCAAAAATATCGTTATAGCTTAAACAAAATAACGGGCCAGCTAATACACCGCGTAGTAACGCCTCATCGTACTGACCATGCAAAGCCGTTAAAAAATTGAGCAAGTGATGACTTAACTCTTGGCTAAATACACTGTCGCGCGACAAATACACACTGGCAATATTAGCTTTACTCAGCGCTTGCTTCATTATTTGTGCTTCAACGCGGTCGCGCACCAAAATACAAATATCAGCAGCGCTTACCGGCGTACTGCCAATACAGGCTATTCCTTGGTTTGCCTGCTCAAGTAAAGTAACAATTTTATTGGTAAAATGGGTGGCTAAATGAGCTTGCCCTACGCCTTTACTGGTCGGCTTATTTTTTTCATCGCCGGCTTCATCTACAAACACATTAAACTCAAACGCGGTGGCAGGTTTACCGTCAATTAAAAACGACTCATCTGCTTTTTTTCCTTTCGCTTTCACTTTATTAAATGGAATGGCGTCGTTATAAATAAAGCTGTTTTCGTATTTGCTAAATAAGCTATTTACGCTACTTACAATATCACTGCTTGAGCGAAAGTTAGTGCCCAATGTAAATTGTTGTGGCTCATCTACCGCTTCTTTTGCGCCAATGTAGGTAAATATATCTGCGCCCCTAAACCCATAAATTGCTTGTTTGGGATCGCCTATCATAGCTAAAGTGGTATTGCTTTGAGCATAAATTTTACTAAAAATCCCGTACTGAATCGGGTCAGTATCCTGAAACTCATCTATCATTGCCACCGGAAATAACTGCGCTATTTTTTGTGCGAGCACATCACCTTGTTCACTCTTTAAGGCACTGTGTAAATTAGTCAGTAAATCGTCAGGGGTGATCACGCTTTGTTCTTGTTTGCGTTTAACTATGGCCGCTTTTACCCAGCTCGCCGCATATTGCACTATCGCAATTTTTAGCCCTTGGTTGATGGTGTTGTTAAGTGCGGCTAAGGCATCGAATTGGCTAATAAGTGGATGCGTCAGTAATGTGCCATTTTTTTTATAATTAGCGGTATTACTTAAGTTCTCGCTACTCCACACCTCAAACGAATACTTACTGGTACCAAATTCAAAAAAGTCATCATTGCCTAAGCAAAATGCTTCAAGTGCAGCAAGACTCCCCTTTCGCCCAGGTGTTTTTGAGCCACTTAAATCGGATGCTTTAACAGCACCAATAAACTCTTGCTCTAGGCAGGCTTTTTTAAAGGCTGGAACACGCGCCAAGTATTCATCTCGCGCTTGCCATACCGCATCTAAACTAACTTGCGGTGTTATCTCTGCGTTCGCCTTATTTAAAATACTACTTACATGACTAAATAGTGATTCGGGCGCAGCAAATACCGCTAAAATCGCATCTGTTCTTTCTTTACTGAGTGGGTATACAAACGCGCGCCAAAAGTCTTTTATGGTTTCAAGCAGAATATCACGCTCATCTAAAATGAACTCTAAGTTAAATGCCACACCGGATTCAAACGCATGCTGCTTTAACATTCGCTGACAAAAACCATGAATGGTAAAAATAGCTGCTTCGTCCATTGATTTAGCTGCAGCATCGAGTAAGTCAAATGCACGGTGCTTGTCATCAACGCCTGCTATTACACCCTCAATTAGCTCATCATTAGGTACTTGCCCCAGTAATGCATCACGCGCAGCAATAATACGGCTACGAACACGGTCTTTAATTTCTTGCGTGGCGGCATCGGTAAAGGTGACTACCAAAATTTGCTCAACACTCAATGGCGTATTCAGCTCACCAGATATTTGCATGCCCAATAAATAGCGCAAATACAAACCCGTGATCGTGTAGGTTTTACCTGTGCCAGCACTGGCTTCAATTAAGCTTTGCCCTGATAATGGCATAGTGAGTGGATTAAGCGCTTGCATAGTCACTCTCCTTGGCGTGCTCAAATAATGGAGCGAGTAGCTTATCGCTCCAATGTATAAATTCGTCTTGGCAGTCATTAAGTGATTGCACCGTTAAACGAATATAAGGGTTTTCCCCCTCGCCTCGGCCAATATACTGTGGACTAAATTTACTGTTGGCTTTTGCCATATCACCACCGCTTTTCACGTATTCATAACCACTTACCGGAAAAAACGCCACGGGCTTGTTGCGTAATGCTTTATAAAGCTCAAACCAATCTGCAAGCAGTAAATCGGCATCGGCTTTACTCATTGGGGCAAAGCTTATTTGCTTATCTAAACCCAGCAATAAGGTTTCAATCTCTTGTTGCATGCTTTGTGCAGCAAGGTGATAAATAAAGCCTTTAATTAAATCTTTAGCTTTAATACTGGCACTGCGATAAAACACTTGTTTTTGCATATACACATGGTTTAACCAGCCTTCAATGGTGGTGTTTTCAAGTGACAGTAATACTTCTATCGGTTCGCTTTTACCCGCTTTTATTTGTTGTTTTACTTGCCCTGCAAGCGCATCAACGCGATGTTGCATGCTTTCATAAATTAAGCTACCAACATGAGCTTGCGGCAACTCACCGCGCTGCAGTATTTGTTCGGTACTTAGTGGGATATCGTTAATATTAGCTTCAAGTATTTCATCAAGGTAAAAATAACGGCGTAGCGCATCTAAGCTAAACGGTTCTTCATCTTTGGCTATGTCGTTAAATTGCGGCAAACGTAACCCTAAGCTTTGCTGATAAAAGCTCTCTTGGGCATGGCACACACTGCGAATAAACACATCAAGATCAAGTAGCTCTGGAGGCGTTACATCAAGCGTAGTAATTGCTTTTGGCTCAATGGCCTCGCTAGGCAGCCAAATTGGGTTATAGCTGTGGTTGTTAAGCCCTGCCTGTTCAGCGCTAGCTGGCAGATAATACTGACTATTAAAAGGTTGTAAATGTTGTTGGCTAATAAGACAATCTGGCAAGGATTTATCACTGGGTTCGCTAAGTTTGAAGCTGCGACCTATGTATTCTAACAATTCACTGACAAGCGTTGATGGCATGCGCGGCTGGTTGTCAAAACATGATCGGCCAATGTAGCTCATATATAAATTATCTCGGGCACTGAGAAGTGCTTCTAAAAAGAGGTAACGGTCATCGAGTTTTCGTGAACGATCACCTTTTTGCTTTTTAGAGTAAGGTACTAAGTCAAAACCGATAGGCTGCACGGTACGTGGGTAATCGGCATCGTTCAAGCCTAACATACACACTACCTTAAACGGCACGGCGCGCATTGGCATTAACGTACAAAAATTCACTTGCCCCACTAAAAAACGTTGGCCGACACCTTTTTCTTGTATGCCTTGTTTAATTAAATAGCTAACAATGCGCTGCGACACGGCCTCACTGTAATCACCATTATCATGATGTTTACCAATGTCTTCGAGTACTTTTTGCAGTACTAATAAATCCCAACTGTCGTCACTTTCGCTCTCATAAATAGTATTGAGCAGCTCATTTAAAATTTGGGCTTTATTGGTGAGTGTGTCATCGGGGGTGAGCTTAGCTTTAAAGTCTTGCAGCACATCAATAAAATGTACCAGCTTATTGAGTGTATCGAGCGCCATGCCCTCAACCTCATCGGCACTGTAAATACCATTAAATGGGCACTGTTCATCGCGCATGGCAATACCCAGTAGTAAACGGTTTAAGCCATGCTGCCAAGTGTTAAGCTCAATTGCGGGTAAGTCAAAGGTACTTTTATGTTCAGCGTTTACGCCCCATTTAACGCCAACACGCTCCAACCAATACTGAATTTGCTCATATTCATGTGCTTCTAAACCAAATTTTTCAGCAATTTGGGTAACCTGTAATAAATCGAGAATATCCGACACGCCAAAGCGTGAAAACGGTAAATTAGCTAAACTAGCAAACGAACTCAGTACTGGCTTTTCTTGCTCTATGGCTAAATCAGCTAGTGCATAAGGTATGAATCGACTGCCCTGCGCACCGCCAAAAACCGCTTCTATATAAGGGCTGTAGGCACCAACGTCGGGCATCATCACGATGATGTCTTTCGGGGTAAGCGCTGGGTTTTGATTAAACAAATTAAGTAAGTAATCGTGCAAACGCTCTACTTCTCGAAGTGGTGTATGGCAATCACTTAGTGTAATACTTGCATCGTTTGCAGTAATTGGCAGCTTGCCCTCATCGTTAATAAACCATTCTTTGTTGTCGGTGAGCGACTCACCTTTAAAGGCAAGTTGGTAAATTTCACTTTGCACTTGGCCAAGTAGGCTGTCGTCAAATACATCTATAAAGCCATCAATCCAGCGGGCATCAAGCTGCACTAGTTGCTCAAAATAATCGCGGCCGAGTTTACCCCACGACGATAACAGCGGATTACCAATAAAATAGTATTCCTCATCGGGGTTGGTGTGCTTTTTTTGCTGTGCTTCCAGCAGCGGCATTTTTGCGTATTTAGCGTTTATTTTCGCTGCTGTTTTTTCATCAATGATATCGCCCCAGTAATGCTCGCTAGGGTTAAAAAAGAACAAAAACACTTCAGCTTTTTTACTCAAAGCTTCAAACACTTCAAGCTGCGAGCTGGCAATCGCCGATATGCCAAATAAGCTAATGCGTTTTGGTAATAAGGCGCTATCCATGCTCTCAAGTGCACTGAGTAACTGCCCTTGCATATTGGCACGGTGAAATTGGCTTTGCCCTAGCTGTTTGCTTAATTTGACGATACGACGCCATAAATCGGGTTGCCAAGGCGCAATCGTTATATCAACATCATCAAGCTCATCAGTGCCACTATCCCATTTGGCTATCCAATGGGGGCGATACATCAAATATTGGTCGTACACATCGGCTATTTTTTCACATAGAGCAAAGGTTTTTTGGCCGTCAATATCGCCCTTTAAATAGGTTTTAAGCGGTAAGTACAGCGGCTCATTTATGCACTGGGGTAAAATGGCAAATAATTTCCAAGCAAGGTTAGGTTTGTTAAAGGCCGACTCTTTAGGCACATTTGGCAGTAATTGCTGATACAACTGCCAAATAAAACTCGACGGCAGCGGAAAGTCTACCTGTGCAGCTACGCCTAAATTTTCACTTAAACCGATTTTAAGCCACTGCGACATACCCGGCGATTGCACTAACACCACTTCTTTATCAAATGGGCTTTGCAATGGGTTTATTTTTAATAGCTGATGAAACTGCGCTTGCAGGGCTTCCATACGGTTTGATTGAATAATATTGAGCATACGATACCAGCCTTACTTGAGATAAAGCCAGTGTAAGATATTTTCAATTTAAGCGGTAGCGCTAAGGGAGCATTGGCGTTAATAAATCAGCAAGTTAGCCCGCCAATAGATGAACTTTTAAACGCACAGCTTGAACCGCAGTGCGTTTATTATTTAAATGGTGATGCTATTTATAAGGGCTAATACTTGAAAGACTAAAATCACTTTGCATAATAACTTGGCCATCAATGCCTTTAAGTTTTAATGAAATAGCAGGGTCGACTTGTTGCCAGTCTATGCTTAAATCACCATAGTTAACATTATGTGTGTAATTACCCACACGATGCTGGTTAGGGCTAACGTCTTTCCACTTTTCTGTCAGACCTGAGCTGGTCATTTCAATAAGCGGGTAATCAAGGTTATGTTGATACCTTGAAATCTCGCCCCAGTGAGTATCGCCACTAATAATAATCACACCATTTACTTGGTGTTTTTTAATTAGCGCAAATAAACGGTTTCGATCCTCAGGAAAATTTGCCCACGACTCCCAGCCGGTAAAATCTGGCAGTAACTGCAAGCTTGACGCTATTAGCTTTATTGCCGCTGGCTTTTTAAGCTCGGCTTCAAGCCATTGCCACTGTGCTTCCCCTAGCATTGATGCGCCTTTAACTTCAGTTGGACTGTACGGGCCTTGGTTATTTGCTTTACGCTTGGTGTAATACTCAATCTCGCTAACAGAATTAAGTGTGTCACGATTAAAGCGTAAATCTGGCATGATCACCTGCACGGTTTGCTCGCCTTCGCCATACATGTACGAGGTATAAATGCCGTCAGCACGGGTACGGCGTTTTGAGTTTGCCGGTTCTTGCCAAAAATCGAGCATGATTTGCCGCGATGCTTCTTTATGCGGATACTCTTTCCCCGCGTCATTTTGACCATAATCGTGATCATCCCACATAGCTATTATTGGTGTTTGTGCGCGTAGTGCTTTAAAGCCTGGCTTTGCCCCTAATCGTTGGTATTTATTTTTAAGCACAGTCATGTCGTTAGTATCGCCGTAGATGTTATCCCCTAAAAATATAAATAAATCACTCTGCTCTTTGTTAATGGCGTTAAATATAGGAATGTCTTTATCTTGATGTCCGCAAGAGCCAAATAATATTTTAGACGGCGCAGCCATTGCTCCACTGCTAATCACAATAGTCAGTGACAGTGCAAAATGCTTAAGGGTTTTTAGTAACTGTTTCATTTTAAAATCTCGTTAATAGCCGGTGCCACATTAGGGTTAATTATGTGTGGATTTTGCCCAAGTGCTTTTAAAACGGTGGCGGCAACTTGCGCTTGTTTAAGCTCGTTTTTAGTTTTAATTAAGCCGTTATTTTTAATTGCAGGGCCAATAGCTGCCAGCCAAATATGCTCAGAGCCAACTATGCCGTTAGGAAACACATCTGCGCCTAGGTTAAGCTCTAGCAATGCTCGACGAGAGCTGTGATGCTGCCAATCACTGGCATGACTTCCACGGCCATGATCAGTAGTAACGATCAGCGTCGTATTATTTTTATAACCTGCTGTGCTTTGAATGGTTTGCCACAAATCTTTTATAAATGCATCGCTTTGCTTAGCCGATTTTAAATAGGCGTCGTAATGCCCATCGTGAGCAAAGTCGTCAGTTTCTCCTAAACTAATAACCAGTAATTTAGGCTTTTTAGCCAGCATATACGCTTTAGCAAATCGATAGGTAAAACTATCAAGCCGCACATTGTGCCAAGGGCTAGGTATCTCTGTTTGTAGCGCATTAAGTAGCGCTGCGTCGGCAAATAAATCATCAGCAACGGGCATAAACCCCGCATTCACCTGCACCTTACTGCGCTGGGTATTTACAATGAAAGGAAACACATTCCAACTACCAAATAACGCGGTGCTGTTTTTAAATTCAGGCTGGGCATTTAAACGCTCTAAAATAGTTTTATTTGGGTTGAATACCTTGTCGTTATTGTTGATACTTTCATCCACTTCACCAGTAAGAATTTCGTTATACCCAGGATATGAAAAATACCACGGATTACTCACCGACATAGTTGAGCCTTTAGCCCTATCGCCAATAATAACGCCTTGTTTTGCAATGGTTTGAGTTAAAAATGGCATTAACAACTGTTGACGCTGTTGCGGGTTTTCATGCCAAAATTGGCTCTTTAAATGTGCTGGTTGCTTAACAAATTCTTTATTATTAATCAGCTTGCTATCGGCACCATTAAATACTTCTTGCCAGCGAACCCCATCTAAAGTTACCAACACCACATTTTGTGGTGCTGCCAAAACCGCCTGACTGTTAAGTAAAACCAAACCGATTATTAGTATTGTTACTATTGTTTGCATACACACCTCGTTTAATAAAAAGCCCATCAATGATGGGCTTAATTACGTTTATTACGTTTTAAAACGTGGCCGTTAACGTCACGGCTGCTGTGCGTGGGGCGCCAATAAAGTAAGTGCTTCCATTGCCTGTGCCGCCCGCTAGGTAGCTTTCATCAGTAATGTTGTAAACCACAAAAGCAATATCAATTGCTTTGAAGGGGCCAGCATTAACTTCGGCTGCGTAGCCTGCATTTAAATCAACCACGGTATAGCTATCTACATCGCCACGCTCGCCAGTGTATTTAGCCGATAAACCAAAGCGGAAATCACCGCTGTAATAATCGGTTGAAAGCACAAATAAATCATCTACTGAATCAATTACTTTGCCTCCTGCTTCAAAGCCTGGCGCATCGCCTTTGTATTCAGAACTATTATTGGTGTATGAGCTATATACATTCCACTCATTATTAAGCATATAACTTGCTGACAGCTCCAAACCTGTCGATTCAATACCGCCCACATTTAGGTACGAGCCGTTTGTGCCTATGGTGTAGTCTATACCACCGGTGTCGCTGCCTGGTGCTATAAAGGTGATACGGTTATCAAATTCAATTGAATAGGCCGTTGCCGTTAGCTTAAGTGCATTATTTTGATAGCGTACACCTAGATCAATATTTTCAGCGGTTTCTGGCTTAATAGCTGATAAGTCAGAGCTGTCGCGCTCAAGCACACCATCTTTAATGGCGGCAAAGTTTTCGCTATAGCTGGTAAATAACTCAGTATTACTATTTAGCTGATACAAAATGCCGCCACTAAATAGAAGGTCTGAATCACTGTTTACTTTAGCTGTTGTCGCATTTTGATAATGGTCATACTTTTCTATGTCTACTAAGTACTTTTTCACCCCTAGATTAAGGGTTAAGTCGCCAAATGCCATTGAGTCTTGGGCGTACCATTTGAGCGTATCGGTCTCAAAGGTGTTTTTATATTGCGTCCAATAAGGGGTGTTATCAAAATGATGATAAATACGCGCATCTATAACTTTATGCCAATCTCGTGACTCATCACGGTCGCTTTGCTCATACCAAAAACCGGCTTCAATATCGTGCATGCCAATGCTTGCTTGATAATTAGCAGTTACCCCTAAACGGTCTTTATTATAATGTGTATGACGATAAGACATAACTGGCGTTGCATCAGCATCGTAACATGCAGGATTAAGCTCAGGGCCTGACTCCCACGGCCAGTTTAAGCTAGCCGTACAACCTGCATTGGGAGCAAGTGGGTTACCATTACTATCTGTAAAGCCATAAGAGCCTGCGTTTGTACCACCCTCTGTGGTTGGGTTACCATTTTCATCTACAGGGGACGTTAAATAAGGAGGGATCCAATCACCTCGGCCTGAGTTTTTATGATAATAAGGGCTAATGGTTAACAATGAGGTGGGTGAAATCGCGTATTCAAACTTTAAATACCCTAGAGTGTTTTCACGCAGCGTGCCCCAACCTTCTGCAAACATTTGGTCAAAGTGCGGAACGCCTGCCCAGTTCCATGTTAGTTGATCCCAATCTGGAGTTTGTTCAAATTGTGCCAAGCTCACGCTGTTGTAATTCGTCTCGCTTACATCATCGTAAGATAAACGCCCTGTTATAGTTAACTCATCAAGGGTGGTGACAAATTTCGCTTCAGCGTGTTGGTTATCTTTCCCGCCATTGCTGCCCGAGCCAATCCAACGGCTAGTATCGGTTTGCGAATAACTCACATACGCTTGAGTATTATCAAAAATGGTGCCTGTTTCGTGTTTAACGTAATAGCGACTTGCGTCATGGCTGCCTGAGGTGTATGCAAAAGTGGTGCTTTTTTCAAAGCTAGGCGCTTTACTTACAAAGTTAAAAGTACCGCCTAGCGCCTCTAACGAGGCAGATTTAATATCTGAGGTGCCCTGACCTACTTCCACGGTGACAAGATTTTCGCTATCTAGGTAACGATTCGCTTTAGCACCACCGCCATAATTAGAGCCGCCATTAGGAATGCCGTCTATCGTCATACCTAATTGCTGTTGGTTTGAGTCAATACTAAAACCAGCATGGTAATAGTTGTTGACCAATCGTCGCCGCCAAATGCGTCGCCTTCGTTTATGCTAATACCTGGCAAGTTATCAATTACCGATAACACACTCGATACCGAGCTTTGTTGCTCAAGCATGGCAGGTTCAATAACGTTGTTTGCATAACTGGTTGGTTTTGCAGTAACGGTTACTTCTTCTATCACGTTATCGTTAGCATAAGCTGAAGTTGATACCGCCATGGCCACAGCCATGCTCAAAATCGATTTATTTTTTAAAGCGTACATTGTTGTCCCGTTTGATTCTAATTATAAAAGGTAATTATGAAAGCGGGCACAGTCTATTTTTTAAATATGACAACGAGGGGGAACTTTATTGACAGCAAGATTAAACAATTATGAGTAAATTATGGCAAATAAATGTATAAAAAAAGACACTCACGGTTGCCCATGAGTGCTATATTATTTTTTAAAAAATTAGCTGCTATTTCAATTCAGCTAGCATTTCATCACTGTAAGCTGTGACTTCTTCGCCGTTTTTAATTTTGCTAATGTAATCTGGGTTAGCTATAAGCGGGCGACCAATAGCAATTAAATCAAATTTATTGTCGTTAATCGCTTCTTTGGCAGTTTCAAAACTATAACTACCTACACCCACTAAGGTACTTGCATAACCAGCTCGTAAAAACTCAGAGGTTGATTTACCTTCTAGTGAATCAAAACGCATGCTGTCGTCAAAAATACCGCCGTGTAAATAAGCTAACTTGCGGTTTTCAAGCTCTGGTAATAAGTAGTCAAATACTGCTTTATCACGATTATCTTCGCTCATATTAAAGTAGGCACCTGGTGTTAAACGCATAGCGGTACGCTCATTGCCTACAACATCAATAACTGCATCGGTTACTTCCAGTGCAAAACGAGACATGTTTTCTGGTGTTTGCCCGTACTCGTCATCACGTTCATTTGCCGCATAATGTAAAAATTGATCAATTAAATAACCATTAGCACCGTGAATTTCTACGCCGTCAAAACCCGCTTCCATCGCATTTTCTGCGGCCTTAGCGTAGTCAGCCACTAAACCTTTAATGTCGTCTGTAGTTACAGGTTTTGGCGTAACATAAGTGAGCTCGCGCATACGCGGTACTGAACCTTCAACCCCTATTGCCGATGGCGCCAAAACATCACCACCAAAAAAGTGAGGGTGTGCTACACGGCCAACATGCCATAGTTGTGCAAACATTTTTCCGCCATTGGCATGTACTGCGTCAGTGACTTTTTTCCAACCTTGAATTTGTTCACTAGTGAAAAGCCCAGGGGTGTTTGGGTAACCTTGAGCATCAGCACGGATAATAATGGCTTCACTAATAATTAAGCCTACATCAGCACGACGAGCGTAGTAATCAACCATGGCTTGTGTGGGCACTAAATTGTCATCTGCCATACAGCGGGTCAATGGTGCCATAAGTACGCGGTTTTGCAGTTCAATGCTGTTATTTAATTTAAAAGGTGAAAGTAAGTCAATCGACATAATATTTATCCTTTGTTGAATGTACATTCAAGATAAGGTCACTTGAATGAATATTCAAGTATAATTTTGAAACTTTGTTTAAGATTGCGTAAACTCCACCTAGGCCTAAGAAAAATAAATTTATTCATTACTACTCTCTCCACTAAAAGAGTCATTATGAGAACTGCAGAATTTGATAAAGAGTTTGTACTGCGCCAAGCTATGGCCATGTTTATGCTTCATGGCTATGCAAAAACCAGTATGCAAAAACTGACTCAAGCCACCCATTTACATCCGGGTTCTTTGTATGGGGCATTTGGTAATAAAAAAGGCATTTTTTTAGCCGCTACGGAGCAATACCAAACCGATCGCAATACACAATTTACAGCGCTGTTTGAGCACAGTAATTGTATTTTAGATACGCTGAAACAATACCTTAATATCATTGTGCAAGAATGTATTGACGGCGAAGCAACTAAAGTGTGCTTGCTTACAAAAAGCATTAGCGAGGTAGAGGGTAACGATCCACAAATTTGCCACGTATTACGTACTAATTTAACGGCGTACGAGCATGCCTTTGCGCAGCAATTACAAAAAGCGATAGACAATAAAGAAATTACCAATGGGCGAAGTGCCATAGAACTAGCACGATTTTGTGTTATGGGTATTTATGGATTGCGCACTTACGCATTAACAAATCAAGACCCTGACGCACTAAACCAACTAGCCGACGAGCTGCTTGCAGCCATTAGCTAAACTTAATTTTAAAGTGCAGTATGTCGCTGCCTTTTGTATTCCCCCCCACAGTGAGAGAGAGCCAAAAAATGACCACTGACAATTTATCAAAGCAAGACGACGTAATTTTAGGCCTTGGCGCAAAAAAACGACTCGCATACATGTACGAAACTGTGCAACAGTTTAAGCAAGTGTGGATTTTAAACGATGACGACGGCTGCGTAATGCTCACTAACGAAGACGACGATTGCGTACCCGTATGGCCAACCCGTGAGTTTGCACAAGCATGGGCAACCGGTGAATGGGAAGGATGTACACCTAAAGCAATTCCAACAGCAGATTGGTTTAGCCGCTGGACGCCAGGCCTTGAAGAAGATGACTTACTAGTTGCCGTGTTCCCTACCGAAGAAGACGACGGCACAATTTTATTTCCTGATGAATTTCAAACGCAGTTGAATAAATCAATTAGAAAATATTAGGGCCTGTTAATCTTTTCGGATTAAAATTTGTTCAAGCTAGGGGCGATTTAATCGCGGCACAAGGGTTGTAACCTAGTAGGCTCGATAACTGCTCCTGCGTTATTCTACTGGCTTACATCCTAGTAAGAACAAGTCATAACCGAGCAAAACTTCCGCGTCCTGCACACGCCCCTTACCTACATCCATGTAGGCAACAAAGAATAAATAGCCCCTAGGCAGAACCCTTCGGGCAGCGCCTGTTTGGCATGGATACTGCGTTATCGCCTATTTATGGGGAATAAACCACATAGGCGCTGCCTTGCCTAAATACCAAACAGACTGCTGCAAATCCAACCTTGAAAGGTCAACAGACCCTAACCTCTAAAATAGTGACCATTTTAAATAGGTTTGTTATAAGCATGAAATGAAAAGTTTTTTACCAAAAAGTTATAAAGCATCTATTATTGTGTTGTAACTTACTCTTATAAAAATCGATTTGGGTGGACATTAATTCCAGCCCTGTTAAAAATCGAATTATGTAATCTATAATCAGGTAAATTTAATAAAAAATATAACGTTTATTTTCCGTGTTTAAATTGGGGTCTACATGCTGTTCAATTCAAAATATAAAAACAAAATTAACGAGTTAAATAACGAGTTAATGCAATTAAAAAAAGCCAATGAAAAACTTGAGGAGCAATTATTAGCAGTAAACAGCGAGAAATCACAACTAAACGACAATGAAATAGCAAACGATACGGCATTTGTAAAACAGCGTGAATTAAATACCTTATCATTGCAGTCATCTGATTTAATTAGTGATATCAGAGAAAGCTTAGCCTCAACTTCACATAAACTAATCAATGATATTACGTCATTTAAGTCATCCCAAAAATTACTTGATACAATTTTAGATATGTTAGCAACGACTTCATCATCAACACATAATATCTCAAGAGATACAAAGTCCGCCTCTAAATCCGTTAAAGAATTGCAGTCAGTAACAATCGGCATTAATGATTTTGTAAACATAATTAAAGGGATTTCTGATCAAACAAATTTACTCGCACTTAATGCAGCCATTGAGGCAGCAAGAGCGGGAGAGCAAGGGCGAGGGTTTGCAGTCGTCGCAGATGAAGTGAGAACGCTTGCTCAACGCTCTTCTGAGGCATCTAACGAGATATCTAATTTAATAGATAAGGTTAATGAG
This sequence comes from Pseudoalteromonas sp. 3J6, assembly GCF_903995135.1. GTDB lineage: Bacteria > Pseudomonadota > Gammaproteobacteria > Enterobacterales > Alteromonadaceae > Pseudoalteromonas. Next base: position 2,348,468 of record NZ_LR877185.1, on the reverse strand, counting down.
CAAATGCAAAGCGTTGTAACTAACATTACTAACGTTAGCGAAGAAAGTGATGGCATTGCAAATAGCTCATTAGAAATTGATACTACTGCTAAAAAGGTGGTTGAACTATCACAAAATATGTATAGCGTTATTGTTAATTCAAGTGCGGATGCATTTATTCAAACAGTAAAAATGGACCATATTGTATGGAAATACGATATTTATAAAGTCATTTTAGGTCAATCAAACAAGACGGCAGAAGACTTTTCTGATCATACCATGTGCCGTTTAGGTCAATGGTACTATCAAGGTGAAGGTGCATTAAAATATTCAAGCATTAACGACTTCAAAGCATTAGAGAAACCACATGCAGATGTCCACAAAAATGGCTTTGCTGCTCTAGAAGCATTCCAATTAGGCGATCTCAATACTGCTGTTGAAAAAGTATCTCTTATGGAGCAAGCAAGCTTTAAAGTAGTCGATATACTTAGCGCGTTATCAGATAAAATTATGGAGCATAACTTTAAATAAAATAGTCATAAGTATCTCCTTTTGCATAGCGATTTATAATCATTCATCGCTATGAATATCAAATTCATGTAAATCAATCAGAAACTAATCACACGTCTACACGAGCGTAAACCTTAAAGAGTATTTTTGTCATAAATATTGCTCAATAGCCAAACTAGATAAATTATTAACCCTTTAATTAATCATTAACTATATTTTTATAATAACAGCTCACCGTTTAGTGATTAAAGTTAGTAACTATAAAGCAAGAATACGCTAAAGCGGTCATAGCAATAATTATTCTGTTAAAAATGCAGTACAATTTTTACCGGTAACTAACTTAGGTATTACATGCGGTACACTTTCAATTTTATATGTTGTTTACTATTTCAAACCATTAGTTTTAATGCTTTTGCTGTAGCATTAAATCAAAATGACAGCTTACAACTAAAGTTAGCTATGTGGCATCAAGTAGATTTAGCTAAACCAACCCAAGGTGAGCAACTCATTAATGCTTATAACAATGTAAGTACTCCCGTCACTTCGCTGTATAGTGCCCATGGCAGTGCAATAGCAAAAATCAGTTTAACCACAGAGAGCGCAGGTCGCTGGTATATAATCCCCCAAATTAATTATTTAGATAGTGGCGTTGCTTTTTATCAAGATACTAGTGGGATCAGAAAAGTCGCTGATTTTTCGCAAGATAGTGCCAGCCCATCAGCCATTGTAATGCACAGCCGAGCTTTTGAATTACAACTAGAAGCTAATTCACACGGTGTTTTATGGCTTTATGTTAATGCTAAACACTTTGCTAAACCTGTCAGCATTAATGTTATTCCTCAATCTAGGTTTATTAAACTTCAGTTTTATATCAATTCATTAAGCTTAGTGTCTATTACTATAATGCTGACCTTGGCTTGCATGGCCTTGATCATGTTTTTTAAAACACGGCATCGCGTGGCATTATTTTGTGCAGGTTATATAGGATTACACGGCATTGGTTGGGCATTCGCCGCGGGGGTAGTTGCGTTACTTTTTAATTACCACGCAATTAACACCCATTACTTTGGCATGTATATTTTTGCCTTTGCTATTGCTTGTGCCAGTTCATTTGCCTATTACTTATTTAACTTTGACCAACATACCCGCACTGGTATTAGCCGATTTTTAAAATACTTCTCCATAACCGCACTTGCCTGTGGTTTTTTAAACCCCTTTTTACCCTTTCATTGGGTGTTTTATTTAGCTCATTTCCTTGCTGCCATTTGGGTGTATTTAAGCTTAAAACTGGGCTTTACAATGCTGGGGATGAAAGACTTTAGAGCGAAATATTTTTTAACTGGCAACCTTGTTTATAGCTTGTCCTTAGTTATTTTTATTTTATCGCACCTAAATTTAATAGAAATAAGTTCACCTGAATTATGGGTACTTATTGCTCTTGCCATTGATTGTATCTGTATTTTACTTTCTTTATCTGAATGGCTAAAAATAAAGCAAAATAATTTTATAAAAGCGCTAGAGCTATCACGCATAGACCCACTCACCAAAGTAGGAAACCGGCTGCAATTACAAGAAAAGCTCGATAACTTAGATAATTTTTATCTCATTGTGTTTATAGATTGCGACAATATTAAAAGCGTTAACGATCACCTAGGTCATGCTCACGGTGACAAGCTACTCATTGAGGTTACGCGGTTAATACAAAATGCGTTAGCCGACAAAGGCGAGGTATGCAGAACCGGCGGTGATGAGTTTATTTGTGTGTGTAACGTTCAGTCAGCACAACAGCTCGCCCAACTCACCCTGAGCATCAACGAGTCGTTAAACTATATTCATCAACAAGTTCAAAAACATTGGCCGTTATCAGGCGTGAGCTATGGCTTAGCAAGTAGTGAGGAATGTAATGACTACAAAGCCTGCTTAACCTTAGCCGACCAACGAATGTATACATTAAAACATCAGCGTAAAAACAAACGCCAAGTACAAAGCCAACACGCTTAACTTTATTACAGACACAAAAAAGGACGCCTTGAGGCGTCCTGATATTGAATAATGGTGGAGAGAGAGGGATTCGAACCCTCGTTAGGGATTAACCTAAACACACTTTCCAGGCGTGCGCCTTCAGCCACTCAGCCATCTCTCCACAATGTTGCTTTGCAACAGCGCGCTATAGTATGAAATACACTTGCTTGGTGCAAGGCCTTTTTAACATCATGCTTTTAACTGCTCAATAATCAAACTAACTACTCATAAGCAAATAAAAAGGCGATACCTGAGTATCGCCTTTATCTAATGCATTATATTGCTATTTATTATTTTGCCATATTGGCTGTAAAGTCTAGCATGCGATTTAATGATTTAAGTGCGCCTTCACGCAAATCCATATCAACAAACACTTCTTTACCGCTGGCATCAATCAGTGCTTCCTCAATCGCTTGTAAGCCGTTCATTGCCATCCAAGGGCAGTGAGCGCAAGTTTTACATGTAGCGCCGCTACCAGCCGTTGGCGCTTCAAAAAACTCTTTATCTGGGCATAGTTGCTGCATTTTATAAAAAATACCGCGATCGGTTGCCACAATAAACTTTTTATTCGGCATAGTTTGCGCTGCTTTAATGAGCTGGCTAGTAGAGCCAACAGCATCAGCAAGTTCAACAATTTCAGCCGGTGATTCTGGATGCACCAATACACCCGCATCGGGATGCAAGACTTTAAAGCCTTTTAGCGCTTTGGTTTTAAATTCATCATGTACGATACATGCGCCGTTCCACATGATCATATCGGCGCCAGTATTCTTTTGAATATAACTGCCTAAATGCTTATCTGGGCCCCAAATGATTTTTTCGCCTTGCTCATCTAAGTACTCCACTATTTCAAGTGCACACGATGAGGTAACTATCCAATCAGCACGCGCTTTAACCGCGGTAGAGGTGTTAGCATACACTACCACTTTACGGTCTGGGTGTTGATCACAAAACGCTGAAAACTCATCCACTGGGCAACCAATATCTAATGAACAAGTCGCTTCAAGTGTTGGCATAACCACGGTTTTGTTAGGGGTTAGAATTTTAGCAGTCTCACCCATAAAACGTACACCCGCGACGATGATCATGTCGGCTTCATGGCGAGCGCCAAAACGCGCCATTTCGAGTGAATCGGCTACACAGCCGCCCGTTTCTTCAGCAAGCGCTTGAATTTCAGGATCAGTGTAATAATGAGCAACAAGTACCGCGTTTTTCTCTTGCAGTAATTGTTTTATACGCGCTTTATATTCGCCTTTTTCGTCTTGTGTTAACGGTGCCGGCTTAGGAGGGAAAATATAACCTTCAGGCATAATAGTTTGAGCTAAACTCATGTTCTCGACCACTTTATTTACAGTGCAATTAATAGCGCAAATTATACGAGAAACGAACGGTAAATAATAGCAATCTAGTCAGGCAGTTTATAAATAAAAATAAGGGAGATACTAAGAAATATATTATACGGAGAAAGTGTACCAGAAGTGGTGGGTCATGATGGACTTGAACCATCGACCAATGGATTAAAAGTCCACTGCTCTACCAACTGAGCTAATGACCCGCTCTGGTTTACTTATAAAAAGTAAGGCTGCGTAAATCCGCCGATTATAACCATTCAATAAAGAATGGTGGGTCATGATGGACTTGAACCATCGACCAATGGATTAAAAGTCCACTGCTCTACCAACTGAGCTAATGACCCGCTCTGGTTTACTTATAAAAAGTAAGATTGCGTAAATCCGCCGATTATAGCCATTCAGTAAAGAATGGTGGGTCATGATGGACTTGAACCATCGACCAATGGATTAAAAGTCCACTGCTCTACCAACTGAGCTAATGACCCGCTCTGGTTTACTTATAAAAAGTAAGGTTGCGTAAATCCGCCGATTATAACCATTCCATAAAGAATGGTGGGTCATGATGGACTTGAACCATCGACCAATGGATTAAAAGTCCACTGCTCTACCAACTGAGCTAATGACCCGCTCTGTGTGTTTGTTAACACTTTACGTAAATCCGCCGATTAAAGACCAAACTTTATTAACAATAAAGAATGGTGGGTCATGATGGACTTGAACCATCGACCAATGGATTAAAAGTCCACTGCTCTACCAACTGAGCTAATGACCCGCTCTTTTTGTCGCATTTCGAGTGGGGTTACCATTCGTTTGCTGCGGGCGCTTATAATACTTATTTATAAAATGAGTGCAACCGAAATTGTCTCTTTTTTTAAGTTTTTATGTCTAGTTGAGCAAATTTAGACCGCTTATGACAAAAAGCAGTCTAATCAAGCATCAACATTTATTTTGATAAGCGATCTGTGGCTAGTTTAGCAGCAGTTGTACTTGGGTACTGATTGATTAGCTCATTCAGTATTTTTTGCGCTTCAGCCTTTAACCCTTGCTCTTGTAAAAGTGTACCAAGCTTTAACATTGCATCTGGGCGCTTATTTGAGTTTGGAAATTCGTTAACAACTACTTTGAAATGCTCGGCTGCTTTTACACCGTCATTTTTAATCGTTAATAATTGCCCAAGCCAATAATGTGCGTTTGAGGTGTACACTGAATTTGGATACGTTGTTAAGAACGCTTGAAATTCTGGAATAGCTTGGTCATAGCGCTTATCTTTCATTATAAGCGCAACAGCACGCTCGTACGCTTCGTTTTCAGATAAATCACTGCTGTAGCTCTGATCGCTACCTGGTTGCGTGTAGTCTGTTGTAGGCGCTGGAGTAGCCGGCTTAGCATATGCTTGGCTAACACGGTTTTCTATTTCTTGATAAAGCTCGCGCTGGCGCTGCAATACCTTTTCAAGTTTATAGCTTTGCTCTTCGGTAACACCGCGAATTTGACTCACTTCATCTTGCAGTAAGTTAAGCTGTTGTTGTAACTCTACTTGTAAGAAATTACGCTGTTGCATCATCTTTTCAAGCGTTTCTAAACGCTTTTCAATGCTCGACTGTGAACTTGCAGCTTCTGAAACAGGAGCGGGAGCAGCCATTAACTGGGTGCTCCCGCTCAATATCATGGCTGCCAAAATAATTTTCGGCTTCATAATATCTCTTATCTTAGTAAACTAGTACCGCACGGCGGTTTTTAGCGAAAGCTTCTTCAGTGCGAGATTTAACCATTGGCTTCTCTTCACCGTAGCTAACTACTGACATTTGGCTTGCAGAAACACCTAAGCTTTGTAGGTATTTTTCAACTGCTTGTCCACGGTGCTCACCAAGTGCAATGTTGTACTCTGGCGTACCGCGCTCATCTGCGTGGCCTTCGATTAATACTTTAACAGAAGGATTTTTAACTAAAAACTCAGCGTGTGCACGAAGTAGCTCGCCGTATTGACCTTGAATCGTTGCAGTGTCAAAACCAAAGTAAATGATTTGCTCTTGACGAAGCGCTTCGTACTTTTGACGAAGTTGCTCTTCAGCTTGTTGCTCTGGCGTCATTGTTGCTACTTCAACTGTATCAGTTGTTGTTTGCTCAACAGTTGCTTGGTTAGACTGGTTGGCTGCATTTTCATCGATATCTGAAGATGAGCTACAAGCTGCTAGTGTCATTACTGGCACAGCAATTAGCAGGCCTTTAAGTATTTTGTTAAGTTGCATTGAGTAGATTCCTATTTTGAGTAAACCAGCAATTATTACTGTAAATATGGCGACCAAGCCGGTGCCTTCACTTGTCCATCAAGCACAGGTAAGCGTGCTTTAAAACGGCCGTCCATCGATACTAGCGCAAGTACCTGTTTATTATTATGGAGCGTGCTGTATATAATCATCGAGCCATTTGGCGCTATGCTCGGCGATTCATCAAGGCGAGTTCGAGTTAAAACTTGGAACGCACCTGTAGCCAACTCTTTCTTAGCAAGATGATACTGTCCGTTAGTACGGTTTACCATCACTAATTCTTTCCCGTCTGGTGAAATAGAACCCGCTAGGTTCATGTCACCGTCAAAGGTTAATCTTTGAGATCTGCCAGTTTTTAAATTTAACTTATAAATCTGAGCATTACCACCCCTTTCCGACGTAAATACTATATCTTGACCATTTGGGTACCACGAAGGTTCGGTATCTATACTACGATGACGTGTTAATCGGGTCTCTTTACGCGTTAGTAAGTCTAATAAGTAAACCTCAGTTGCACCAGTTTTATCTTTTGATAGCACTAACAGTAGCTTTTTACCGTCTGGCGAGAACTGCGGCGCACCGTTAATTCCTTTATAGCTGGTGATCAGTTCACGTTTACCGGTATAAATGTCTTGAATAAAAATTTGGCTCTGGCGATTTTCAAACGTTACGTACGCTAATTTAGTACCATCAGGCGACCATACTGGCGACATTAATGGCTCTTTTGAGCGCAATAACACTTGTTCATTAAAGCCATCGTAGTCAGCAACCACTAACTGATAAGGCTTTTCGTCAGTATCACGAACAATAACATAGGCTATTTTAGTTAAAAACGCGCCCTTTTCACCGGTTAGTTTTTCATAAATTACATCACTGATGCGGTGTGAGTAACGGCGAAAGCCGGTTTCACCGATCACGCTTTGGCGCGCTTCTAAGATATGGTCTTGGCTTTGAACCAGCTTACCGTTGCTCATCATTTGTGTTTCACCGCCAGTGATTTGGCCGCGAATAACATCAACCAACTCATAACGCACTAAATAGCGTCCATTGGTTTGCTGCTCTACTTCACCAACCAATACAGCTTCTACACCTTGATTTACCCAAGCACCGTAATCAATATCAGCATCTTTGTGAGGTTGTTGTGGCATTTGAGACACACTCACAGGTTTAAACTTACCGCTGCGCATTAAATCGGCAGCAATTACATCACTTAGCTGCTGTGGAATAGGACCAATACCTTGGTATTTAAATGGCACAATCGCAATCGGTCTTGCGCCGTCAATACCTTCAGTAATAACAATTTCAAGTGCCGCATGTGCAACACCCTGAAACCCTAATATTAAAACTAAACAGGCTATTTTAATTTTGTTAAACATGTCATCCCTTAAAACTCTGGCGCGATGGTTATATTAATATTCTTTAGTTGCTCGAATACGTCTTTATCTTTAGATACCGGTAATGTGTCGGCCATGCGAACAGCTCTTAATGCAGCCTCACACACTAACTTATCACCGCCTAACGATTTAACTTGTGTTACCAGCCCATTAAACCCAAGACGGATATTAATGCGGCATTGCTGGTTTTTCATTTTTTCATCAATTAATAAGTTTTGTTGAATACGCGCCATAATTAATGCGCGGAATTTATCAACTTCACTCACTACTTGCTGTTGACGTATTTTATTACGTGCCGCCTGCTCTTTGGCAAGTTGCTCTTGCAGCATTTGTTCTTGCAATGCTTGCTGACGTTTACGTTCTGCTTCTTCAGCGCGCTTTTTACGCTCTTGTTCGGCTTTTTTAAGTGCCGCTTCTTCCGCTTTGCGTTTATCTGCAGCCGCTTTTGCTGCGTTTTCAGCTTCTTGCTTTTGCTTTTCGGCTTGCTTCGCTTTTGCTCGCTCGCGTTGTTCTATTTCACGGGCTTTTTTAGCTTGTGCTTGCGCCTCTGCGGTTTCTTTTTCTTTCGCTTTGCGCTGCTGTTCAAGCTTTTTAATGCGTCTTGCTTCAGCTTCACGCTGTTTACGTGCATCGGCAGCTCTGCGTTCTAAATCTCGAATGCGTTTATCTTCAGCACGCTTTTTATCATCTTCTTTCTTTTTAAGCTCAGCTATTTTTTGCTCAACTTGCTTTTGATCAACCGTAACCGCTGAAACCGCTTTCTCTGGTTCAGGAATAGCCGCATTAAGCGTCACTTCCATTACTTTAGGTTTAGGAGGATGAATGTTTGCTGATGCATACAAAAACCCGCCTAACGCTAAATGCAGCAATACTGATTTAATTAATGAACTACTCATACAGTTACTTGGTCCCCTCAAAGGATTCGGTCATTAATCCTACCGACGGTACACCTGCATTTTTTAAAAAGTCCATTAACAGTAACACTTCCTGATACGACACTTTACCCGAGCCTTTGATCATCACAGGCACATCTGGGTTTTTCATTAGTTGTAGCTTAATTACTGCGGCTACATCTAATGCTTCCATCGGCTCCTCAGGATCGGTACCGACACTCACATAATACTTACCATCGGCATCAATAGAAGCAATAATGGGTGGCGTGTCTTTCGTATCGACTAAGTCCGACTCTTCCATTTTTGGCAGGTCTACTTTTACACCATGAGTAATTAACGGCGCAGTGGCCATAAATATAATAAGCAGCACCAACATTACATCAATGTATGGTACTACATTAATTTCTGCGACTGGGCGACGCTTTTTACGCTGGTACATTCGCTTGAGCCTCTATTTGGGTAGCTGCTTGACGGTGTAAGATATTGGCAAATTCTTCCATAAAGTTAATATAGTGAGATTCTAACTTTTCAACTTTGTTAGCAAAGCGGTTGTAAGCAATAACGGCTGGAATTGCCGCAAATAAACCCATTGCTGTAGCAATTAGTGCCTCTGCTATACCAGGAGCAACCATTTGTAAGGTCGCTTGCTTTACCTCACCTAAGGCAATAAAGGCATTCATAATACCCCACACCGTACCAAATAAGCCGATGTAAGGGCTAATTGAACCGACCGTTGCTAAAAACGATAGGCTTGATTCTAGTTTTTCTATTTCGCGAGAAAGCGCAACCCGCATTGAACGGTGTGTGCCTTCCATTACAATGCCCGCACTTTGAAAAGTATTTTTTTTATGACGTGCAAACTCTTTAAAGCCTGAGGTAAATAACGCCTCAATACCAGCAGACTGGCCACCGCGAGAAGAGATTTCGTTATATAGTTTACTTAGGTCAACACCAGACCAAAAACGTTGCTCAAATTTTTTGGCATTTGCTAAGGCGTCAGAGATAGCTTTTTTACGTTGAAAAATAATAGCCCATGACATAACCGACATAGCAACCAACGCTAGCATTACTAATTGCACAAGCAAACTGGCTTCTAGAATTAGATCTAAAAAATTAAGCCCTGATCCCACGTTAAACTCCTAAATAATTAAAAACATCAAATTGATTTATTTGAGTAAGGTAACTTAGCAATACATTAGCCACCATTAAAGTTTTGCTAGTGTATCTAGTGTATTTACTGCTGACAACGATATTGCTGTGAATAGACAACAAAAAACGTTAAAAAAAACAGCTTTACTCAATATTTACTACTTAACTCTTGCTCTACTGTATAAATAAATAACAACAAAGCTTTATGGAAGCGCGCTTAGTTTCACTAAAGAGTGACAAAATGCGCTGTTTATTCAAAATTAATGCATAAGCACTCATAACCAGCACATACTTACCTTAACGTAATAGTAAAACTAATACCGAACGTTAATATGTTAATATACATAAACAAAGCATTTCATTAACTTATAGAATTAATGATTAATTAACATGCAACAATAAGCAAAAACAAAAAACCGCTGCTATTAGTTTTTTTAATCTGAAAATATAAATTTTCTAGTTTGAACAAATTGTGTCGCTTCGGTATTATTCTCCCATACCGAGCTAGCGCATTAAATGAAAGCTATTTCATTGAATCCAGTTCTTCGTAATATGATTTATTTCGTATTACTTTTTTACTTCTTGGGGTATGACCTCAACAAGTAAAACGTAGTTCCCTAGATTACTTCCTTAAACTTGTTGTTTGCCCGCATTATTTGCGGGCTTTTTTTTGCCCACAATTTATCAAACCATCTCAACTCGGGCTAAATAAGCAGTCGAACAATAGCCTGACATGTCTTAACGCTCTGTGAATTATTGGCAAAGTAAAATATGTAATGTTTGCTCATACAAAAAAGCCACTGTCGTTAAAAAGACAATGGCTTTAGTATTTAACCTAAACTCTGGATAATATATCTATCTCAAGCAGCTAATTAGTCTTGCTTGGGAAGTAAACCAAAATGATGATACGCATTATCCGACACAATTCGTCCTCGCGGCGTGCGCTGAATAAAACCTTGTTGAATTAAAAACGGTTCAATCACATCTTCTATGGTTTCTTTTTCTTCGCCTATGGCAGCCGCTAGGTTGTCAAGGCCAACCGGGCCACCCATAAATTTTTCAATAATGGCGAGTAAATATTTGCGGTCCATGTAATCAAAGCCGCTTTTATCAACATCAATCATATCGAGGGCTTGCTGAGCTACCTCGGCATTAACTGTACCATCTGATTTAACTTGGGTGTAATCGCGCACACGGCGCAATAAACGGTTTGCAATACGTGGTGTGCCACGAGAGCGCTTGGCAATTTCTGCCGCGCCATCGTCACACATTTCTAAATCAAGGTAATGCGCTGAGCGCCCCACTATATGCGACAAATCCTCAACAGAATAAAACTCTAAACGCTGTACAATACCAAAGCGGTCACGCAGTGGTGAGGTTAATGAGCCCGCACGCGTGGTTGCGCCAATTAAGGTAAATGCAGGTAAATCAAGCTTAATAGAGCGTGCTGCAGGCCCCTCACCTATCATTATATCGAGCTGGTAATCTTCCATTGCAGGGTAAAGTATTTCTTCTACTTGTGGGCTTAAGCGGTGAATTTCATCAATAAACAGTACATCACCTTCTTCAAGATTAGTAAGCAATGCAGCTAAATCGCCGGCTTTTTCAAGCACAGGGCCAGAGGTGGTTTTAATGTTTACATTTAATTCGTTGGCTACAATATTAGCAAGCGTGGTTTTACCTAAGCCTGGCGGGCCAAATATTAATAAATGATCCAACGCTTCACTGCGGCTACGCGCAGCTTCAATAAATATTTCCATTTGTTGCTTAACATGCGGCTGACCACGATAATCGGCCAGTAACTTAGGCCTAATAGCACGATCTATGGTGTCTTCATTGGTTTTTTCAGCAGCATCTATTAAGCGATCAGCTTCGATCATAATTTACTCACAGCATTGATTTCAAAGATTCTTTAATTAGAACCTCAGTCGACATATCGGGTTTGCTTACTGATTTTACTGCTTTTTGCGCTTGTGGCAATTTATAACCGAGCGCCACTAACGCCGAAACCGCATCATCGGCCGCATTATTAGCTATAGTTGCATCGCTCGCAGGCTCTATTACGGCGCTGTCGCTAAATGGGGTAAATAAGTCGTTGCCCCAATTCTTTAATCGGTCTTTCATTTCGAGCACTAAGCGCTCGGCGGTTTTTTTACCTACCCCTGGCAGTTTAACCAAGGCGGTAGCGTCTTCATTATTTACGCAACTTACAAACTGCTGCGCCGACATACCCGACAAAATAGCTAAACCCAATTTAGGTCCTACGCCATTGGCTTTTAACAGCTCTCGAAATAAGGCTCGTTCGGTTTTATTATTAAAGCCAAACAATAACTGTGCGTCTTCGCGTACTACAAAGTGAGTGTACACAATGGCGTTGTCGCCCTCTTTGGGTAAATCATAAAAACAGGTCATTGGCATTTGTACTTCGTAGCCAACGCCACTCACTTCTAATAATATTTCTGGGGGCTGTTTTTCAACTAACACGCCGTTTAAGCGACCTATCATTGTTATTTCCTTAGACGTCCTCTAACGGTTTTGCTTGCGCTACCCGCTAGTTTTATTAAATTTTGTTCAGAGTGAGCATGGCAAATTGCAATCGCGAGTGCATCTGCTGCATCGGCTTGCGGCGTACCTGGCAGTTTAAGTATATTTTTAACCATATGTTGCACTTGCGATTTATCTGCTCCACCGTTACCCACCACGGCTTGCTTTATTTGCCGTGCAGAGTATTCAAACACCGGTAAGTCGGCCATAGAGGCCCCCACAATGGCAGCACCACGGGCTTGCCCAAGCTTTAAAGCAGAATCGGGGTTATGTGCCATAAATACTTTTTCTATGGCAAAGGTTTCAGGCGAAAACTGCTCTATAAGCTGCGTAATACCTTGGTATATCATTTTAAGTCGGGTGGGAAAGTCATGATCGGCTAATTTAATACAGCCACTGCCTAAGTATGTAAACTTAGCACCTTGGTGCGCAACCACACCGTAACCCGTTAAACGCGAGCCCGGATCGATCCCTAAAATAATGGCCAAACAGCACTCTCATTATTGTTATTTATTTATAATGCTAATAATGCCAGAGCACTGTATAAATTACCAGTACCAAGCCAAAACAAAAATGCCTACTTAAAAAGTAGGCATTTAAACTCTATTTGGCCAAAAAGTTTACGCCAATGCGCGCACTAAGCCTTGGGTGTTTTGTTTGAGCGTACGGGCAATCATAAAATAACCTAAACCTGCTACAAACACGCCACCAGCAAAGGGGCCAATAATCCAAATATTTGGATGCAGCTTACCCGCCAAATCAAACATTTGCTGCTGCACTATTAACAGTGCTATATCACTGAAAAATGCAGCGACTAGTCCGGCTAAACCGCCCAGTAATAAAAACTCATACAAAGTAGCGTTTTTTATTAATCTACCTTTAGCGCCTAGCGTACGTAATATCACAATTTCTTGCATCCGCTCACCTAAGCTTGCTTGCACCTGCGATATTAGTACCAGTGCACCACATAGCACCACAATAGCGAGTACAAAACCAATAGCTAACGACACTTGTTCAATAGTCGATTGTATTTGCTTAACAAAGTTATCTACATCAATTGCTGTAATAGTGGGGTATGAACGTAATAACTGGCTAAAGTCGCGCTTTTGCTCAGGTTCAATGCGTACCGATGAAATATAGGTTGCCGGAAAGTCGCTAAGTACATCTGGGCTTAAAATAATAAAAAAGTTAGGCTTGAGTGTGGCCCAATTTACTTTTCGCACACTGGTTATTTTAGCATCAAACGACTGCGCACCGATTAAAAATGTAAGAGTATCGCCTAATTTAACATCGAGGCGCTGCATCATCGACTCTTCCAGTGAGGCCTCGGCAACGGCGTCATCGCCAAACCACTGGCCATCGATAATGTCATTTTGCGAAGGGACTTCGTCAAGCCAGGTTAAATTGAGCTCGCGGCCAATGCCTGAGCGGGCTTCTTCGTCTTTTTTCTCGTTATCTTGCAGTGACACTTCACGCGCAACAGCTTCACCGTTGACGGCATTTACGCGACCACGAATAGTCGGGTAAAACTCCGAAACCTGAATGCCTTTTTGTGCTAAATATTCATTAACTGGGTCCAGTTCATTTTGCGTAATATTAACTAAAAAGGCATTAGGTGCATCGCTTGGTAATTGTGACTGCCAATCAGAAATAATATCGTTTTTAAGCACAATTAAAAATAACAGTAATTTAATCGCTAACGAAAAGCTAATTAACTGCACTGCATTAACATTGGCGCGCTTTTGAATAGACGCAATAGCCAAAGACCAGCTGTTACCCGGCTTTAAGCCAAGCTTGCGGCCACCGCCAAATATTAACTTAGAGATTAAAAATAACACCAAAATAAGCGCAAGCGTTGAGATAAACAAAATAAGCGTAATTTTTATGTTATTACTAAATAACCACATTAATAAAAACACGGTGAGTGCACTTAGCCCTAAATGAATTTTACTTACCGCAAGGCGATCACCTAAGTTACGGCGAAGTACTCTGAGTGGTGGAATATCAAATAAATCTAACAATGGCTTAATAGAGAACATAACCGCACAAATAACCCCTGTGCTAATGGCCACCAGCCAAGGTTTAAAACCAGCCATGGGCAGTTCAGTGCCCATACTTTTAGCTAAATAACCGGTAGCCACCTCTTGCAAGCCATAGCCAATAGCTAGGCCAACAACCACCGCCATGGTACATACCATTAATAAGTGCATAAGATAAATTTTACGGATCATATCGCGACTGCCACCTAAAGTTTTCATCATTGCGACTGGGTCGTATTGACGCTCACAATAGCGCTTAGCCGATACTGCAATAGCAACCGCGGCTAAAATAATCCCTAGCAAACCGGCTAATAACAAAAAGCTTTCAGCTCTATTTAAGCTATTTGAAATAGGCGATTGGCGGTCTTTAACACCATACCAATTTTGGTTTTCTTTAAGTTGCGGTTTTAGCCAATCGTAAAAACTATTTATGTCGCTTTCATCACCTGCATACAACTGGCGGTAAAATACACGGCTACCGGGCTGTATTACTTCAGTTTTTGGTACGTCGTCAATATTAATTAGTACCCTGCGGCTGCTAGAGAACACATTAAACGGCGCATCGGGTTCTTCAACAATCACCTTTTCCACATTGAATAACGCAGCACCCAGCTCAACTTGGTCGCCTACGTTTATATTTAAACTGTAAAAAACCGATTCACTTAGCCACACGTTACCGGGGGTTGGTGCCCCCGGGGCGACTTCTGTTTCTGCGTTTAAGCCCGACTTAACCTTTAACTGGCCTTTAAGCGGGTAACTGTTTGACGCAGCTTTTACTGAGCTAAATTGCATTTCATCGTTTGCAAACAGCATAGTGTCAAAATACACCATTTGCGCTGTTTTGAGGTTTTGCTGTTTGGCTTGAGTAATATAAGCGGTATCTATGGCATGGTTACTGGCCAACACCCTATCGGCTGCAATAAAGGCACTACTTTTTTGCGCAATACTTTGTGCAATTCGCTCGGTCACCATAGATAAAGTAAGCACCGTTAACACCGCTAAAGCAATGGCTGCACTTATAACGGTTAGTTCACCACGGCGAAACTCTCGAGAAAATAGTTTAAGTGCTAATTTAGCCCACATTTGCCATTTCCTCAGTTGAATTGTGAACCAGCTCACCGGCTTCAATCTGAATAATACGTTCACACTTTTGCGCCAGTGCTTCATCGTGGGTAACTAAAATAAGCGTTGTGCCATTTTGCTTATTTAAATCAAATAATAACGACTCAATCATATGGCCATTTTTGCTATCTAGGTTAGCTGATGGCTCGTCGGCAAACAGTATTTTAGGCGAACCCACAAATGCACGAGCAATAGCAACACGTTGTTGCTCACCACCAGATAACTGCGATGGGTAATGATCAATACGATGACTCAAACCAACTTTTTCAAGCAAGGCGAGCCCCTGCTCTTTAGCGTCATGTTCGCCAGCAAGCTCTGCAGGTAGCATCACATTTTCAAGTGCGGTTAAACTTTGCACCAACATGAAAGACTGAAATACAAAACCGACTTTAGCGGCTCTCAGTGCTGCTCGCGCTTCTTCATCTAACTTGTGCAAAGGCTCACCATCTAACATTACCTCGCCACTGCTGGCGGTATCAAGCCCTGCTAGCAAGCTCAATAATGTAGACTTACCAGAACCCGACGTGCCTACTACAGCAACAGACTCGCCATGCTTGACATTAAAGCTGATGTCGCTGAGGATGGACAACTCACCTTCAAAGGTGGAAACCATTTTAGATAAACCATTTACTTGAATTATATTTAATTGAGAAAGCGCTGACATATGACTCATTCAATCCTACGTTGTGTATTCATTTTATTTTTAGTTATTAACCCACTACACGCGGCAGCTAACAACACGATTTTAATACTTGGTGACAGTTTAAGCGCAGCCTATGGCTTAAAACAAGAACAAGGCTGGGTGCAATTGTTACAAGATAAATACGATGCCGAGCAACGCCCTATCAACTTAGTAAATGCCAGTATTAGCGGCGAAACCACCGGCGGTGCATTGCGCCGATTAGACGCGCTACTTGAGCAATATCAACCCACTCACGTACTTATTGAGCTCGGTGCTAATGACGGCCTGCGCGGTTTTCCAATCACTAAAATGCAAACTAACTTAACCGCTTTAATTGAAAAAAGCCAAGCTGCAGATGCACAAACCGCACTTATGGAAATATATATTCCACCTAACTATGGCCCACGATACAGTAAAATGTTCACCGATAGCTTTACCAGTGTTAGTGAAGCCACTAACTCGCATTTAATGCCGTTTTTTATACTTAAAGTAGCAGGAAAAAACGAGCTAATGCAAAACGATAACTTACACCCTAACAAAACTGCACAACCAATACTACGAGATGAAATGTATAACACGATCAACCAGTGGTTAAATAAAGACTAGGGCCGTAAAGAGTCTCCTGCGCAAGTCCTTAAAACTAAGCGCTTGCGCAATAAACATCCAAACAAACAAAAGCTTATTGATTTTTTTATAAATACACGTACTATTGCTATCGAAGTCGGTATGTGGCGCAGCTTGGTAGCGCACTGTCATGGGGTGGCAGGGGTCGAGAGTTCGAATCTCTCCATACCGACCATTTAAATCCTTTCATAATTCTATATTATTCAATAAAAACTACTTTCCTTTCGTACTACCTAATTTAATAATAAAAAATATCGCACATTTATCGCACCGACTAATTTATTGACTGTTTTTCTGCTTTTTGATTTCCATGGTATTGAGATTATGTGACGCCACAGTTAAATACTTTTCAAATAATAATTAAAAACACCATTCAACCGGTTAATATGAATGGTGTTTAAGCTAAAGTTATTTATTCTATGGGTTAGCCCATGGTTATTGATTTCTTAAAGCCTTTTAGCAATAAAAAACTGATAACCAAATTCGCCTAAATGAGATTTATATAAATCTATTTCATTTTGAATATCAACCACAGCTTGTGACCCAGTCATTTTTGGTGCAACATCTTGTAAGCGCTGTTCGAGTGGCTCGTAATAATTCTTCCAAGCTTGCACTGATACCGTAAATGTATGCTGAAGCTGGTAGCCAGCTTTTTCTATTTGTGATTTACGTGTATTAACTGTTTGTATATCTGGATAATCGCTCTTCCAATAATCAATAGCATCTTGACTTGGGCTGTCAGTTAACCAAACTAAATCGCTAAAAACCAAAGTACCATCGTCGGTGAGTAACGATTTCCATTTTTTTAGGGCGTTTTCTATACCCATTATATAAGCCGAGGCTTCAGCCCAAATAACGTCAAACTTTTTAGTGCCAAAGTTTAATTCTGTCATGCTGATGCATTTAGTTGATACCCGCTCACTCAAGTTATGCTGCTTTATTTTATCTTCTAATTTATCAAGCGCACTTTGCTCATTGTCAGTCGCTATTATTTCTGCGTTCGATATTCTTTCGAGTAATATTGTTGAGTTACCCTTACCACAACCAATCTCTAAAATTCGTTTAGGATTGTTACTAAGTAAGTGAAACGCTTTTTTCGTGTCCTCTTCACTATTAGGCCCCCAAGATTCTAGTGCTGCAAATACGCTCATAAAATCTTGCATATATTTGTCATGTTCGTTCATATCTTTTGATAACCATCTAATTCTTAGAGCTTGCTTTTCGTTAAACCCTTGAGTTTTTAACCAGTCAATATGCGCATCTGGAGCGACTTCGCTAAGCATTTCATGCCATGACTTACTACTGTTTTCTCCTAATAGGGACGACAGCAAAGCCAATGACTTTTGTTTTCGTTTAATGTCTTCTTCTAGTTCGTTATAACGAAACTTAAGAACAGACCTATCTAACTTACTATCGAGGCAAGATTTACATTCAGCCAAGCTCAGCCCACCACTTTGTAAGTGCTGAACTAAACGCACCTGCTGTAAATCTCTTTCGCTATATACTCGGTAGCCGTTTTCTAACCTCTTACTAGAAATTAGATTAAGCTTTTCGTAATAAAGTAAAGTGGTCCTCGACAAACCAACTAATGCACCTAGCTCAGAAATACGATACACATATGACTCCATACATTTTTAAATGCGATGTTAAATGTAAACTATAGAGTAATAGACAGGTCAAGTGTCAACCTAAACTCTTTGTGTTGGTATGAAATTATTTTTGTAAATAGCTGAAAGAAAAGCGCCTTTTATACACCTCACTCTGAACAGTACGTTCATAATGACTCGCTAAAATATAAGAAGAAACTATTAAAATGAGCATCCAAATAACATGATCGTCCTCTAAATTTGCTGTTCATTACTTGTTCGACTATTACTATGTTATAGGAACTACATTTACTTGCGGGATGCTTGATGGACCTTAAAAAAGTAAATAAAAAATCTAATTCACCTAGTTCAAATGTAAATATGGATGAAGCCTTTTTAACTCAACTAGTTAGTTGTTTACCCATGGGGGCAATGGTAGTCAATACCGATGCTCAGATCCTTTTTGCCAATAGTCAACTATCTGAAATACTGGGCTATGAGGATTCAGAGCTCATAGGGATGAATATAGATAGTTTACTTCCAGCGCAATTTAAAGCGAACCATACCCACTTGATGAGTCAGTTTTTTGCTAACCCTCGAAAACGCTTGATGGGTGAAGGTCGTGAGTTATTTGCGAGTCAAAAAAATGGTAAGCAAATCCCAATCGAAATAGGCTTAAACCCAATACACGGACAACAAGAGTTAGTTTTAGCCACACTGGTTGATATATCGCAAAGGCTGCGCGCTAACAATATGTTTCAACGCTCTATTCAGGCTGCACCACATGGTGTGTTAATAGTAGACCAAGCGGGCATTATTCAAGCGGTTAATCAATCGTTATGTAAATCTTTTGGCTACAGTGAAATAGAATTACTCGATAAAAAAATGGAAATGCTATTACCGCAGCGCTATCAAGGGCACCATTCAGCACTTCGCCATTCATTTCATCGTGAACCCAGTGTCAGAAGTATGGGAGTAGGCAGAGATTTAACCGCCTTACACAAAGATGGAAAAGAATTCCCAGTTGAAGTGGGCCTGAGTCCTTTTATAAACACCAATGACGAAGACATGGTATTTGTTTCCTTGTTAGATATAACTGAACGAAAACGAATGGAAACCGAGCTAAAAGAAAATAACACTAGCCTGAAAGAATTTACCTATGTGGCCTCTCATGATTTACGCTCTCCATTGCGAGGCATTTCAAACTTAATTGAATGGGTAAAAGAAGATTTGGGCACTACCACGCCTGAAGTCGAATATAACTTAACGCGTATTGATGATCGTATTCACAAAATGGAGACGTTAATAGATAATTTATTGGCCTATGCAAGAGCTGGTAAAGCCAGCCTAGATACTCAAGTAATCGATATGCATAAATTAATTTATAACGTTACCGAACTGTTAGATTTACCAGTTGGAATGAAGATTCATAAAGACATTCAATTAAATACCATCGTGACTGCATGGACGCCACTTGAAACCGTGGTCCGTAATTTATTAAGTAACGCTATTAAACACCATGACAGTAAAGAAGGAACTATAGAGATTAGTTGTGTAGCAGAAAATACGCTTTGCCATATCACTGTGACTGATGATGGACCCGGTATACCACCAGAGGCTTACGAGCGTATTTTTAGTTTGTTTCAAACAACTTCCGATGATAAGTCGGTTTCAGGTATAGGGCTGTCTATTAGTCGGCGCCTTGCACAAGCCCATGGTGGGCGCATTTCAGTTAGTTCAAATGAACCGCACAAAGGGTCAACATTTCATGTTTGGTGGCCACGCTTTGCTAGGAAAGAGAATTTATGATCAAAAATCTATCCATACTACTTGTTGAGGACGACGATGTTGCCGCGGAAGCCGTTACAAGAAGCTTAAAAAAAGTTGATCCTAAAATTAAAATAATTTGGAAACAAAACGGAAAACTTGCGCTAGATGCGTTACGAGAAAAAGCGCAACAAAAAGAAATATCGGAGCCTTACTTGGTATTACTTGATTTAAATATGCCAGTGATGAATGGGTTTGAATTTTTAGACCATATTCGTAAAGATAAAAACTTAAACAATACCGTTGTATTTATACTAACGACCTCCAATGAGGATAACGATCGTACTCGCGCGTATCATAACAACGTAGCAGGTTATATGGTTAAACATGCAATTGGCCCGCAGTTTGCCAAATTAGCGATACTTATGGATGCTTATATACATGCCATTGAGCTTGAATAAGCTATTTTGCAAGAGATATGGATATGAGAACTTCAATAGATGATTTTGAAAGCTGCGACACTATTAACCTACTCATTGTTGATGACGATGCGGTTGATAGAGAACATATACGTCGTATGATATCTCGCTCTAACATACAGGCGAAAATTTCAGAAGCATCCTCTATTGAAAGCTCGATGTCTTATCTTGAACATGGGGAGTTTGATTGCGTCATAGTTGATTATCGATTAGGTATCGGCTCCGGGCTTACCCTGCTAGATAATATTAGAAAGTCTGTAAATAATCATTGCGCTGTGATTATGATCACGGGACTGGGAGATGAACAAATAGCAGCAGAAGCTATGCGGCTAGGAGCAAGCGATTATTTACTTAAAAACCAATTAAAAAGCGCTCAGTTGATACACTCTATATCTAGCTCTATTCAACGCGCAAGCTCAGAGAAAAAACTTCATGACATGGCACATTACGATAGCCTAACAGGCCTAGCAAGCCGCCCTATTTTAATCGATCAACTTCAACAAGCTATTACATCTCACCAAAAGCTCGC
Organism: Pseudoalteromonas sp. 3J6; assembly: GCF_903995135.1. Taxonomy (GTDB): domain Bacteria; phylum Pseudomonadota; class Gammaproteobacteria; order Enterobacterales; family Alteromonadaceae; genus Pseudoalteromonas. The sequence goes on along the minus strand of NZ_LR877185.1, from coordinate 2,327,530 downwards.
CGTTGCCTATTTAGATTTAGATAACTTTAAACCTATTAATGACAAATACGGTCACGAAATCGGAGATTTCGTGTTGAAAACCATTGCCCAAAGGCTACAAAACACATTACGCAAGGAAGATACACTAGCGCGTATTGGTGGAGATGAGTTTATCCTTTTATTAAGAGGGGCTGCGCACACAATACAAGAATATGAGATTCTGTTACAAGACGTGCTGATTGAGGTAAATGATCCGATAAAATTAGCAGAGTTTTCGTGCTCCGTTCAAATTTCAGTCAGCATCGGCGTTGCACTTCCCAGTGATGATGGCTTAACTTGTGATGACATTTTACGAAGAGCCGATCAAACTATGTACCAAGCAAAAAGATCAGGAACAAACCGGATTCTGTTTTTTGATCCAGAGGAAGAAAGCCTAAGGCATGCAAGACATGATTTGTTATTGGCTGCTGAAAAAGGCATTGCTCGTAAAGAGTTTATTCTACATTATCAACCAAAGGTAAATTTAATGGATCACCAGTTGATTGGCGTTGAAGCCTTAATACGCTGGAATCACCCTACTTTGGGTTTACTTTACCCTGGTCACTTTTCAGAGGCATTAGAGCACCCACACATTGGTATATTAATTGGTGAATGGGTACTTGCTGAAGCCTTAAAACAACATAAAATTTGGACTAGAAATCATCTTTCTATGAGTGTAAACATCTCTCCAGCTCATTTACTTAGTGAGGGCTTTGTTGAAAACCTCAGAGAGTTACTCATCAGCACTAATAATATAAAACCAAAAACCCTCGAATTAGAAATTTTAGAGAGCACCACCATTGGAAACGTTGAACAGGCAGTCGACGTTCTCAATGGCTGTCGAAATTTAGGGGTAAGTATTGCGTTAGACGACTTTGGTACAGGTTACGCCTCTTTGAGTTACTTAAAAAAATTACCTTTAGATACATTAAAAATAGATCAAAGCTTTGTTAAAAAGCTCCTATCAGACCATGAAGACAAGTCCATCGTTACCTGTATCGTGGCGCTAAGTAAAGCATTTGGGTTTAACCTAATAGCAGAGGGGATCGAGTCGCAAGAGCTCGAAAAAGTACTTATAGATATGGGTTGCTATCATGGGCAAGGCTATTATATTGCCAAACCAATGTCTGCAGATAACATGAACTTATGGATAAAAAATATGACATCAACTAAGCACTGAATCCAAATAATATCCCTCTATTTGGATTGCCAGTGGTATACATAAATAGGCGTTTGGTAAAAATCTTTAAGCTTGATAACGTTAGTTGGTTTACATGAAGGTAAAGCGAAGGTATTACTCACAATAGTGATTTTATTATTAACTTTTTCATGCTTTAACTTATCTTCAAGCGCTACCATACCACCAGGAAACAAGTAACATACCAAAGTAGACGCAGAACTAAGATCGGCATTTTTGAAGTCTTTACGATAGAGGGTAAGATTACCTAAACCCAAACTATATTTAAAAAGCACTGAAACCATCCAAGGAAACCACGATAACTCATAGCCAATAACCTGTTTATTAGGATAATTTTTAGCAACCGCTATAACGAGCGTCCCCCAACCTGAACCCAAATCAATTAATGCGCCTTTTTCATCCATGCTTATTGCATTAAGCATAGTTTGGCGCGCTTTGCTTGAGCTCATCATCGGTGAAATTCCCGTTTTTAGCGTGCTCCAAACAATAGATAAAGCGATTAGAAGAACTAAAAAGAAAAGTCCGATAGCAATAAAGTCCATACTAACTAACACCTGATAACGGTTGAATATTGATGATTTCACCTGAGCTATTTCGCTTTTACATAATAAAACTAGTGAAACCATTACATAGCGTGCCATTTGTGTAAATTTATTTTATATTTAACACCTGTTTAAAATAAAACCACAAAAAAAGCGCCATTTGGCGCTTTTTAAATTAGTAGTAAGGTACTAGTGCTTACGCCCTACGCCGTTGCGCACCATGTCTTGTCCGCTTTGGAAGATCTCTTCGGTAATTTCACGTGCTAATAAAAGTTGTTGCTTGTCATCAAACACGGCTACAAAACGGCTGCCGTCAGCATTGTTAGTTGCCATACCCACGCCTGCTACGCCGGTTAAACCTAGGCCGCCGTTTTCAACTTGCAGTAAAAAACTTTCAAGTTCAGCGAGTGTATCGATTGCAGTTAGTTTGTTTTCCATTATGGTTACTCTGTGTTGCTCGCCATAGCGAGTCTGTAAATAATATGCAGTTATTTTACAGATCATAGTGGCAAACTTAAACCATCAAACATTAACCTTTATGCATTCCACGAATAGGGTAATTATTATCAGGGTTTTTAATCCAAGTTATACCTCGCAATAAAGTAGACAGATCTGGTCTTACAAATGGATTATTTGAGATATCAACAACTTGTACTGTACCGTGTTCATTCACTACATACACAGCAGGCTCAGCAAATAAATGGTCTGTTTCTTGAGCGTTGCGAGGTTGAGAAACATACAGCCCTAACGCATTCATTTGTTCAGGCTTTAATTCAAACGCAATGGGGTAACTCACTGATAACTTCTCTTTATGTGTTAACAACTGCGCTTCGCTGTCGGCCGATACAGCAATTAAAGAAACTCCAATGTCTTGTAATGACTGTTTAATTTCTTCTAACTGATTTAGATACTGCGTACACATAGGACAATGCTGGCCACGATACACAACCACCATTTGCCAAGCAGCGTCTTGCTGGACACTCCCTAACTCTACTTCGTTACTATTTAGTACAGGGCAATTAATCTTTGGGAAACGACTCCCCGGAAGAAGTTTATTTGTATACTGTGATGCATTAGTCATTGTGTTTCCTCTCAAAAGTGTGTACTTATATGTGCTTTAAAGCGCGCTAAGTCAGTATCTATATCGGCGTTTTTCATAACATCAAAACAAGCAATGGTAGGCATTGCTGTCATACCAAAAAACTTAAAGTTCATATGCATTGGGAACATTAAGTCGTCAACACTTTTACCATTAAAAAATTCTTCTGAATTGTTAAATGACTCCTCTGGTGCGTTAAATGTGAGTGACATCATATATTTAGTATCTTTAAGTGTGCCACCTGTGCCATAACCGCTTTTTGGGTCGTCCTGGTGACGACCATCGCCATTACACATGGCGCCACCCATACCGGCTGTATACACCTCGTCCATATATCTTTTAAACGAAAATGGCACGCCCATCCAGTTAATAGGTGATTGCAGTAAGACAACGTCAGCCCATTTATGAAGTGCTAATTGTGCCTCTACATCAATACTATCTGTCATAGTTACGGTTTTAACTTCATGGCCTTTTTCTATCAGTATCGATGATGCTACATCAACTAGGGTGGCATTTAATTTGCCCTCTGAAAAAGAATAATATTGGTGTGCATTTATAATGAGTACCTTGCTCATGTGATCTCTCCAAAAATAGTACAAAAATTGGTCTTTACTTTAATGTGGTATATAATAGTTACCTGAAGAATAGATTCAATTAGTATACTTTTAGTAACCACCCTATTTTAGAGGTTAAATTTTGGAAAGCTCTATAGAAACAGATAGTAAGGGAAGAAAAAAAGTTTTAAATGCCTGCTTAGAACCTTGTGCTATTGAAAAAGGAATGCGCTTAATTGGCGGGAAGTGGACAAGCTCTATTATTTATCACTTAAAAGATGAACCTGTTCGCTTTAATGATCTAACTCGAATGTTAGGTGGAGCGAGCAAAAAAATGATAGATCAACGTTTAAAAGAGTTAGAGGCCAATAAGATGGTTTTAAGGACGGTGATCAGCACTAGACCTATTGCTGTCACCTACGAGCTCACTGAGTTTGGGCGCTCTGCACTAGGAATTCTTCACGATCTTAGGGTTTGGTCTGAGTCTAATATTTTAGACTAATTACAAAATAAAAACCCCGCAGATGCGGGGTTTTATGTATTAACTTTGCTTCATTGTGCCTTGTTGCTCAAGGCGGGTATGCCAGCTGAATGCCTCTTCTAAAATATGAGGCGTATGACCGCCACGAACACATGCACGCTCGTAGTAGTCAAGCATGGCGTTGCGATAATCTGGGTGTACACAGTGCTTAATGACTTCAATTGCACGTTCGCGTGGCGCTAAACCGCGTAAATCAGCAAGGCCTTGCTCGGTTACTAAAATATCAACATCGTGCTCAGTATGATCAACATGGCTTACCATAGGCACAACACTTGAAATAGCGCCACCTTTGGCAATTGATTTAGTTACAAACACCGATACATGCGCATTACGTGCAAAGTCGCCTGAACCACCAATACCGTTCATCATTTTAGTACCACACACATGGGTTGAGTTAACGTTGCCATATATATCAAACTCAAGTGCAGTGTTAATTGCAATAATACCTAAACGACGCACAATTTCAGGGTGGTTCGACATTTCTTGTGGACGAAGTACTAGCTTATCACGATACTTTTCAAGGTTATTAAATACTTTTGAGTTACAACGCTCTGATAAAATAATTGAACACCCTGATGCAAAATTAAGTTTACCCGCATCAATTAAATCAAAGGTAGAATCTTGTAGTACCTCTGAATACATAGTGAGGTCTTTAAAATCAGAGTCTAATAAACCCATCATTACTGCGTTGGCAATGTTACCTATACCGGCTTGTAATGGGCCTAGGTTTTCAGGCATACGCTGTTGTGCTACTTCTTCTTTAAAAAAGTTCACTAAGTGACGTGCAATAGAGGCTGTATCTGCATCTGGGTCGGTAACGGTTGAAAATGAGTCACTTTGATTGGTAAATACAATACCCACAATTTTAGCCGGATCAATTGGAATTGCAGTACTACCAATGCGGTCATCTACTTTCACTAGCGGCACTGGCGTACGTGTAGGACGATAAGATGGAATATAAATGTCGTGCAGCCCTTCAAGCTCTGGCTGGTGTAACATATTAATTTCTACAATTACCTGTTTGGCAAAAATAGCAAAGCTGGCTGAATTGCCCACTGATGTTGTAGGTACTATGTGGCCTTCTTCAGTAATAGCTACGGCTTCAATGACCGCTACATCAGGCATAGTTAACTGATGATTACGTAGCTGTTCAACGGTTTCAGATAAATGCTGGTCAATAAACATGACCTCACCGTTGTTAATCGCTTTACGTAATGTGCTGTCTACTTGAAATGGCATACGACGCGCTAACGCACCTGATTCAGTTAGTAGCTTATCTAAGTCGTTTCCTAATGACGCGCCCGTCATTAAGTTAATTTTCATTGGGTTTTCACGCACTCGCTCTGCAAGCGCACGTGGTACAGCTTTCGCTTCACCGGCACGAGTAAAACCACTCATACCCACGGTCATACCGTCTTTAATAAATAAACTGGCCTGCTCTGCAGACATTACTTTGTTGTGTAAGTCGCTACGACGAATTCGTTCTAATTGCATTTGGAACCCCTTAAACCCCATTTTTATTTGGCGCTATTCTAAGTATTTCCTTATGCTTCGTAAGCTAGACCTAAGTCTCATTTACGCATTGTTGATATAAAAACATCGCGAAGCGTTTTAATTTTGTACACTTTATTACTTAACTTATTGGTGATAATAAGGTTAAAATACTAAAAAACGCATACAACTATTTAACTCACTGAGTTTAAAAACAAACAAAACCAATTAAAATCAACAGCTTAAAATTTCAATCAGGAAGGTTGAAATTTTTAATTGTATAAAAATTTAGCCGCGCTATGCGGAGCTTACAAAATAATAAACTGTTCATTCATTGGGCAGTAACCTTGTGAGGAATAGAATCCACAATTTAGGTATTAAGGAAAATACATGGATTTGTCTGACGAAGAAATTAACTTTTTATCTGGCTTATTTGAACCTAGTCAAAGTAGTGCATTAATCAATGAAACAAAGTTAACAGTACAAGCATCAATACCAGATGGTATTGCGCATTTACTTGGTCAAGCTAAATTAACCTTATTAGCAGAAGTAGCCCACTACCAACTATGGTTCCCACTTCAATTTAAAACCGATGAATTAGGCCATTTCAGTACTGTATTAGAAGCCCCCGAAGTAATTGACACTAAAGGTATTCAGCGCAGCTGGCGGTTGAGCGAATTAAATATCCAAAGCCAAGGTTTTTGCATTGAATCTATATCTAGCACAGGGATATTTTTAAAACCCACATCAGTACACAGTGAACTTGATGAGTTGCAGAATATGCAATTTATTTTACCCAACGAAGCGGCGATATCATTAGATATAGAACCGGTTAGGCAGAGTAAGTGTGGCATAGCAGCAAAAATTAAACACATTCACCATGGTAAAGAGCAGCTAAGAGCGTATTTATTTGAAGTTCATAAACGTCAATTTTCAAGCCTATACCAGCTAGAGCACAAACAACAAAAATTGGAATTATCAAACTAAAAAAGCCACACAATGTGGCTTTTTTAACTTATTTTATCGAGTGACTTTTACTTTAAGCGTTTGGCTATATCAGCTACACGTTCGCCGTATAAACGGGCCGTTTCTAAATCGCCTGATGGAATAGCAGATTCATCTGCATCAGTAGGTGATTGCACTAATACGCCAACTGAACCGCCTAAGTTATTGATGTCTTGACGAGTTGATTCCAGTTTATTGGCCGGTGGTAACCCTAGGCTTACCCAAATTCCACCATGTTGCGAAGCCAATGTTTGCATACTAATTAGAGTGACTTGTTTATCGCCATTTAGGCTGCCGCTATTAGTAAACCCGCCAAATATTTTGTCTTTCCACCCCATGGTAAACCATACTTTAGAGGTAGCATCAACAAACTTTTTAAACTGCCAAGGATATGAGCCCATATAGGTAGGTGCACCAAAAATAATGGCGTCTGCATTGTTTAATACATCCCAATCGGTGTCTTTTATGTCGCCATTCTCATCGATTGCAATAAGCTGAGCGTTTGCTCCATCAGCTACAAATTCAGCCACTTTTTTGGTATGGCCATATCCCGAAAAATAAATAACCGCTACTTTACTCATGAACCTTCCTTTTGTTGTGATTTAATAAACACGCTTTAAATATAGTATGGCCGCTTAATCTAAAATCAACTAAGCAGCGTGTTTAATTAAATTAGCTTGCGTGGCATTAAATTAAAAGGTACTCACTGCAATTTCTAAATTACTCACCGCACAGCCATACTGCGCAGCACTAATACGATGATATGCCGACTCAGGCGTGGTAGATAGGCTAATAATAAACTCATCTTGCTGGCCAACAGCCGTTTGTTCTTGGCTAAGGCACATGGCTTGCGTTAAAGAGCGTAATTTGGCCTGCGTTAAAATGCTGCCAAAACGCTGAACTGGTAAAGGCGGTATTTTAATTGCTGGCAATGCTTGGCTAATACTGCGCTGACTTAAGGTAAAATCGTTATTTTTAATATCAATCACACTGCCCACAGGCCAGTAAGAGTAACTGTAGGTTTTAGTTTTAGCCTGAGCTTGCTCTGTTGATTTAACCATCACCACACCATTTTTACCAATTACGGTCATTAAATTGCCAGCTTCAGATTTAATCACCACTAAGGCTGTGGTTTCGTCTACACCAAAACCGAATGTCGGCTGATCTTGGTTTGCGCTTAAGTCGTCGAGCAAAGTGCCTAGTCTTAATGAACGGTTTCGCTCGCTAAAGTGTGTATCGAGTACACCGTAACTAAATGTGCCTAAACCCCCAAAGCGGTTGTAAGTTAAACTATCGCTGTTTGAGCGTTCACTTGGGGCATCAATGGCTTGTGCGCCTTCTTTCAATGCCGACAAGCTAGTGCCATTGGTGATCATCACCACATTCCCGGCGTGGGCTTGCCCACCACTTTGCACCGCGGTACCTGCACTTGTTCCAACAATAACAGGGCGAGACTGTAATGCTTTTGTCCAAGGGTAAGGCTGGTTATTTTCATCAAATAATACTTTTCGAGTTAGGCTTTGATCGCCACCATTAAACATCACACCGGTACTGTTTTTTATTAGCTCTACTAAAGCGTCGGTGCCTTTTTTACACAATTGATATTCAGCTTGTGTGCGATCAGGGTAAATATGTTCGCGTTGATATAGCCCCATTTCGGAGTGCCTAAGCGTGGTTAAATCATCACACTTGTTGGTGGTTATTGCTTTAGCAAGCGCAGGGGTTAATGCAAGCCATTGCGAATTTACATTAGGGAAGCTTAGTAATCCCTCATAAAAATCAGCAGATTCATAAGGGTCTCTGCTTGAGGCGGTAATGGCTAGCATACTCGGGTTAGTATCATTAACTTTTAAACTTCCCGATATAAACTGCAAAATCTCTGTCGCTGCCGATTCGCTATTAAGCGCAGTATTTACCTGCTCTTTTAGTCGCTTGTTGTCGCTTTTTATTTGAGCTACTTCAAGCATATCTATTACAAAATTGTATTCTTGATCCGATAAACTATTGAGCTGTTTGCTATCAATATCGCGCCACAACCATAACAGTTCTTTTTTCGATAATTTGGGCGATGACTTAGCCTGCATTGTTGCTAAATTTTTAATAGTGTTATTTTTAGCTTGGCTATTTTTACTGGGCCATTGTTGCTTTATTTGGCTAATTTTAGTGTGAGAGAGCGCAAATACATTATGCGTTTTACCCGAAATTTGAGTATTTTTTTCACAGTTTTTAGAGCTTAAACTGGCACATGTTGTAAGAGCCCCCCCCACTAACACGAGAGTTTGACTAGGCTCTTTTGCGTTTAACTGCAGCGAAAAAGCAATTAAAATTGAGTAAAAAGCGGTTATTATTCGCGATTTAACTAACCGCTTGTTTGGTAAATTTATTCGTTCCATTATGTTACACTCATGTAAAAAATTATAAGAAATAACTTGCGAGAGCGTCTCTCACTTGCTATAAAAAAAAGGAACTTTAAAACGCGAGTAAGCTAGCACCCATTTGCTAGCTTTGTCAAAAACCTTTTTGGAAAGAGAATTATGTTTAAAAAAGCAACATTGCTTACAACATATTTCTACTCACCACACTACCTTTCGGAGTGGTTTGACGAGTAGCCCACCACCTCACTAATTTCTGTGAGGGGCTCAGCGTGTCATTTCACCATTGCCCTGTCTAAAAAACCATAATAATTAAAGCCTTAAGAAATATTAAACCTATTTCTGCGCGCTTAAAAAAGACAAAAGGTACTACAATGTTTCGTCAACTAACTATTGCGGCCACAGTAAGCGCTTTACTGAGCCCTGTCACTTGTGTGTATGCACAAGAAACTCAAACTGATACCAACATTGAACGAGTAGAAGTAACAGGATCTCGCTTAAAAGGCGTTGATCTGGAAGGCACTATTCCACTAACCGTGTTAGACCAAGATGCAATCAAACGCTCTGGTGCTAATACCATTCATGAATTACTCAAAGATTTATCTGTATTTAAAGGCGGAAGCGGTACGTTCTCAACCTCTGAAAGTGGTGGTACATCTACCTCTACACCAGCAGGTCAATCAGCAGCGAGCTTACGAGGCATGGGACCTTCGGCAACGCTGACATTAATAAATGGGCGAAGAGTTGCGCCTAGTTCATTTGCTGCAGGTACTGAAAACTTTGTAGATGTGAATTCTATTCCTCTAGCGGCCATTGAACGTATTGATATTTTAGCCACCGGTGCATCAGCCGTTTATGGTGCCGATGCTGTAGCGGGTGTTATTAACTACATTTTAAAAGATGATTTTGAAGGCGCTGAAATCAATACTTCGTTTGCCGATAGCTTTGATCAACATGACGAAAGTAAAAAACAATTAAACTTAGTGTATGGTACAAAAATAGGCGAGAGTAACTTAACGGTATTTGCAGATATATATGACCGTAACGCTTTTAAAGCGACCGATCGTAATTACACGGCCTCTCCCTCTTTAGTGAATGGTTACTCCTATTTACCTAAGCTGGAGAACTCACCTAATATTTATTATTTCAGCAGCCGAGATGGTAACGAACTTCCATCACCAAACTGCAAAACCGAGTTAGTTACTACTGAACTTGATGAACAAATTTGTGCTTACTACCCTAATCAAGATGATTACCTAGAAACGCCATTTGAAAGCCTTTCAACCGGCTTTATGTTTAATAGTGAGCTTGGTGGTCTACAATGGCATACTGATTTTTTTTACAGTCAGACCAAGGCAAAAGCGTATTCATCGCCCTCACCTATTAACCAAATTAATGACGACGACGGCCCGTATGTTTTAGAAGACGCCTTATTTATTTACGATAATGCCGATGGTAGTAATGATTTAATGGATCAACTTTATATTGACCCATTTGATACTCAAAGTGGCCGAGAAGTATATGGCTTTGCGTTTGATGCGCGCTTTAATGCCCCAAGAACGGTGGAAGTAGAAACGAAAAACTTTCGCTTGGTAAGCAGTCTAAGTGGTGAAATTGGTGATTGGGGTTGGGAATCTGGTGTTACTCTTTCTCGCTCACGTTCAGAGCAAGAAGCGATTGCAGGGGTTTATAATCGCTACAAGTTCCATGGCGCGATTACAGGCGAGCTATGTTCAGACGGTACGCTGGCAAGTTATGACGGTACTGACTTAAATTGTGCATCTGGGGAGTTGCTACCTTTTTACAACCCTTTCCTTCAAGGCGACGCCGCTAATGATGCCGTTTTGGCAACAGCGCAAGCTCGCCCAACACGCAGTGGAGAAAGTACTGTTTACGGCTGGGATGCTAACTTTAATGGTGAACTATTTACCTTTAACGACCTACCAGCCTATGCCTCATTTGGGGTAGAAGCACGACGTGAAGAGCTAAGCGACATTCCTTCGCTTGATTCACAAGCTCAAGCAGACAAAGACTACCTTGTTGATGTATTTGGCTTTGGCTCTAGCTTATCAGAAGCCGATCGCACTCAATATGCCGCCTTTGCTGAATTAAGTATTTCACTGAGTGAGCAAATAGAGCTACAAGCAGCGGGTCGATACGATCATTACGATGATTTTGGTGGCACCTTTAATCCAAAAATAGGTTTGAGCTATCGCCCGACTGATTCGTTAGTTGTTCGTGGTTCATGGTCAACCTCGTTTAGAGCACCATCATTAACTCAAGCTGGCGTTAAATTAAGAACCACGCAATCTACTTTTGACTGTGGTGCCAACCAAGCTGTAGCCGATTTATACTGTATGGGTGATGGCACCCAAGTGAGTGTTAATTCGTTAGAGTTAGGTAACCCTAATCTAAATGCAGAAGAATCTGAAGCTATTAGTGTTGGTTTTGCCTGGAGCCCATCGGCTAATACTAATTTAACCCTTGATTATTGGCAGTTTGATCATGAAGAAGTAATCGATACCAACATGACCGCAGTGCTCGACCGCGCTATAACTGATGCGTCACTTCGTCACTGTGGCATTGTCCCACCGGGCGAGCAAGGCATATCGTACGATGAAGCATTATGTGATGTCACCGACACCAGTGGTTTAAACATAGAGCAAGACGGTGCTAATTTAACTGAAATTTTAAGCAGTTATATAGATGAATTTAACCCACGTGATGACGAGCTATTTTTACCGTTGTTTCGCGATCATGCTATCCCACTTGAAAACACTGGGTCACAAACATTAGCAGGCATAGACTTTAAGTTTGACCATAGGTTTGTTTTACCAAGCGGCGATTTGACCTTTGCGTTTGACGGCACTCATTACCTTGAGTTTGAACGTAATAAACCGGGGTCTGACTCGTTAGAGAAGTTGGTAGGAACTTATCGTTATCCTGAAAATATTGCGCGTATGTCAATAGATTGGGAAGCGCAAAATTACTACCTTAACTTAGGTGCAAACTACACCAGCAGCTACGAAGATGATATAGAAGGCCTGCGTGGTCGTGAAATTGATGAGCTAGATTCGCTTGGCGTATTAGACTCAAAAGGTGAGCATCAGGTTGATGACTGGCTCGTTTGGGATTTATCAGCGGGTTTTTATGTTAATAAATCGCTGACTTTGCGCGCGCGCATCAATAATATTTTTGATAAAGAGCCACCCACTCTTTATGGCTCAAGCCGTGGCTTTGATTCAATTAATCATAATGCCCTAGGTGCTAATTATAAATTAAGTATTAGCTACCGTTTTTAACCACTTAGCCGCAAAGCAAACGCTTTGCGGCCTTCCTTTTATTACTGGTCATGGCTACAGTGACACTGCCTATTAAGTGCTAAAGTACGTTTAAGCGTTTATTTACGCATCAACACAATGACCTTTTATTAAAGTGAAATTATGAAACAAAAACAATTTTCTATGCCAGATGCCAGCATCATTTTGCTGTGTGTGGCAGTGATTGCCTATATGGCCACGGTATTTATTACCCCCGGGGTATTTAATGCAGAATCTGGTAGCCACACTGTGCAGCTTTCACAATATCAAGCCGTTAACGACCAACAATCACCACCTGTTTTTGCACAAGGTGGGGACATTGGTTTAGCAAATGTATTGTTTGAAGGCTTAGTGTCGGGTGATAAATATGGTGCAGCTATTGGCGTAATGGCGTTTATTTTAATCACTGGCGGTGCCTTTGGCATTATTATGAAAACCGGTGCGATTAATAACGGCATTATGGCACTTATTAATAAAACCAAGCGGGTTGAATGGCTGTTTATTCCCTTACTGTTTTTACTATTTTCGTTAGGCGGCGCGGTATTTGGTATGGGCGAAGAGGCTATTGCATTTTGTATTGTGCTGCTCCCTATTATGCAACAACTTGGCTACGACGCTAAAGTCACTGTACTTACAACTTATGTGGCTACGCAAATAGGCTTTGCCACCTCATGGATGAACCCTTTTAGCATTGCTATAGCGCAATCGATAGCTGAAATTCCAGTGTTTTCTGGTGCGGGCTTTCGTATGCTAGCGTGGGCTTGTTTTACCCTTGTAGGCCTTGTGTTTACTATGCGCTATGCAAAACGGATAAAAACACAATCCCAAAAAACGGGTGATCAGCCAACGATTAAACTCAGCCTAGCCGATGCACTCACATTATTAGTGTTTGTATTGGGCATAGCTTGGGTCGTATGGGGGGTGATGGCGCGCCAATATTATATTCCTGAGCTTGCTGCACAGTTTTTTTGTATTGGCCTTATCAGTGCAATAATTGCCATCGTGTTTAAAAAGCTAACCGCGAATGAGTGCGCGGATGCGTTTAAACACGGTGCACAAGAATTATTGCCAGCGGCGTTATTAGTCGCACTGGCTAAAGGCATTGTATTACTATTAGGGGGTAGTGATTTAACCACTCCCTCGACCCTCAACACCCTGCTTTATTACTGTGCTAGCAGCATAGCCAGTGTGCCAGATTACATTGCAGCTTGGGGAATGCTGGTGTTTCAAAGTGTATTTAACTTTTTTGTTTCATCGGGTTCAGGCCAAGCTGCCATCACTATGCCGCTGATGTCTCCACTTGGCGATTTGCTCAATGTATCAAGGCAAATTGTGGTATTGGCCTTTCAATTAGGTGATGGATTAACCAATATTGTAATTCCCACCTCAGCTAGTTTAATTGGTTGTTTAGGTGTGGTGAAATTAGATTGGGGAGAATGGGCTGCGTTTATTTGGCGCTTTGCTCTAGCACTTTTTGTATTAGCAAGCGGCTTTATATTTCTTGCTTACTTTATTAATTATCAATAAAAAGAATTTGTTATGTTGACTTTAATTCAAGGTGCAAACGTTTATGCACCTACCTACCTAGGCACACAAGATGTTTTAATTGGCGGTGGTAAAATCATTGCTATTGACGAAAATATAACCCTCGACAGCAGTGTACTCGTCAAACGAATTGACGGTAAAAATAAGCTGGTTACGCCAGGGTTTGTTGACTCGTTAGTGCATATTACCGGTGGCGGTGGCGAGGCTGGGTTTGCCAGCCGCACCCCTGAAATGAACCTAATCGATGCAACCTTGTCGGGCACCACCACAGTGGTGGCCGCACTAGGTACCGATTCAAGCTCACGTACGCTGACCAATTTGGTTGCCAAAGCAAAAGCGTTAAAAGAACAAGGGCTGAATGTATTCTGCCATACTGGTTCGTATCATTTGCCAGCTAAAACACTCAGCCACTCAATCACTGACGACATTATGTATATAGAGGAATTTATAGGTGTTGGCGAAGTGGCAATTTCTGATCATCGCAGTAGCCAACCTACGGTACAGCAATTAGCAGAATTGGCAGCCGAGGCCAAAGTAGCCGGTATGCTCAGTGGTAAAAAAGGCACCGTGAGTATTCATGTCGGCCCTGTCGATAGTCACTTGAGTATTTTGCATCAGGTGGCTCAGCAAAGTGATATTAAGCTTAAACAGTTTTATCCTACGCATATGAACCGCAATAAAGCACTTCTTGATGCCGGTATTCACTTTTGTGATCAGGGCGGTACTATCGACTTTACCACCAGCACCACCGACTACGATTTAGCCCACGGTGAGTTCGCAGCAGCCCATGCCCTTGCTTACTGCTTAGAACAAGGTGTAGCAGCAAATCAACTCACTATGAGCTCAGATGGCCATGCTAGTTTACCTATTTTTGATAAAGACTTTAATTTATTAGGGCTTGAGGTGGGCAAAGAGGCATCACTACTGAGTTCGTTTCAGCAAGCAGTCAAAGAATACAACGTCCCTATAGAGCACGCTTTAATGAGCATAACAAGTAACCCTGCCGATATTTTAGGACTTGATAAAGGCCGTCTTAAAGCAACAAGCGACGCGGATGTTGTCCTTCTCGATAAAAAGACCCTAACCCCTGAGTATGTATGGGCTAACGGTACATTAATGGTGCAGAACCGCCACGCGGTTATAAAAGGATTGTTTGAATAAACTAGAACAGCTCAAATGCTGCTGAAATATTTCAGCAGCATTTAACGCCAAAAAATTCGTTACCCTAGTTTGAAATTTTAATCCGAAAAGGTCGCTAGAACATAGTTATTAAATTCAACTACCTTTCATTGTAGCTGAGTTTTTTGTCATAAAAACAAGACCATTTTCATTTATACATTCAGCATACACCTGAGCACTCATGGGTTTAGAAAAGTAATAACCTTGAAACTCTTTACATCCCATTTCGGACATTATTAAGACCTGTTCTTCGGTTTCTACTCCCTCGGCTACACACTTGATATTGAGTTCATCACACATCACATGCATAGCTTTAACTAAGCTTTTCTGGCGTGTAGAGCGTGTAACCTGACTTATTAAAGAGCGATCCAATTTAAGTTTATCAATAGGGTAATCAGCAAGGCGTGCAATATTTGAGTAGCCAACACCAAAGTCATCCACAGTAATAGAGAACCCCCAATCTTGCAAAGTTTGCATAAGTTTTAGAGAGTGGGCTTGGTTAGCCTCAAGTGATGTTTCGGTAAGCTCTAATTCTATTTGATTCGGTTTTACATTAAAATCCGCCAAATATTTCACCAATTTTGACATAAAGTCAGCTTGGCTAAAATCGAGCAAAGATATGTTTATTGCTATAGGTAAAAGTGGCAAACCAACTTTATTCCATTGGGCAATTTGAGCGCAGACTTTTTGAATAATTAAATCCGTTAATCTACTAATCATTCTGTACTCTTCTGCAATAGGAATAAAGACAGTTGGCGATATATTACCAAGCACAGAGCTATGCCAACGAGCTAATGCTTCAAGCCCAATACATTCACCTTTTGCATTCACTTTAGGTTGATAATGTACTGACAGATCATTTTGTTGCAAAGCTTCATCAAGTAACATGGAAATTTCATACTTTTCCATAAAAGCCTGTGATTGTTTTTGGTTGTAACCACTAAAAGGCAAGTTATAGTCTGCGAGCTTGAGCGCCTCACACGCATTACTAAGAACAATAGCACTATCTTCACCGTGCTCAGGACACTTAGCAAAACCAAATAAAAATGATTGTTGGTAATTAGTACCAAATACATCATAAGTTTGATCTAAAGTGCTTTTAATTTGTATTAATAACTTGTTTTGCTGTTCACTTGAGCTTGAACCAACAATAAAGCAAAGTTTACTACCTTCTATATACGCACAAAGCAAGGGCCCTTCAGGCATTGCTTTTAAGCGCTTATAAGCAGTAATTAGCAATGATTGGGAGTCAGCCTTGTTAAGTTTTAAATTTAAATATTCACTATTTGCGCTTTGTGTGACTATGATATAAAAGCCTTTTTGATATTTAGACGTTAACCTATCGCATTGCATCTCAAACCACTCTCGATTAGGCAATTTCGTCTGCGAGTCTCTAAACCTTAGACGTTTGTTCTCTTGCTCCATCATAGACAAGTTTTGTTTAATTAACTGCTCTTGCGTGCAATCATAAAAGTCATACACTCGGTAATTTGTACTCATTGCTATTTGCTGATAATTACTCTTATAGTAGCGACTCTTATATTCTATGATTTGATTTTTTATATTTAACTCTTTGCTATTAAGTGCAGGGAATAATCCATTAATTCTTACAGCCTTTTCTTTCAAGCTGTTTTTTAATCCGAACATTTCAATAGCATGTTGATTTAAATCTGTAATTACTAAATTTTCGTCGACAATAATTTTAGCTTTATTAGATTCAGTAAATAAGGTGCGATAAAGCTCGTTTTTATCTTTAAGGAAGCTATTAGCATTTAACATGGTTTTGTTTAAACGTTTGGCAGCAACAATTGTTCGCGCAGTAGCCAGTGGAATACAAATATTAAAAAATAAAAATATCAGGCCTGTAATATATAAGTCAGCTTCTGGTAATTGGCTTGATATTCCTGAATAGCCAGATAAATCAACATTATTAATAATCATGTAAAAAGGTATGATGTTTAAAATACCGTAGGCCAAAGCCGTTCTGTAACCGAGTAGCATAAGAGCAATGATGGGACATGAATACATAAACATAGAACCCACCTTTGCAAGCTCTAAGTCAGTTAAAAATAAATTCATTGATAAACTACCGGCAACGATAGTTAATAAAAGTGCGTTTGCACTAAATGTGTAAAATCGCTTACTTGCTAATAAAAGACTAAAAGCAATAGTGAAAAAACTAATAGTAATAACTGCAATGTAAATTAGGTTGAATTCAATTGCGCGGGTGTATGTATAACAAACTACCAAAAAACAGAGCAAAGTAACGAGAGTTAAAATTATCCGCAGTGCACTCACCCGCCAGTGTGCGACTTCATCATGGGCAGTATGATGATCGTTAAGTAAGAAGTACTTATGGAGAAAGTGCATAATAAACAACAATTAATACATGTCATTCAATTAAACATTGATAAGTTGTCAAAATCAATTAAATAAGTCTAATAACTAATCCAATTGAAGTGACTCTCAAAGTTAGTCTAACATATGGTAACTATCCAATATGCTCACTTTCATAAACCGGGGTTACCCAATATTTAACGGTGTGTACTTACAAACAGGGCTTAGCGCCGTTTTTAGTATGGCAAGTTCAGATAATAAAATATGCACCTCAAATTGATAAAAACTACGATACCCTTCTACTTGCTCGGCAATATCAAACTCGTTATGCTCTTTACTATAGCCTTGAATTTTTTTTAAGGTAAAGCCGGTAATGAAGCCTATGCCTATTAATATATCAACCACGTCATCTTTTATGTTTGTAGGTGCATTTAGGGTAAAAAGTAACTGTTCAGCCATGTTTTTTCTCCAACCAGCCATAAAAGATAGGTAATAAATAAAGTGTTGTAATAGTTGAGGTAATTAACCCGCCAATAACCACGATAGCTAATGGTTTTTAAATTTCAGCTCCTGGCCCTGTTGCAAACACCAGCGGCAATAAACCAAACATGGCAATTGTCGCGGTCATTGCTACAGGGCGTAGCCGCCTACTTGCACCATCTAAAATGTACTGTGTTACATTTACAGCAAAGCCGGTGTAGAGGGCAGACATGAGTTTGCCGCACAGTTTTTAAAAGACTTTATGCAACAAAGGCACTATGCGCATTCAAGCTCAGCCATTAACTAATGCAGTGACTATCGCATATACTTGCGCGCTATTTTAGTCAGCGTTAAGCTAACGCTTTATTTTCGTCATTATGGTCTATGTGCTCTATAGCCCGCAGAGATAATTCAACTTAAAGGTTTAATATGAATAACAGTAGTTACCCAATTGGTACGCCTGGTGAGAAGTGGAACAACAATAATAAAATCCAATGGCTTGAGGCACAAAAAATTAAGCGAAGCTATCAACAAGAAGTCGTAACATTAATTGATGAACTTAAAAGCACTCTAGAAGTACAGCAATACGGTGAGCTTAATTATGCCGCAGGTAGCTACCCTTTGTACGCGTTAAAAACCACTAATTTTGATACAAACAAAGCCACAGTTTTAATTACTGGCGGCGTACATGGCTACGAGACCAGTGGTGTTCATGGCGCTTTAAGGTTCGCTAAAACATTGGCAAATAAGTACGCTGAGCACTTTAATATTGTAATTACCCCCTGCATTAGCCCATGGGGCTATGAAACGATTAATCGTTGGAACCCAGATGCGGTCGACCCTAATCGCTCTTTTTATCAGGGCAGCCCAGCACAAGAATCAGCGGCAGTGATGAACTATGTGCAATCTTTAAATACTGATTTAATCGCGCATATCGATTTACATGAAACAACAGATTCTGATAACAGTGAATTTAGACCTGCACTTGCAGCGCGCGAAGGCAAAGTAAACACCAACTGGAATATTCCAGATGGTTTTTATTTAGTGGCTGATAGCAACAAACCTGAGCCTGCTTTTCAAAAAGCAATTATTGAACACGTTGAAAAAGTAACGCATATTGCACCTAGTGATGAAAACCAGCAATTAATTGGTGTACCACAAGCGCAATTTGGGGTAATTAATTACGCGGCCCGTGATTTAGGCTTATGTATGGGATTTTCTGAAGCTGGGTATGTCACCACCACTGAAGTATATCCAGACAGTGCAACGGCTAACCCTGAAGAGTGTATATTAGCGCAAGTTGCTGCAATTTCAGGTGCCTTAGACTACATTATTAATAAGTGACCAATGCAGTAGATAATGAATAAAAGGGGCGGCTATTGAAATTTGAAAATAACTACGGCAGTTATAGCTTGCGCGTTGAAGGTAATATAGCTATTGGGCAGTTTAAAGGTAACTTAAACCCTCAGTTATTAAATCATTTTAAAGCCGCTTTATTAAATACCATTGAACCTTTTAAGCATTTGCCTTGGGGTTATATTAGCCACTCTCCAGAAGTGATTGCTGCTACCCCCGATGCTGAAAAAAACATGATAGATGTAAGCCAAACAATGGGGATTAATAACTGTTTGATCAGTGCGTTTGTCCTCACCTCGCCTATTGCTATAAGGCAATTGCAGCGGATTATGCACAGCTCTGGCCGTGATGCTCATCTACAAGAGTGCTTGTTTGATGATTTTCAAAGCGCCAAAAAATTTGTAATTAAGCATCTAGCCCTAGCCGAGTCAGGTTGTTAACTGGCTAGGACTCATACTTTATTAATTTTTATAAAACTGGCTGTCTTTGGTAATAGTAATTGCAGGATCCTCTTGCGAAGTAATCACAAAACTCAGCTTGCTCACTTTGCGTGCTAAATCGTAGCCGTCTGCAGTCACCGTTACCGGCACACTTTTCATCAGCCCAGGCTCTACTAATATAGCATTTGGGCTTTGCAATGTAGCCCCCTCTAAACCGCTAATTGAAATTGAATAATGCAGCGGTTGCTGAGTTTTATTGATAATAGTGAGCGTGTAAGGGTTTTCAACTAAGCCTTCGTAATTTACCCGGTACAATGCGTTTCTATCTCTAAGTACTGAGGCTTCTATAGGGGTACGTTGTAACATCCATGCAAGCATAGATAAAATTAATAGCGCAGTTAACGCCCCATAGCCTACAAGTTTAAGCCTAAATGGATTCGTTTTTTGCCCTGCCATTTGCTTTTCACTGGCGTATTTAATTAAGCCTTTTTCGTAGCCAAACTTATCCATGGTGTCGTCACAAGCGTCAATACATAAACCACAGTTAATACATTCATATTGCAAGCCATTGCGAATATCAATCCCTGCAGGGCATACTTCCACACATAAGTTACAGTCTACGCAATCGCCTAAATTAAGCGCTTTAGGATCAGCTTTGCGTTTACGTCGGCCGCGATTTTCACCCCGTTCGCTATCGTAAGTAACCACCAGCGTATCTTTATCAAACATAACCGATTGAAAGCGCGAATACGGACACGCCACAGTACACATTTTTTCACGTAAAAAGCCCGCATTTCCATAAGTACAAAACGCAAATAAAAATACCCAAAAACTGGTGATCCCAGACCACTCTAAATTTAACATTTCGAGATACAAGGTTTTAGCGGGGATAAAATACGCTAAAAATGAGGTCGCCGTGAGTATCGAAATAACCAGCCAAGCACTGTGCTTAGTGATTTTTTTTCGCCATTTGGTAATATCCCAAGGGCTTTTATCAAGCTTAATACGCTGGTTACGCGTACCCTCTATACGTTGCTCAACCCAAGAAAACATTAACATCCAAATGGTTTGTGGGCAGGTATAACCACACCATACTCTGCCAAGCCAGTTGGTAACAAAAAATAGGGCAAACGCTCCCACCATAAACAGCATGGCTAA
Organism: Pseudoalteromonas sp. 3J6; assembly: GCF_903995135.1. GTDB lineage: Bacteria > Pseudomonadota > Gammaproteobacteria > Enterobacterales > Alteromonadaceae > Pseudoalteromonas. Next base: position 2,306,895 of record NZ_LR877185.1, on the reverse strand, counting down.
AATCATAAAGTCTTGAGGGAGCAAGGTAAGGCCAAAAATAGTAAATTTTTGGGTGGCCACATCCAATAAAACCGCTTGCTGGCCGTTATATTGAACCCACGGAATGGCAATAAAACTCAGCATTAACAACCAGCCTAAATTGCGACGTATACGTTGAAAAAAACCTTTTTGCTCGCGTATATAAATTGGCCCCTCTTCTTTATAGGGCTTTATGATCATGTCTTCTTCTTTAATATCAAACTTCATGCTACTTACTTCATAGTGACGGGTACTAAACAAGTATTTGCAACTTTCAGACCACACTGAAAGTTAAACTAAAGCATTGATATTAAATGACTTTAAAAATAAAACCGAACTATAATATCGCGATATTTAGCGACTATCGCGATATATCACGAGCTAGCTCTGACGACGCAGTCCTAACTTTTGCATTTTTGAGCGTAAGGTGCTCTCTGGTAAGCCCAACTTATTTGCCGCGCCTTGTTCACCTGCAATTTTCCAATTACACAGTGCTAATACGCTGCTTATATGCTGTTTTTGTGCTTCATCAAGTGTAAGCGTTGGGTTTATGGCGTTATCATCGCCCGCTTTGAGCGACTGACTTAACTGTAATGTAGAGTGTTTAGATAAAATAGCTTCTCGTTCGAGTACATTTTGTAGCTCTCTAATGTTACCTGGCCAGTCATAGGCTTGTAATTGTCTGATCGCTTTTGTACTTAACCCTTGCAATTGCTTACCTAAGCGCTTGTTTATTTGTGCAATTAAGTTTTGACACAAGTAAGGAATGTCTTCTTTTCGTTCTTTAAGTGCTGGCACATGAATAGGAAATACATTTAAACGGTAATATAAGTCCATTCTAAACTGCCCTGCTTGTACCATTTCCCACAAGTTACGGTTGGTTGCAGCAATGATGCGAATATCAACCTTTAGGGTTTGACTACCGCCAACGCGTTCAAATTCACGCTCTTGTAATACCCTTAATAGCTTACTTTGGGACTCTAACGGCAGCTCTGCGACTTCATCTAAAAATAAGGTGCCGTGATCGGCAAGTTCAAAACGTCCTTTACGACGCTCGTTAGCGCCAGTAAATGAGCCCCTTTCATGCCCAAAAAGTTCTGACTCTAATAAACTTGGAGTGAATGCCGCACAATTTACTTTTATGAATGCTTGTTCGTTGCGCTTACTGAGACGGTGCAAGTTACGCGCTACCAACTCTTTGCCAGTGCCATTTTCACCAAGAATGAGTACGGTGCTGTCGGTTTCACTCACTAACTGTATTTGATCTAACATGCGTTGGAATACAGCGCTGTGGCCAACCAGTCCTGAATCTTGCCAATCCTCGTTAAGCTCGGCAATAAGGTAATCGTTCTCATCTTTTAGCTGCTCGCTTAGATGCTTTACTTGAGCTAACGCTTCGTGCAACTGGGTTTGGGTTTGCTGTTGTGCTGATATATCGCGAAATACTGCCACAGCACCAATAAGCTGGTTATTTTTATAAACGGGAGTGGAGGTGTACTCAACTGCAAAGGCACTACCATCTTTGCGCCAAAATACTTCGTTTTTTACTTCGCGGCGTTTGCCATCAAACATAGTGCAATAAATTTGGCACTCATCGGCAGGGTAAGGGGTGCCATCGGCATGACTATGATGATGATATTGATGTATTTTTTTTCCTAATAATTCATCGGCCGTCCACCCAGTCATTCGCTCTGCAGCTGGGTTTACAAATACCGCATTACCGGACAAATCAAATCCATATATACCCTCACCTACCGCATTGAGCAATAAGGTAGGATCGTTTAAAAAGTTTTTTATCATAATACAACCTCGCGAAATATCGCGAGCATTATGCCAATTTTATCCTGCTTTAGCACTTAATAATGGCTAAATAACGCCTTAATATTTATTTTGGCGTCTAAACGCGCTGCAATTAAATATAAGCCAGCTAATTTACGGTGAATAAACAATGCATCCACAGGTGGGGTATGCCACTGCTGCGACTGTGCACTTAATTGCATTCCAGCATCTTTGATGTTGCTAGCAAGTTCACTGTTTTTAAAATCAAACTCACCATTATAGCGAAGTGGCTCGCAAGCCATTAAAAATAAATCAATCACTCTTTCTTTATAGTCATCTTTTAGAGCGTCTTTAAAATAGCCAATAGCAGTGGCAGCATTGAGCACGCCTTCACGATCATTATTACTGCCAGCTTTAAACAGGGCTAAATAAGCATCACTAAGGGTAGCCGTTATTTCTCGGGTGGCGCCAAAATCAAATAACACAATTTTTTGTGATTCTGGTTGGTAATGGTAATTAGCAAAGTTGGGGTCGGTTTGAATTAACTTAAACTCAAACATTTCTTTAAAGAACAGATCAATTAGTTGCTCTGCAACAAAGCATCGCTCAGAAGCCGGTAAATCACAAATACTTTCTATGGGTTTGGCGTCAACAAACTCCATTGTAAGTACCTGTGCAGTACTGTGCTCTACATACACACTAGGCACTTTAAAGTGGGTGTTCGTCGATAATAAGTTTTTATAGCGTGCTAAATACTGAGCTTCTAGGGTGTAATCAGCCTCAGCTAGTAACTGCGCTTTCGCTTCTTCAACTAAGGGTTTTATATCAAATTCTTTAGGTAATAATCGCGATAAAGTAAGTAAAGTGATCACATTCTCTACGTCGCTTACCACACTTTTAGAAATACCTGGATATTGAATTTTAACCGCTAATTGATCACCATTTTCTATATAAGCTAAATGAACCTGCCCAATTGATGCAGCTGCAAACGGCCTTAGTTCAATATGAGAAAAACGCGATAACCAGTCATCCCCCCATTGCTCTTTTAGCACGCTCACTAATTGCTTATGTGGCATTGGGTTGGCATCGGCACGCAACAAAGACAGTAACTGCGCAAGCTCGGGAGTTAATAAGTCGCCAGCATCCATTGAAAGTAACTGCCCAAGCTTCATTGCCGCACCGCGAAGGTGCGACAGCTGAGTGGCTAAGTTTTCAATATTTTTCGGCTGGAGTAACAAGCTTTTATTATCCCAGCCTTTACCACTAAGCGCACTTTTGGCACCACCTACTAACATATTTGTGGCAACACCTGTGGCTAATGAGCCTAACTTTGCAAATCGTGAAAGTCGAGAGGTGGGAACGGATCGCTCATTAGCCATAATTAACCTAATCTATTAATAATAAGGTCAGTTAATACGTTTTATTACGCTTATTAGATCTAAATTATAACCGAGGTACTAGCTTAATCGCGCCTTCGACTACTTTTAAATCTAAGGGTAAATTACTTAACAGTGCCATTTTAGGGTCGTTCATATTTAACTTATAAACAGGGTTAACCGCTAAAAATGCATTCATGACATCCATCGCCTCATTATCCAGCACTTCTAAATTACCTTTAAAACCCCCTGCATCGATACTTGAATCGCGTAACTTAACATTACGTAAAAATACGGCTTTTTTCTCGCTATCATAAAAAGGCGTGCCTTGTATTTGTAACTTTAAACGCACAGGATACTTTAATGCAAAGGCATTAATCTCGGCGCTCGAATCAGCACCTAATAAAACATAATCACTGTTGTCGGGACCAATATTAACGCTTAAATCATTTACATCAAACTGCACAGGTAAGCCCATCAGGCTAACTTTTTCACTTAGTTTAGGTAACTCTTTATTTAGTAACGACTCAACCTCTGAATTTGTAAATGAATAAACTGAAATACCCTGAGTGCTGTTACAGGCAGTTAAAAATAATAGTGAAATAAAAACAAAAATTTTCATACAAAACCCTATTCATTAATCGTATTGGCAGTAAGTAGCCATAATAAAAAACCGCTTTAATAGCGGTTTTTTTATTTTAGTTGATAAAAGTTAATTTACAGCAAAAATAACTTTTAACCTTGCTAGTGTGTCAGTTTTGACTGAACCTTCGCTGAGTGCAATTAATTGCTTTAAATAATAGTTTAAATCAGCGTGGTCTCCACGGTGCTTGTCATCTAGCATTGCCACTTGCTCAACCATTCTTTGCGCTGAGTCATGCGAACTCACGTTGGCTAGTATTTCCATACGCGTTAGCAACTGCTCGATACTTAATGACGTTTTTACCACACCAGTATACTGACTTGGCACTGGTTCATTATTCTCAAGCGCAACAAATAATGCGTTTAAGTTAGCTTGTTCGTTTTTGGCGGCTAATCCGGTTAGCTTTTCATCTATAGCTGACAATAAAGCGGATACTTTAGGCGTTAACGATTTAAATGGCATATACCCTTTAACTTTGGTTTGCAGATCAAGTAATTGGGCTTTACCTTCAACACTATTTAAAGCCGCTTCGAGCTCATTTAGTTCGGCTGTTGCTAGCTTATCTGATTCACCTTGCTCGCGTTTTTGCTGCTCAAACTCTTCGCTGCGTTTAGTGAATGTTGCATCATTAAACTCACGGAATTTTTGCCATAGTGCATTCTCAGCTTTTAAGCCTGCAAACCCTATACTCTGCCATTGTTGCTGTAACTGCTTTAACTGCTGACACGCCTCTGCTAGGTTTTCACTTTGAGATAGCTGTTGCGCTTGCTCAACGAGCTCATTTTTAAGTGCGGCATTGCCTTTATGAAACGCATTAAGTGAAGATACAACTAGCTGCTGTTCTGCCTTATAACGCTCGTTTAAAATTCGGTATGTTTTAGGATCAACTTTACCTACACTACGCCATGCTTTTTGTAATCGGTTGTAGTGGCTTTCAAATTGTTTCCAATCTAAATCAGCATCCTCTGTCGCTTGTAAATGCAGTGCATGCATTTTCGCTATTAGTTGCTCACGCTCTACTTTAGCCGCTTCACGCTGGATTTCTTGCTCTGCGAAATAACTACGACAAGGTGCGAACAATAGCTCAATTTTTTCATCAAACTCATTTCCTTGCTGCTTTTCTTGCTCTGTATCAAGGCGACCTAGTTCATTCCAACGCTTACGCAATACTTTAACTTGGTCAGCACGCTGTTGCGGATCGTTACAAGGCTCATCAACTAACAGTGTTACTTCTTCTAAAAGTGCAGTGCGTTTAGGGGCCGCTGCATACTTTTGCCAATCTTTAGCATCAGCTAGCTGCGCTTCTAGGTCAGCTTTTAAGTTAACCAGCGGCTGTTGGTATTTCTCAGTTAGGGCATTAAATAGCTCTTCGAAGCCTTTAAATACACCAAATGCAACATTAAAACGCCCTTCTTCAATTAAACGTTTAACATCACGCGCTTTTCGCTTAGCTTGGCTTTGAGTTTTTTCTAACGGCTTAGTGAGTTCGCTCATTGCAGCTAAAAACTGCTTCTTATGCGCATTAAGCTGAGCTTTAAATGACGTTTGTAAATCAGCGCTAAGTAAATTTAAGTGGCTGCGTGCAGTTTTAAAGGTATTATTGAATGCTGTTAACTGTTGATCGTAATCGCTAAGTTGCTCTGCAGGTTTTATTTCACTAAGCGCATTGTAGGCAATTTTATATTCTTTAATCGCCGCAGTTAGCTCAGGCAACTTAGCAACTTGTGAGAATAATTGCTCAAGCTTATTAATCACTTGTTTTGATTGCTGATCAGCCACCAGTTCCGTTTTATCTAGCGTGTCTTTCGCTTGCGCTACTTTTGCATTAAGCCAATCTTGCTGAATTTGCTCTGGCGTTTCTAAGCCTAACTGTAATGCATTCTCAATTTCTTCACTTAATGCTTCTAACGTAGCTAACGCTAACACTTGGCGCTGTTGCTGAGCTAAACGTTGCTGCTCTATTTCGTGCTGCGCTTTTAGTATGGCAATGTGGGCATCAAGCTTATCGGTAATTGAAATATACTTAGCATCAAGGGTTTTTACATGTTCTTCACTTAGCCATTTTAATTCTAGAGCTTGCCATTGTGCCATGAGCTCTGCGGCTTGTGGGTCAACAATGGCGTAGTCATTTTTATCACGCAATGCATTAAGCTTGGCTAAAATAACACGGGTTGCGTTTTCAACTTGCGATGGCATTTCAAGTGCTAAACGCTCGTTTTCAAGATGACTTTCAAGCGCTACTTTAGCTTCACCTTGAGCATGCTTTAACAGTGCTTTAGTTAACTGCTGAGTAATCACTAAATCAACTAACTGCTGTTGCAGCTCTTCATTGGCTTCTTTAAAGGCTTTTTCAATCAGTTTAGGGTTTGCTAGGCGTTTTAAGAGCTTAACTCTCACTTGCAGTTCTTTTTCTGCAAATGCTAGTTTTTCAAGGGTTTTAACCGGTGCAAAGCGTTCAATATACTCATTTTTAATCTGTGCCGATAAGCTACTTTCACTGTTTAATACAGCAGACGAAATTTGTTGCTCAGCCACATCTTTTAATGCCTGATCTTGCTTGTAAGCTTTCCACCAAAGCGGTAAATCGTTTACTTTTTGCAGTGCTTTACGACGAATTTCAGCTGATGAGTCTTCAAGCGCTAAGGTGCTTAAAATTGTTACGTCGCGTGCTACATCAAGTTTTTCAATCGCATCTAAACGAACTTGTTGCTTCGGGTGTTTCCATTTTGGTGTAAAAAGGTGTTTAAAGATCATTTTCACTGAACCTAGCTATTTCGTTATCTGATTTAAATTCTTTTTGTAGTTGCGCTTTGGTTTTTTGGATCATTTCTCCATCTGCACCAATGGTAAACTGCTCGTTTGATTGTGCTACTTTTGCTTGATACAACATCACAAGTTGGACTGTTTGTTGTTTTTGTTCATCTGATAAAGGTGTGCCATCTGGCCACTTTCCTGTTGATGCGCCATATTGTAGGCGCTCAAATAATTCTGGAGTAATATTCTGTACTAGGTTGTCAATATTCATGTCATTTTTTCTTTTTCAGAGTCACTAAAATAATACGGTTAATAAGGTACCAAATACAGCCAATGCCTATGGCTGAGGTATACGCATACCACTGAAGTGTTTTTTCTTGAGGTTGTAGGAAGTACAAACAAAAGAAGCCACCTAAAAATAAGATCAGCGCTAAAAAGGAGTGGTTCATAAACATTTGCTGCTTTTTAATTCGCTGCTCACGTTGAAGTTGTTGAACTTGCTCGGCATTTAATTCAGCAACGTTACTTTGGCAATGTGGACACTGCGGATGTTTATCTGAAATTGATTTTGCACATTTGGGGCAACGAATAATCGCCATACATCTCTCTCCATACTACGCATAAAAAAAGCGCCTTTCGGCGCTTTTCATTGTACTTGTTTTATTGCTCTTTGTCTTTTTTGAATTTAACCCAATAGTTCATATTAGGTTATTAGGGTCTGTTTATTCAGCGTCTTTAGATTGCTTCTCAAGACGCTTTTCCCAGAAGGTAGCATTTTTAATCCCTAATTTAACGGGATCAAACGTGATTTCTCCACCTTTCTTCTTCTGGTCTTCATAATCACTCAAACATGTTAAGGCCGGTTTAGCGACAAAGAAAATAGCTAATATACCCAATATGTTTATCCACGCCATTAAGCCAACGCCTATGTCGCCAATAGTCCAAATATAACCTGAGCTATTAACCATGCCGTAGGCTACCATAAACATAATGACAAGTTTTACGGCTACAAGCGGAATACTTCCTTTAAAGTAGCGGTTTAAGTACGCGATATTCGTCTCTGCAATGAAGTAGTAAGCCAGTATGGTGGTAAAAGCAAAGAAAAATAAGGCGATGCCTACAAACGCTTCCCCAAAGCCACCAAATACACTAAACAACGCCATTTGGGTGAACGCTGCTGACCCCACTTCAGTTGCTGCATCAACGTTTTGTACAATGAATTGACCCGCAGGTAATTCGCCAACAATGTTGTATTGCTGCGTTATTAAAATCATTAATGCCGTTGCTGTACATACAAAGAGTGTATCAACATAAACAGAAAAAGCTTGAACTAAACCTTGCTGTGCAGGGTGATCAACCTCTGCTGCAGCCGCTGCATGAGGGCCTGTACCTTGACCGGCCTCATTTGAGTATATTCCACGCTTAACACCCCAGCCAATTGCGGCACCAAAGCCTGCTTGAGCTGTAAATGCATCACCAATGATGAGCGAGAAAATGCCCGGTATTTTGTCTAAGTTTATAAATACCACAATTAAGGCGAGAACGATGTAACCAAGCGCCATAAATGGCACAACAATTTGCGTAAAGTTAGCGATGCGTCTTATACCACCAAAAATAATAAACGCTAAAACAATAAGAATAATAGCCAACGCAACCAGTTTAAAGCTGCCTACGTCACCAAAACTTGTAGACACCATAGTGCCATCACCAAATACTTGAGTGAATGCATTACCTACAGCGTTTGCTTGTACGCCTGGTAAGAAAACCCCACAGGCTATAATTGCCGATACAGCAAATAAAACAGCCAGCCACTTTTGCCCCAAGCAACGGTCAAAATAATAGGCTGGACCACCGCGGTATTGGCCGTCTTCTTCTAATTTATAAATTTGACCTAATGTGGATTCTGCGTATGCAGTGCTTGCACCTAAAAAAGCAACAACCCACATCCAAAAAATAGCGCCCGGGCCACCAAAACCAATTGCGGCTGCAACACCGGCAATATTACCAACCCCTACTCGGCCAGATAACGAGACCGCAAGGGCTTGAAAAGACGAGATCCCTTTCTCTGAAGTGTTAGGGCTAAATAATAGCTTACACATTTCTTTAAAATGTCTAACTTGAGCAAATCGAGTTAGCACTGAGTAAAATAAGCCTGCGCCAAGGCATAAATAGATGAGTGCATTACTCCAAACAACATCATTAACGGCGCTTACAAAAGCTTCCATGAACATCCTCACAGTTATATTTATTATTATTAATTACCATACTCTGCTATTCAGAATACCTGTCATAAGCTTTACGAAATAAGGGGTTAATCTTTTCCGCCTTTCTTATTGTTTAATTTATATTAACTTAAGTGCCCAACCTTGTTAACAGTTAATTTTCAAAACAACTCACTATAGACTTGTCGATGACGTTTTACGCAGTGCAGGTTGATATAGACTATGCGGTATTAAATCTGCCGAGAAGGTGTATTGGAATGTTTTGGTGCTGTGGTGGGTAAATGAATTTTATTTTCTGGTACGGCCGGTTTAGCTTAAAATAAAAAGGGTATCAATATTATTGATACCCTTTGAAACAAACGTTTTATCTTAAGTTGTCTACAACATTAACAATGGCTGCTAACGTGTCTTGACCAAATTGATATGAACGGCGATCTGACCAGCCGTAATCTGGATCTGGTAAGTCATTATTATCTTTAAATGGCATTTCAACTGTGTAAGTAAGCGCTTTAAATTCTTCAGCGGTCGCTGATGAACCTACTGTTAAGTTAGCTTGACCTGGTTCGTCTTTATCGTAGCCATGAATATCTTGAAACTCTGGAGTAATCGTTAAAAGCGCGGCTTTAAAGCTATCTTCTAAGCCTTTTAAGCGTGCATCATAGCTTGGTATACCTTCGCTACCGGCAACAAAGTTATATGGAATAGCTTCATCCCCGTGAATGTCTAGGTGCATGTCTAAGCCTGCTTCGCGCATTTTATTAAGCACCAAGTAAACTTCAGGGCTATTTTCCATGCTTGGCGTTTGCCATTCACGATTTAAGTTAACCCCTTTAGCATTAGTACGTAAGTGACCACGTGCACTGCCATCTGGATTCATGTTTGGTACTACATAGAATACCGCTTTTGATAGTAAGGCTGCAGCATGTGGGTCTTCATCATCAAGTAGCTTGTGTAATAAGCCTTCTACAAACCACTCTGCCATAGTTTCACCTGGGTGTTGGCGAGCGGTAACCCAAATGACTTTTTTATCTGCACTTGGCTGGCCAATCTTAAGCACGCTCATATCACGCCCATCGAAGGTTTGACCTAGCGTCTCTAACTGACAAAGCTCTTGGCTTTGTGCCCATGATAATAAGTCTAAATGGCGGTCGTAGCTGTATGGAGCGAAATAGGCAAAGTAAACGCTGCTGCACTCAGGCTCAAGCTCAAATGTTAGTGTGCCATTTTCATACGAAGACGGTACACGAAACCATGTTTGACGGTCGTATGAGGCAACAGCTTGGTAGTCGACCCAACCATCTGGGTATGCAGAATTATCAAGATTATTAATATTTAACTGATGTAGTTGATAAGGCGTTGTTTCAAGACGAAAGTGAAACCACTGATAAAACTCAGACTGATAATCTTTATTAATTTCCAACTGAATATTTAACGGATCGGTGGCTTCAATAACTTTAATATTACCACTGTCAAAATTGCTACTGATTTTCATTACAACAAACCTATTAGTTAACTGTGTGTCTTGACTAAAGGATTTAGCCAAGGGGTAAGTACGTGTTAATGCACTTTAAACGCCTATTACTACGTACTCAATTTAATAAAGCGTACCATAACCACTACACTTTAAAAATCTTCAGACCTAAAAAAGCCAGCAAGTGCTGGCTTTTTTTAATTGCTCAAGTGTTTATCGAGGTAAACTTGGGAATGAGACTTCTGCCATATCGCGCATACAGCGAACTACCTGACAGCTATAACCAAACTCATTATCGTACCATACGTAAAGTACAACACGGTTTTCATCAACAATCGTTGCTTGAGAATCAACAACACCTGCGTAACGGCTACCAACTAAATCGGTAGACACGATTTCAGTTGATGCTGTGTAATCGATTTGATCACGTAGGTCTGAGTGAAGTGCTGTTTCACGTAAAAACGCATTAAGTTCTTCAACCGTCGTGCTCTTTTCAAGATTCAAGTTTAAGATAGCTAACGATACGTTTGGTGTAGGTACACGAATTGCGTTACCTGTTAGTTTACCTTCAAGCTCTGGTAATGCTTTAGATACCGCTTTAGCTGCACCTGTTTCAGTGATAACCATGTTAAGTGCCGCAGCACGACCACGACGTTCTGCTTTGTGGTAGTTATCAATTAAGTTTTGGTCATTAGTGTATGAGTGAACTGTTTCAACGTGACCATTCTTAATACCAAACTGATCGTTTAATGCTTTCAATGTTGGCGTTATTGCATTAGTTGTACAGCTTGCAGCACATACAATTTTATCTTCAGGTAAAATATCTTGGTTATTTACACCGTAAACGATATTTTTAATGTTGCCCTTAGCTGGCGCTGTTAATAATACTTTTGCAGCACCTTTAGATTCTAAGTGTTGACCAAGACCAGCTTCATCTTTCCAAATACCAGTGTTATCAACAACAAGTGCGTTTTCGATACCGTAGGCACTGTAATCAACTTCGCTTGGCGAATTAGCGTAGATAACTTGAATGTAGCTACCATTAGCTTTAATAGCATTACGTTCTTTATCAATGGTAATTGAACCATTAAACGGACCATGGATAGAATCACGACGCAATAAGCTTGCACGTTTTTCTAAATCGCCGTCTTTACCACCACGCACAACAATAGCGCGTAGGTTTAAGTCGGCGTATGGGCCTGACTTTTCAATTAGCAAACGTGCTAATAAGCGGCCGATACGACCAAAGCCGTAAAGTACTACGTCACGTGGCGCTTTAGGCTCAGAATTAACAATTTCAGCTAGCTCGTCTTTAACAAACTCTTCTACTGAACGGCCATTCGCAGCATCTGTGTATAAATAGCTGTATGCTAATTTACCAATATCGATACGGGCAGAATTTAATTCCATTTTGCTGATAGCTTCTAAGAATGGGAAGCTTTCACGTAGGCGAAGTTTAGTTCCTTCAAACTGGGCTACTGATTTATGAGACTTAATAATATCAATAGTGCTTGAGTTTACTAATGGACGGCCGTAAACAGCGATTTCAATACCACGATTACGGTACAATTTACCAATAATTGGTTGCATGCTTTCAGCGTAATCTTGACGTTCTTGCCAGCTACTTGTGTATTCTAACTCGTGAGATGAGGTCATTTTTTTTTACCTAATTAAACAATTTTGAACGGATAGCCTAAGAATGTATCGAATTTTGAGAGCAACACATTCCTTCGGGCAGGCCTATTCTAATTTAATCTCATTTTATTCTCTACTGTTAGAGACTAAAGTTTAGGCTAGAATAATATTATATGAGGGTCTGTTGACCTTTGCGGATTAAAATTTGTTCAAACTAGGGGCAGCTTAATCGCGGCGCGAGGTTTGTAACCTAGTGGGCTAAGTCAAAACCGAGCAAAGCTTCCGCGTCCTGCTCACGCCCCTTACCTACATCCATGTAGGCAACAAAGAGTAAATCGCCCCTAGGCAGAACCCTTCGGGCAGCGCCTGTTTGGCATTGATGCTGCGTTATCGCCTATTTATGGGGAATAACCACACCACATAGGCTCTGCCTTGCCTCTATACCAAACAGACTGCTGCAAATTCAACCTTGAAAGGTCAACAGACCCTAATAAATTGAGAGACTCGGATGGCTTTTAAGCGCATAACCCTCACTTTTGCATTGTTGCTTGCAGGGTGTGAAGAATCTTTTACCGTTGAAGATGTTTGTGCGCAATCACCCGCCATATGCAATGACCTTAACCACGATAGCCACTGTAAGGCACTGCGAGAGCGTACTATTTTTTCTCGCTACCGCGAATCCTTACAACCAACCGATGAGAACAAATATCAACTACTCAAAGCGTTTGAGCATTACAACCAATGTATTGGCTTAGCCGCTAATATTCAGCATATAAAACTAAAAGGTAAAACTACCGCCCGTCGACGAGCCTACCTCACCAGTAATAGAGAAATGGCACGTATTTATCAGCAAACACATGCAACCACTCACCCTGGCCTACTCTATTACCATTGGTCAAGAAACAATGATGAAACGGCACTCACCCGGCTACTTGCTCTAGAAAATACCCCCGCGGTGGAAACAAGTGCTGAAATGCAATTTTATTTAGCGTCTTATTACATTAAAGTTGATGAGCAAAAAGCGATTGGTTTTTTATACAACACATTGGCGTTAAATCAAGCTAAGCAAATACCTGATCCAGAAATTTACACCTCTTTAATTAGCCTTTTCTATAAGCACCACCAATATAAGCACGCGTACATTTTTGCCAAAATAGCAGAGCTCTCTGGTATAAAAAATATCGATATATTATTAATTGAGCAGCAATTAATAGCACAAGAAAAGAATTTAGACAGTTTAGATGCCCTCGCCGTGCAAACATTACACCAAATAAACCAAGGAAAATTTATTTCTCCCCGGAAATAATACAACAGATACAAAAAAGGCAGCTTGCGCTGCCTTTTTGTTTATTTTTTGCTTGTGCCTACTTCGACACGGGTCTTTAACTTTTGCCCCGGCCTAAAAGTAACTACGCGACGCGCTGAAATTGGAATATCTTCTCCCGTTTTCGGATTACGTCCCGGTCTTTCTTTCTTATCTCGAAGATCAAAGTTACCAAATCCAGAGAGCTTAATCTGCTCGCCTTTTTCAAGCGCTGAGCGGATTTCTTCAAAAAACGCTTCAACTAAATCTTTGGCATCTTTTTTATTGATCCCGAGCTTTTCAAATAGGTGTTCAGCTATGTCGGCTTTAGTAAGCGCCATATCTAGTCCCTCAACGATGCATTAAACTGTTCGGCCAGTGCGGCCACCACGTTATCAACTACCTGATTGATATCTTTCTCTTCGAGTGTTCTATCAACCGCCTGCAGTGTTAGAGCAATCGCCAAACTCTTATAATTTGGCTCAATACCTTTGCCCTTATACACATCGAATAAGTTTAGGTCAACCAATTGATTTCCGCCAACTTTTCCGATGACGTTTAAAATATCACCAATTTTAACGCTGTCTTGTACTAAAATCGCGATGTCGCGGCGATTTGATGGGAATTTAGACACCCCTACAGCTTGAGGTAAATTTCTTTTTTCTAATGCCGACATTTCAATTTCAAACACAAAAGTAGCATTGTTGATATCTAACGATTTTTGCGCTTGAGGATGTAATGCACCAAAGAAACCTACTTTTTTACCATCAACATAAATAACGGCAGACTGGCCAGGATGAAGACCATCAGATTGCTCAGCTTTAATTTCAAAGCGGCTAACATCGTTGGTAATTGCAAGTAATGCTTCAACATCCCCTTTTAGGTCATAAAAATCAACGTTACGTTTTTCTTCAACCCAATGCTCACCATGAACCAAACCAGTAATAACGCCACCAATAACAGGCACTTGGTATACACCATTTTCAGCATTTACATCACTGATAAACTTAAGGCCGTGTTCAAATAAGCGAATACGAGGTTGTTGGCGGTTTTGGTTATACGCAACAGATGAAAGCAACCCTGGCATTAAACTTACACGCATCGCTGACATTTCAATTGAAATTGGGTGCGGCAATACCAATGCATTACACTCAGGGTGTAAAATAGCTTGCGCTTTAGGGTCAACAAAACTGTAAGTAATGGCTTCTTGATAGCCACGTGTTACTAAGGCATTACGAAAACGGCTCAGGGCAACAGTTGACTCATCATGCGTGGTCATTTTCAGTTTTGCAGTTGGTGCAACATTAGGAATGCTGTTATAACCGTATACACGTGCAACTTCTTCAATTAAATCTTCTTCGATACGAATATCAAAACGGTAGCTTGGTACATCAGCACTCCAGCTATCATTGTCAAATTTAACATCAAGTCCTAAACGCGTCAGAATATCGGTTACTTTCGCATCTTCAATATGATGACCAATAACGCGGTCTAAACGTGAACGACGTAAACGTACTTCAGTTACCTTTGGTAACTTATCAGCAGCCACAGCTTCAACAACAGGACCCGCTTCACCACCAACAATTTCAAGCAGTAACGCTGTAGCGCGCTCCATTGCATCATGTTGTAGAGCAAAGTCTACACCACGCTCATAGCGATGAGATGCATCGGTGTGTAAACCGTAGCTACGTGCTTGACCAGCAATGGCAACAGGGTTAAAGAATGCGCTTTCTAACAGAATATCAGCTGTTTTTTCAGTAACGCCAGATTGCTCACCACCAAAAATACCAGCAATGGCTAACGCTTTATGATGATCGGCAATCACTAATGTCGATTCATTTAACTTTGCAGTGTTACCATCAAGTAAAACTAATTCTTCACCTGCGTTTGCACTACGTACTTTAATTCCACCCTCAATAGCATTTAAATCAAATGCATGCATTGGGTGACCAAGCTCTAATAACACATAATTAGTCACATCAACTACCGGGTCGATTGAACGCACACCACTACGGCGTAGCTTTTCAACCATCCATAGAGGTGTTTCAGCATTAAGGTTAATGCCTTTGATAACACGCCCTAAATAACGAGGACAAGCTTCATCGTTAACCAACTCTATTGAAACTTTATCTTCAATTGTCGGTGCTACCGCTGGAATACTTAATGTATTAACATCAATGCTGTTCAGTACGCCAACTTCACGAGCAAGGCCTTTAATACCTAAACAGTCACCACGGTTAGGGGTTAAATCTACATCTATGATGTTGTCATCTAATCCTAAGTATTCGCGTAAATCTGTGCCAATCGGCGCGTCAAGCGACAATTCCATAATGCCATCGCCCTCTTCGCTAATGCCTAGCTCATCAAACGCACACAACATGCCGTATGATGGTTGACCACGAAGTTTGGCCTTTTTAATTTTAAAATCACCTGGTAATACTGCACCAACAGTGGCAACAGCAACTTTAATACCTTGGCGGCAATTTGGTGCACCACAAACAATATCAAGCAGTTCATCACCACCAACATTAATTTTTGTTACACGTAGTTTATCTGCATCAGGGTGCTGGCCACATTCAACCACCTCACCTACAACAACACCATTAAATTTGGCTGCTGCCGGCTCTACGCCATCTACTTCTAAACCAGCCATTGAAAGCTGTTCCGAAAGAGCTTGCGTATCAATTGCAGGATTTACCCACTCTCTTAACCACTTTTCACTAAATTTCATTTTATTTCTTCACTCTTAACGGAACTGGTTTAGGAATTTTAAGTCGTTTTCGAAAAACGCACGTAAATCGTTTACGCCGTAACGCAACATAGTTAAGCGCTCTACACCCATACCAAAAGCAAAACCGGTGTATTTTTCAGGATCGATACCAACAGACTTAAGTACGTTAGGGTGAACCATGCCACAGCCTAATACTTCTAACCATTTACCATCTTTACCCATTACATCAACTTCAGCTGAGGGCTCTGTAAATGGGAAGAATGAAGGACGGAAACGAATTTCCATATCTTCTTCAAAAAAGTTACGTAAGAAGTCATGTAAAATACCTTTGAGCTCAGTAAAGCTAACGTCCGTATCGACCATTAAACCTTCCACCTGATGGAACATAGGTGTATGTGTTTGGTCGTAGTCATTACGATATACACGCCCTGGTGAAATTATACGAAGCGGCGGCTGCTCTGTTTCCATGGTACGAATTTGCACACCACTAGTTTGAGTACGCAACACCAACTTAGGATTAAAGTAAAAGGTATCGTGGTCGGCGCGAGCAGGATGGTGCTCAGGAATATTTAGGGCATCAAAGTTATGAAAATCATCTTCAACTTCAGGGCCTGATTTAACTTCAAAGCCTAGTTCACCAAAAAAGCTTTCAATACGCTCAATTGTACGTGTTACTGGGTGAAGGCCACCAGAAGGCATAACGCGCCCTGGTAAAGTTACATCGATAGTTTCAGCAGCTAGTTTTTCTTCTAGTGCTTTACTCGCTAAAAGCTCACGCTTGTCATTAATTGCGCTTTGCACATCTTGCTTAGCTTGATTGATTACCTGGCCTGCTTCTTTGCGTTCTTCAGGAGCAATTTTACCCAGTGTTTTAAGTAAGCTGGTGATCTCGCCTTTTTTACCAAGGTAGTTAACCCTGATCTCTTCTAGTTGCGCGATTTCACTGGCACTGGCAACTGCCTCAAGTGCTTGCGCTAATATATTTTCTAAGTTCATTCGATACCTGATCTTTCAAAGAAGGTGATTACAATTTAGTTAGCTAATGATAACTGAAAGCGGGGTCTAGATTCTAGACCTACTACAGCTTTAGCGTTGATTTTATGAAAGGAATAGTTAATTTTCGCTGTGCAGCCATGGATGCGTGATCTAATTTGTCTAATACATCCAATAATGCGCGCATATCACGACTTAAACGGGTTAATAAAAACCGCGCGCATTCGTCACTCAGTTCAAGACCGCGCATGTTAGCCCGCTTTACTAGCGCTTGTGCTTTATCATCATCACTCATGGAGCGAATTTGAAAGGTGGTCCCCCACTTCAAGCGTGATTCTAAATCAGGCAAGCTAATATTAAGCATATTTGGCAGTAAATCAGCAGTTACTACCAGCATTTTATTAGGCTCATTAAAGCGGTTGAAGAAATTAAATAACGCTTTTTCCCATGCATCATTACCCGCCACTAAGTGAACATCATCAATACATAATACATCTAGCGCCTCAAGACCATCTAAAACCATCGGGCCAAAATGTAGAACTTCTCGCATTGATAGCAGCATATTCGATAAGCCACGCTCTTGGGCTTGAATACAGGTGGCGTATAACAAGTGGGATTTACCTGAGTCTCCTAAGCCACACAAATAAGTATACTGAAAAGCTTGAGATAGCTTAGAAAAGCTATCTTTAAGGTGGTTAACCTCTAATGAGTCTTCTCCCCCAAAATAAGAGGCAAATGTTTCATCATCCGGTAAAGTAACCGGTAGCGCCATTTGCATTGGCTCTTGAGTTAGCATTAGTTTTCAACCCATTGATACTCTAGGCTTTGCTTATCAACTATGTGATAAAAAGCACGGGGGTCGACATAATCTTTAAAGGCATTATCAAGACCAAGGGCTTTTTTAAGATCGTTTACAGTGCCGGTATGATCTAGCTTAAATTCAACAGAATCGGGAGTTTTACGTATAATAACCGCTTGGGTGACAACACTTAGGTTGAGTAGACGGCGCTTTGCCAACTCTATATACACAAAATTACCTGTCCCTTTTAAGGTCAAATTGGCAGTACGTTGCTCATAATACGCATTCGGATCGATCGCATATTCGCCAGCTAAACCTTGCGCTAAATCATCAATCATTTGCGCAACGATTTGCTGTCTATAGCCAATAATTCGGTTAGACTCAAACATTTCGTCATTAGTAAAACGCCAATCTAATACCCAATTATCGGAGTTAAACTCTTGATACATTCTAGCAGTAATACTGCGCTCAGCACTGTAACGTTTAGATGCCTCTTCTACTGGTTCAGAAAAGTTCCCCCAAACCTCAGGGACACCAACAAGGCGTCTATCCTGTAAATCAAGCAAAGGCACAACGACAGGTAATCCACGACGGCTTGCCTTATCATAAATAAGCTGCTCTAACTGTGGGTAACTTTCTTGAGTTACTAGCTCTCGTTGCCTGTTATCTTCAATCCCTAACCAGATTGCAACCAGTGGTCGTTGCATTCCCCATAATGGCAAATTAAGCTCTTTGATTAGTGCATCGATTTTTCGTGCTTCAAACTTAACTAATAATTTAAGCTCTCCGGGGATACGCTCATCATATTCAAATTTCAGCATATAATCGGATATATCTTTAGTGCGTTGCTTAGCGACTCGATTTTCATCTGCGCTTTTGTCACCACTCACTTTTACTAATACGTTAAGCAACGCTTTGCGGCTAGCGTCTAAACGAGTATCACGAGATTTATCTTCTACGACCAAAATATCTTGATATAGATCAGTTACTTCAACTGCTGATACAGAAACACAAAAGAAAATGGATAAGGCGCTAATTAATAATCTATACACAGGCAAATCATTCATGGTTTTAAACTGTTTTGATCCTAAATCAAAGCCAGTAACAAAGCAAAATTATATTTTTCTCAGTCACTAACGCCATTAAGCTCGCTTTAATGATCATAAAAAAACCTCAAAGTAAATACCGACTAATTGGAGTCGGTGCGCTACTTAATTACGGCAATCACCTAGAATATTGTCGAGATACTAAACCCACGATACGGTGGTCAGTTTGACGCTGTGCAACTGATAGCTGACGGCTGATAGCTAGTATTTTCACTTTCCTGTAGACGTAAAAAAGCCCGACTCTTTCGAATCGGGCTTTCTCTTATTTGGAGCCTGGTAATGACCTACTTTCACATAACAAATGCTACACTATCATCGGCGCTGTTTCGTTTCACTACTGAGTTCGGCATGGGGTCAGGTGGGTCCAAAACGCTATTGTCACCAAGCAAATTTGGTGTCAGTCCGTATTACTACGCACTAACTAAAATTTGGAATTCTGATAATAAAATGTCTTCAGTAATCTACTTTAGTCTATTAACTTCTTCGCTTGTTTCACTATCACATAAAACGCGTTTGGCGTTGTATGGTTAAGCCTCACGGGTAATTAGTACAAGTTAGCTTAATGGCTCACACCACTTCCACATCTTGCCTATCAACGTTGTAGTCTTCAACGGCCCTTCAGAGACTTTAAAAGTCTAGTGAGAACTCATCTCGAGGCCTGCTTCGCGCTTAGATGCTTTCAGCGCTTATCAGTTCCGAACGTAGCTACCGGGCAATGCCATTGGCATGACAACCCGAACACCAGCGGTTCGTTCACTCCGGTCCTCTCGTACTAGGAGCAACCCCTCTCAATTCTCAAACGCCCACGGCAGATAGGGACCGAACTGTCTCACGACGTTCTAAACCCAGCTCGCGTACCACTTTAAATGGCGAACAGCCATACCCTTGGGACCGACTTCAGCCCCAGGATGTGATGAGCCGACATCGAGGTGCCAAACACCGCCGTCGATATGAACTCTTGGGCGGTATCAGCCTGTTATCCCCGGAGTACCTTTTATCCGTTGAGCGATGGCCCTTCCATTCAGAACCACCGGATCACTATGACCTACTTTCGTACCTGCTCGACGTGTCTGTCTCGCAGTTAAGCTGGCTTCTACCATTACACTAACCGTACGATGTCCGACCGTACTTAGCCAACCTTCGTGCTCCTCCGTTACTCTTTGGGAGGAGACCGCCCCAGTCAAACTACCCACCAGGCACTGTCCGTAACCCCGATTCAGGGGCCAACGTTAGAACATCAAAACTACAAGGGTGGTATTTCAAGGACGACTCCACAAAAACTAGCGTCTCTGCTTCAAAGTCTCCCACCTATCCTACACATGTAGGTTCAATGTTCAGTGCCAAGCTGTAGTAAAGGTTCACGGGGTCTTTCCGTCTAGCCGCGGGTACACAGCATCTTCACTGCGATTTCAATTTCACTGAGTCTCGGGTGGAGACAGCGTGGCCATGGTTACACCATTCGTGCAGGTCGGAACTTACCCGACAAGGAATTTCGCTACCTTAGGACCGTTATAGTTACGGCCGCCGTTTACCGGGGCTTCGATCAAGAGCTTCTCCGAAGATAACCCCATCAATTAACCTTCCGGCACCGGGCAGGTGTCACACCGTATACGTCATCTTGCGATTTTGCACAGTGCTGTGTTTTTAATAAACAGTCCCAGCCACCTGGTCACTGCGGCTCCAATCAGCTTAGAGAGCAAGTCTCATCACCAATCGGAGCGTACCTTCTCCCGAAGTTACGGTACGATTTTGCCTAGTTCCTTCACCCGAGTTCTCTCAAGCGCCTTAGTATTCTCTACCTGACCACCTGTGTCGGTTTGGGGTACGATTCGGTATAATCTGAAGCTTAGAGGCTTTTCCTGGAAGTATGGCATCAGCAACTTCATCACCTTGGTGACTCGTCTCGTGTCTCAGCCTAACAGCAACCCGGATTTACCTAAGTCACTAGCCTACACACTTTCACATGGACTACCATCGCCATGCTTGCTTAGCCTGCTCCGTCCCCCCATCGCAATTATACCAAGTACGGAAATATTAATCCGTTTCCCATCGACTACGCCTTTCGGCCTCGCCTTAGGGGTCGACTTACCCTACCCTGATTAACATGGGATAGGAACCCTTGGTCTTCCGGCGTGCGGGTTTTTCACCCGCATTATCGTTACTCATGTCAGCATTCGCACTTCTGATACGTCCAGCATACCTCCCGGTACACCTTCAACCGCTTACAGAACGCTCCCCTACCACTCAGAATAAATTCTGAATCCGCAGCTTCGGTGCATAGTTTAGCCCCGTTACATCTTCCGCGCAGACCGACTCGACCAGTGAGCTATTACGCTTTCTTTAAAGGATGGCTGCTTCTAAGCCAACCTCCTGGCTGTCTGGGCCTTTCCACATCGTTTCCCACTTAACTATGACTTTGGGACCTTAGCTGGCGGTCTGGGTTGTTTCCCTCTTCACGACGGACGTTAGCACCCGCCGTGTGTCTCCCGGATATTACTTTACGGTATTCGGAGTTTGCAAAGGGTTGGTAAGTCGGGATGACCCCCTAGCCTTAACAGTGCTCTACCCCCGTAAGTATTCGTCCGAGGCTCTACCTAAATAGATTTCGGGGAGAACCAGCTATCTCCCGGTTTGATTAGCCTTTCACTCCTAACCACAGGTCATCCCCTAACTTTTCAACGTTAGTGGGTTCGGTCCTCCAGTTGATGTTACTCAACCTTCAACCTGCCCATGGCTAGATCACCGGGTTTCGGGTCTATACCTTGCAACTATTCGCCCAGTTAAGACTCGGTTTCCCTACGGCTACCCTAATCGGTTAACCTCGCTACAAAATATAAGTCGCTGACCCATTATACAAAAGGTACGCAGTCACCCTCGAGGGGCTCCTACTGCTTGTACGTACACGGTTTCAGGTTCTATTTCACTCCCCTCACAGGGGTTCTTTTCGCCTTTCCCTCACGGTACTGGTTCACTATCGGTCAGTTGGGAGTATTTAGCCTTAGATGATGGTCCACCTATATTCAGTCAAAGTTTCACGTGCTCCGACCTACTCGATTTCACTTAAAATGCGTTTTCATGTACGGGACTATCACCCTGTATCGTGGCACTTTCCAGAGCCTTCCATTAACACATAATAAGCTTAAGGGCTGTTCCGATTTCGCTCGCCGCTACTATCGGAATCTCGGTTGATTTCTTTTCCTACGGGTACTTAGATGTTTCAGTTCTCCGCGTTCGCCTCGTTAACCTATGTATTCAGTTAACGATACCTGCAAGCAGGTGGGTTTCCCCATTCGGAAATCCTAGTCTCAAGTGCTTTTTACTAGCTTGACTAGGCTTATCGCAAGTTAATACGTCCTTCATCGCCTCCAACTGCCAAGGCATCCACCGTGTACGCTTAGTCACTTAACCATACAACCCAAACGGGTCTTTGTTTCGTGACAGTTTAACTTCGCCAGAAGTTAATATTGAATACTAAAGTAGATACCAATTAATCCGAGGATTAAATTGGCACTGAATGATACTGCTATCATTCTTTTTTACTTTTGAAAACTCTGTACAAATACCAA